>NZ_JBOZDP010000004.1:0-144338 GCF_051265835.1 Actinotignum inguinis | reverse complement strand
TGGTGGCCAGGCCGGGGCTTGCTTCCCGCCCGAGCAGACTCACCCGGTCCAGAGTGTCAATGGTGGTGGCTATAAAAGCGCTGCGGGCCCCGGCCACGTCCACGAAGGGGCGCGGGAGGGATGCCACGTGGAGGTGGTCACCCGAAGCGGTGATCATGAGCGCGGCACCGTCCTCAAGGAGAATGGCGACGAGCCGCGGCCCGAAACTAAACCAGTGTTCGGCCACCGCGGCGAATTCGTTTTCGGGGCCGCTAATACCGTAAAGCAGCCGGATGTCTTTTGAGGTTGCGACGACGACGTCACTTAGCTGCAAGAAACTTTCGGCTTGAATACGGACTCGGTCCAGGTTGCGGGCCCGGGGGTGGCGCAGTGCCGGCGAGTAAATGATCGTGGAGGTGGAGCGGCATACCCGCAGCCATTCGCGCACGGTGTGGGCCGCGGGCATGGCATGGCAGGCATCTCCACCGAAAATAGTGGCGGAGGGGCTGAAAAGATCAAAATCGAGTTTGCGGGCGCCGCGTTCCGGAGCCGGCAAAATATCCCAGCTTTCTTCAGGGTCTGCGTGTGCGTCCCCGTAATGAGCGTCGGTGAAAGCGGCCGGGGGCGGGGTGGGTAGCCCGGAGGTGAGAGCTGCGCTGACCGAGTTTGAGGCAGCGCCGACCGGGGATGAAGCCGCGCTGACTGGGGATGAAGCCGCGCTGAGCGGATTTGAGGCAGCGCTGACCGGGCTTGTGGCGGGGCGCAAGAGGAGCTCGACACCGTGGGCAGCGGCGTAATCGCGTACGACTTGCGGGTCGGAAGCCTCGGAAATATTGGTGACCATCCGAACTTCGCGAGCCAGGTGGGCCAGATTGACAGCCACCTTAAACATGGTGCCGGCGCGAAATGGGGTCTCCGCTTCACGCTGGTTGGCGATGGCATCGCCAATTACGAGAATCGTCATGCGAAATCCTCGGGGTGGCGAGTGAGCGGGGTAGTATCTAGGCCTGTTCCGTCTGCGAATTCTTCCGGATCGAAATCATCGTCATCTTCGCCGGCCGCGGGTTCCTCAGCGGAGGGCGGTGCGGTGGCGGGGCCACCAGCGGGTGTACCGGCAGGCCCACCCGCGGGAACGGAGGCGCCGCGCGGGGCAGCGGGGGCAGGAGTAGCTTCCGCCATGGCTTCCGGAGCTGGCTGAATAGCCGGTACATCCTCAGCGCGTACTTCGCGCACCGCTTCCCGCAGGGCTGCCACTCGGTCCTCCTTGGAGGCCTGCGGCGAGATCGCGGGAGCGGGCGCCTGATAGCCACCCGTGTGCGCTGCGGCCGGCGCGGGCTGGTTCGCTGGCGCGCCCTGATTAGCGGGAGCAGTCGCCGGGGCGGGAGCGGTAGTGGCGGCTGCCGGCTGCGGGGCTGCCATCGGAGCAGCCACGAGGCTTTCCCCGCGTTCGGCGGCATCGATCCGGGCCGCTGCGCCATCTAGCCAGCTTTGGCAGTGGCGGGCCAGGGATTCGCCAACTTCCCACAAGCGTAGGGATTCTTCGAGGGGAATGGAGCCCTGTTCTAAGCGGGAGACGATATCAACCAGCCGCGCTCGGGCATCTTCGTAGCTGAGGGTGGCAACGCGCGCCTCAATATCTTCGCGCGGGTGGGGCGCGGAGACGCCAGGTACCTGAGGTCCGGGTGAGCCGGGTACCTGGGACGCGGAGGCGCCCGCTGTGTGGGGCTGGGAGGAGCCCGGCGCTGGCGCCGGGGGTGTGAACCCCTCAGGAGTGGTTCCCTTAGCTGCCATGCGCGCTCCCTTTCACTTCGAGATGGAGGGTTCCCGCGGCCAAAATGGCACGCAGGTGCTCCCCGATTCGGACATCGTTTTCTTGTGAGACTACTCTGTCATCCCCGCTTAGGATAACCGAATACCCGCGCTGCAGTGTCGCCTGGGGGGAGAGGGCCCGCAGCTGGGAAAGAAGCGAGGAAATATCTTGGGAATTGGAAGCCATATCGCGCCGAATATGGGCCCGCAGCCAGGAGCGCAGCGAATGAATATCTTGTTCGCGTACCTCCACCATGGTGCGGGGGCGGGCCAGTACCGGCCGGGCGCGTAATGCTTCGAGTTCCTTAGTGGCACGGTCCACCCGGTGGCGCATGCCCTGGCGCAAGCGGCGCACCGCCGCCTGCACACCTTCACGTTCCGCTTCCCGATCCGGGACGATGCGTTTGGCGGCATCCGTGGGGGTGGAGGCCCGTAGATCAGCCACATAATCGCTGATGGGATTATCTCCTTCATGCCCGATAGCGGAGACCACCGGAGTGCGGGTGGCTGCAATAGCACGAACAAGGTGCTCATCGGAGAAAGGAAGGAGATCTTCCACGGAACCGCCCCCGCGGGCCAGCACAATAACATCCACCCCGGGATGGGCATCGAGTTCACGCAGGGCCGGAATCATCTGGGCCACGGCATCCCGGCCCTGGACCGCTACTTCGCGTACCTCGAAACGAACCCCGGGCCAGCGCAGCGAGGCATTAATAATGACATCCTCTTTGGCTTTAGTATTGCGCCCCACAATAAGCCCCACCGCGCGCGGTAAGAAGGGGAGCGGTTTTTTACGTTCGGGTGCGAACAGACCTTCGGCAGCAAGTTTGGCTTTCAGGGCTTCCAAACGGGCCAGAATATCGCCCACGCCCACCGGGCGGATTTCCTGTGCCCACAGGGAGAGCGAGCCATTACCGGTATAAAAATCCGGGACTGCCCACACCACCACCCGGCTTCCGGAGGTGACGGTTGCGGGAAGCAAATGGCTGAGTATTTTCACCGTCATGGAGACGTTTTCTTCCAGATCCCGCAAGGTGAGGAACTGGACTTTGGCTCCGGGGCGGCGCTGGAGGGTAATGACTTCACCTTCCACCCAGAGGCGTGACATTTTCGCCACGTATTCCCGGATTTTTACCGAGAGGAGGCGCAGCGGCCACGGGTGATCCGGTGTTGTCTGCGCAGCCCGTTGCGGCAGGTTGGCGGGTACCGGAGTTGTTGAAGCCATATCAGTTATCGTGCCATGTTTTGCCCCGCACTGCTACGGGACAATCCGAGTTTCATGATCTTCTTCGCCGTCCAGTGCTTCCCGCAAAGCAGCATCGTGGAAACGTTTAACCTGCCCTTCTTCCGCGGCAATGGCCGGCGGGGTAGCAAAATCAGCATCAAGGCTTTCTAGGCGCCGCGCGGTGACCAGCACGCGCGTATCGAAAGAGGAGAGCGCCGAGTTGTAGTTCTTCACCGCTGAGGTGAGGGAATTCCCGAGCTTTTCCAGGTGACCAGCCACCACCCGCAGCCGGTCCGTCATTTCCCGACCCAGTGCAATAATATGCCCGGCTTCTTCGCTGACTTTACTGGAGGCCCACAGCGTTGCCACGGTGCGCAGCAGCGCCAGCAACGAGGCGGGAGAAGCGGGAACCACCCCGAGATTCAGAGCATCCTCCAGGAGCGGCGGATCTTCCCGCAGCGCTTCCGCGAGGAGGGATTCACCCGGGAGGAACATAATGGTGATCCGGGGTGAACCCGGGAAAAGCGCGGGGTAATCCCGTTTGGCTAGCGCATTCACGTGAGCACGCACCGCCTTGGCGTGCTGTTTGCGAAGATCCTGGCGCCGCGCGATTTCCTCCGCCGTGGTGGCCGGGGCGGCCTGCGCCTGGAGCATCGCGGTGAGGGGAACCTTGGCATCGAGGGGGAGATGAGCGCCGCCGGGCAGGTGGATAACCATATCCGGGCGCGCTCCCGCCGCGCGCCCACCACCCGCGGGCGCGGAAACCTGCTCCGAAAAATCAACGTGGGGGAGCATTCCGGCGGCCTCCACCACCCGGCGCAATTCCACTTCACCCCACATGCCGCGCGCCGAGGTAGAACTGAGCGCCCCGCGCAGTGCCTGGGTGGCCCGCGCCAGATCTTCCTGGGTGCGCGCCGCCGCGCTCAGCTGGGTGCGGATTTCGGTGCGCTGCTCACCTTGGAGAACCTGCACATCCCGAACCCGCTGCTCCATCACCTCAAGCTGCTGGGTAATAGGAGCCAGGGAACGCAAAATATCGTTATCGGTTTTAGCCCGGGCGATGAGCCCGTTATTTTCCTCCTCTAACCGATCCGAACGAGCCTGGGCGGCCGCCAGCTGCGCCCGCACCACTCCGGCATCGCGCTGCGCCTCCTCCAGTTGCTGGCGCACCAGTGCCAGCTCACGGGCCGAAACTGCCCCGCCCGAGCGCACCCGCGCGCTCAAGAACCCCAGGGCGAAACACGCGCATCCCACCGCGATAAGAGCACCTAGAACAATCGAAATATCCATAGCGATATTCAAACATCCACCTACGACAGAAAAATGGGAGGGAAGCGGGCTGGCGGCGTCGTCGCCCCCTTGTTCCCCGCAAAAAACTCTGATAGCTTTCAAAAAGCGGGGTATAACGCAACTCACACAACAGTTGGGACGTACGGCCCCGCGGGCGGTGCCGCGAGGAAGCGGCGCCGGGGAGAAAGGAACACCATGTCTACTATCGTCGTGACCGGAATGGGCTCGGGTATTGGCGCTGCTTGCGGGCAGATTCTGGAAGAACGCGGGCATACGCCCGTCGGTGTTGATTTGCGCGGGGCAGAATTTGAAGCGGATCTGTCCACCCCGGAGGGGATTGCGGATGCCGTCGCTCGGGTGGTGGAAAAGTATCCGCAGATTGACGGGGTCATCGCGAATGCGGGCACCCAGAGCAATTCGCCTCTCGATCTCAAGGTGAATTACTTCGGCGCGCGCGATACCGTGCGCGCTTTCCTTCCCTACCTGGAAAAGGCGGAAAATGGGCGCGCGGTCATTACCGCCTCGTGTGCAAGTTTGCAGCCCAGCGATCCTAAGCTCGTGCAGCTGCTCCTCGATGATCAACGCGAAGAAGCCCTCGCTTACGGCAAGGAGCTAGCTGATCAGGGCCCGATGCAGGGCTACGCCAATTACGCCTCCTCCAAGCGCGCTATTGCCACGTGGGTGCGCCGCGCGGCCGTGAGCGAAGAATTCGCCGGGCGCGGCGTGGGGCTCAACGCGGTGGGCCCGGGCGTGGTCGCCACCCCGATGACGAAGGAACTTCTCTCCACCGAAGAGGGGCGCAAGCAGGCTTTCGGTGCGCTGCCCGCCCCGTATCACGGCGCTTCGGAAGCTCGCGATATTGCCGATGCGCTCGTTTTCTTCGTGACCGGACTCTCACGGACCATCACCGGGCAGATTCTCTATATCGACGGCGGCGCGGATGCGATTTTGCGCGGCGAAGATATTTGGCACGCCCCGAAGTCCATGGACGCGCCCGCGCGGTAGCATCAACGGCCCGGTAACGCGGTAGCGCAACGCCGCAGCCCGGTAGCGCCGCGCCCGGATTGCGAGTCCGGGGAATAGCAGCCCGCCCTCCTTTCTCTTAGCTAGAATGGAGGGCGTGGCTTTAACAATTGGTATTGCAGGACTTCCCAACGTCGGAAAATCGACCCTTTTTAATGCGCTCACGCGCGCAACGGTGCTCGCGGCGAACTACCCCTTCGCGACGATTGAGCCGAATGTGGGCGTGGTGCCGCTCCCGGATGCGCGGCTGACCAAGCTCGCCGAAATTTTCGGGTCTCAGAAGATTCTGCCGGCGACGGTCGATTTTGTGGACATCGCCGGGATTGTGCGCGGGGCCTCCAAGGGGGAGGGCCTGGGCAACCAATTCCTCGCCAATATTCGCGAAGCGGATGCGATTTGCCTGGTCACCCGTGCTTTTGCGGATCCGGACGTGGTCCACGTGGAAGGCCGCGTGGACCCGAAGGATGATATCGAAACGGTCACCACCGAACTCATCCTCGCCGATATGCAAACCCTGGAAAAGGCCATTCCGCGCCTGACCAAGGAAGTGACGGGGAAGAAAACCCCGAAGGAAACGCTCGATGCCGCGCAGCGGGCCTACGCGCTCCTCGAGGCGGGGGAAGTGCTCTCCAACCACGCCGCCGAATTCGATGCCGACATCCTGCGCTCCTTCCAACTCATGACCTCGAAGCCCTTCATCTACGTTTTTAATACCGACGACGACGGCCTCGCTGACGCGGCCATGCAACAGGAACTACGTGACTTTGTGGCGCCTGCCCAAGCCATTTTCCTCGACGCCAAATTCGAGGCGGAACTGGTGGAACTCAGCGAAGAGGAAGCCCGGGAAATGTTGGAGGCCACCGGTCAGGAAGAATCCGGCCTGGATCAGCTGGCCCGGGTGGGTTTCGATACCCTCGGCCTGCAAACCTACCTCACGGCCGGCCCCAAAGAAGCCCGCGCCTGGACCATCCACAAGGGTGATACCGCCCCGCAGGCCGCAGGGGTGATCCACACCGATTTTCAGCGCGGCTTCATTAAAGCGGAGGTGGTTTCCTTCGATGACCTGGTGGAATACGGCTCGGTAGCCGCCGCTCGTGAACACGGAAAACTGCGCCAAGAAGGCAAGGACTACGTGATGCAAGACGGCGACGTGGTCGAGTTCCGCTTTAATGTGTAGGTAGCGCGAGGGAATGGCCATGAACGTTGATATTGTGCTACGCCCGGTGCGTGAGGGCGACGCCGCAGCTATTGCGGCGGCCTTCGCTTCCCACCCGGATATGATCCGGCAGGGCAATATTACGGATCTGGCCGGTGCCCGCCGCTATATCGCGCGTATTTTGGAGGCCCCGGACTCGCGGCTGGCCTGGGTGATTGCCCGGGACGATAGCGATGAACTCATCGGCATGGTCCGCATCGATGCGGATTGGGATGAGAAAAACGGGTGGTTCTCCTACTGGTTGCACCACGACTACTGGGGGCGTGGGATGATGTCGCGGGCCGCGGCAGCGGTGGCGGATTGGGCCCTGCGTGAGCGCGGATTGGAGCGCCTGGAACTCGGGCACCGGGTGAATAACCCCGCCTCCGGCGGGGTGGCCCGCGCGGCTGGATTCCTTAAGGAAGGCACCGAACGCGGGAAATTCCTGATCAACGGGCAGCGGATTGACGTTGATCTGTACGGGAGGCTGGCAAGCGATCCGCTCCCGCACTACCGCCCCGTCCCGTTTCGCAGATAACCAGCTCAGAACCTCTTCCCTCAAAAGTGTTTTTCGTTACACTTAAGGAGTTATGAATACCACGACACCTGAAGAATTTTCGGTGACAACTGCGCGGTTGCGGCTTCGGTTGCACCGGCCCGATGATGCGCCGTGGCTGCATAGCATTTATAGCCGCGAAGATGTCACCAGATACCTCATGACCGATGCCTGGAATCCTGAACGGGCGGTCAACGAAGCTGCCCAGCGCGCCCAGGCGCGGGATTTGCGCGGCCCGCAGGCCGCGCTCGCCGTCGTTATAGAACTTGATGCGCAACCCATCGGGGACGTGCGCCTGTGGATGACCGATCCGCAGCACGGCGTCGCGGAAATTGCCACCGTGCTCCACCCCGATTTTCGCGGGCACGGCTACGCTTCGGAGGCCATGCGAGCCATGATTCGCTACGCCTGCCTGGAGTGCGGGGTGCATCGCGTTGCCGCGCAAATGGATGCGCGGGACCGGGTCTGCGAGCTCATGCTCCAGCACGCGGGAATGTATAAGGAAGCGCATATGCGCCAGGATTTCTGGCTCAAAGGGGAGTGGACGGACACCATCGTCTACGCGGTGCTTGCCAGTGATCTGGACGAGAGTGCCGGCGGGGTGGCTGGAAACGGCAGCGCCGCGGAGGGTAGTACTGATCTTTGTGCTGAAGCCGATGCTGATGTTGGAGCCGATGCTGAGGCGGGCGATGTTCGCACCGAGCTAAACGAGAGCGCTACATATCCGGTTGAAAGGTAAATGAGTGATTGGTAATCTGGGTGTCGCTCACCTCAACGAAAGGACACTTGTATGAAGATCGCCATTATTTCCGGATCAATTCGCGAGGGCCAGGCTACCGAGGGTGTGGCCGGTTACGTCGCCCAGCTCGCAGCCCAGCGGGCAGGGGAGGTCACGTACGAGCTCGTCAATATCAAGGATTTTGATATTCCGCTGCTCACCAGCCCGGTGGTTCCGGCCGCGGCGAACGGCCAGTACGATGACCCTGCCATCCAGCGCTGGTCCGATAAAATCAGCGAATTCGACGCCTTTATTTTCGTGACCCCGGAATACAACCACGGGGTGCCCGGGGTCTTCAAGAACGCGGTGGACGCGCTGGGCGTTGAATGGATGAATAAGCCGGTTGCTTTCGTGGGGCACGGCTCCATCGGAGGCGTGCGCGCTATCGAACAATGGCGCCAGATCACGGCTAATTTCAATATGCCCGCCATCCGCTCCGAAGTGAATTTCATGATGTTTGAGGATTGGACGGACGGCGCATTCACCCCGCTGGAACGCCGCGCGGGTGAAGTGGAAGCCGTGCTGAGCGGCCTCGAAAAGCTCACCGCTCAGCTCGCGAAGTAAGAGGACCGGTAAGAGGGCCTATCAGAGGACCGACGATGACACGTGCCTGCGCCGCAGCGGTATGGCGGACGTGCGATTCCCCACTGGGGCAGTTCGCCGTTGCGGCGCAGGCGCATGCTCTCATCGCGGTAGTACTTCCCGGGCTGCCGCGCCCGCAGGCAGTAACCGAACTGGAAGATGGTGAAGATCGGCGCCGAGCAGAGGTGCTTGCCGCGCGGGCCTGCGCCCAGCTCACCGAATATTTCGCGGGGGAACGCACCCGCTTCACGCTCCCCACCGATCTAGTTCTTAGCCGCGGGCCTTTTGCGGCCCGGGTGCAGCGCGCTCTGGCGCAGATCCCCTACGGGCAGACCCGCTCCTATGGCGAGCTAGCTGCGATGGTCGGCAACCCGCGGGCCGTGCGGGCGGTGGGATCGGCGTGCGCGCGTAACCCGATCCCTATCGTGCTGCCGTGCCACCGGGTGCTTGCCGCGCGCGGTGGGCTGGGCGGATACGCGGGCGGGCTGGATATGAAAAAGGCGCTGTTGCGCTTGGAAAGCTCCCGCGTGGGCGCGTAACCGCTCCGCTAGCTCATCGGTCGAGATGCTAGCGCATTGGTCGAAACGCTAGCTCATGGTCGAGACGCTAGCTCATTAGCCGAGAAGCGGAAGAACCTCCGCAAGATCAGTGATGCGATAATCAGCGTCCGCTTCCAGCTCAATACCGGGAGTTTCCAGGAGGGCACCGGCCACGCCAACTTTATGCGCCGTCGTGATATCGATAGGCCGATCCCCAATAGCGAGGGTGCGGGCCGGATCCAAGCGATGCTTGTTGAGCATATGGGTGAACATCGCCGGATCGGGTTTACGCGGGAAGCCGTCCTCGGGGCAGACCATATCGGCAACCCGGAGATTCAAACCGTCCAGGAGAGTGCGGGCACTCGCGCGATCCCGGTGCGTGACCACCACATTAATCCCCGGAACCGCGGCCAGCACCTCATGCACATGCGCCATCGCGGGCGGTGGCGTGATTTTCCACGAGTCTTTTAGCTCCTGCTCGCGCTCCCGAAACTCCGCTTCCGGAATCCCGAAACGGCGCGATAACTCGGTGATGGCCAGATTGGTGGAGCGGCGGGTGAGGCGCGCAACCTCCAGGAGGGAAACCTCCTGGCCGGAATCAAGAACCACCGCCTGCAAGGTGGCATCCACATGCGGGTAGGTATCCACCATGGTCCCGCCCATATCCCAAATAATGTTGTGGAACATAATCCTCCTCGCCTGGGCGCTGCCGCCGCGGGTATCGGCGTGCCTGGCCCGCGCACTTACCGGAGCGCTTCGCCCGCGCACTCCCTCCAGCCTAGCTAGTCACCGCCCCGGCCTGCTACGGACGTTCGGCGCGGCGCCCGGTTAGCCCGCCCAAAAACCGCCGGGGTTCCGCGCACATACCTGGGCGCCCGAGCGTCCGCACTGATCCCGGCGGTAAAATAAACCAGGTGAGCGGCCCTGTGCGCCCCGCGCCCGGGCCGCCCGCAAAGCTAGCATCGGATGAGAGGGACCGCCGTGCAGTATCTTCCCGAGGAATTTCACCTCACCGCCTCGGACCGGGCCACTATGACCGCGGATTTCCAGTATTTCCACGCCAATCCTGAGCTGTCTTTCCAGGAAGTGGAGACGTCGCGCGCGCTCCGCGCACGCCTGGAAGCCATCGACCTTTCCGGTGAGATCACCCGCCAGATCATCCCCGTGACCGATACCGGTTTTGCGTGCGTGCTGCGCAACGGCCCCGGCCCGGTGGTGGGCTACCGCGCGGATATGGACGGCCTGCCCGTTGCCGAGCGCACCGGCCTCGCCTACGCTTCGCGGGCCACCGGAATCGACGCCTCCGGGAAAAATGTGCCGGTCATGCACGCTTGCGGGCACGATTCCCATATGACGATTGCGCTCGCCCTCGCCCGGGTTTTCGCGGCGCACCCGCAACTGTGGCGCGGCACCATTGTTTTTGTTTTCCAGCCCTCGGAAGAAAACGGCCTGGGAGCACGCGCCATGGTGGAGGCCGGATTGTGGGAGAAAGCTCCGCGCCCGCAGATCATGTACGGCGGACACGTGGTGCCGCGCCCGGCCGGCTGGGTCAATCTCTATCCGGGTGGGGTGCTGCCCGGCTCGGACGGTTTCGAAATTATTGTGCACGGGGTGGGCGGGCACGGCTCGCAGCCCCACCGCGCCGTCGACCCTATTGTTATCGGTTCGGCCATCGTCACCCGCCTGCAAACAATCCGTTCCCGCATGACGGATCCGGACCGCAACGCGGTGGTGAGCGTGGGCGTATTCCAGGCCGGCAGCCAGGACAATATCATTCCGGACACCGCGCGCCTGTGCATTAATACCCGTTTCCGGGACGAGGAAACCCGCGCGATTATCAATACCGGTATCGAGCGGATCGTGCGGGCCGAGGCGCTCGCAGCCGGCGCCCCCGAACCGCTGATCCGCCAGATCCGCCAGGTGGATGCCACCGTGAACGACGACGCAGCTGTTGCAGCCTTGCGTGACGTGATCGGCGCGGAATTCGGGGAGGAAAATCTGGCCAGCGAAACTTTCGGTTTCAGTGAGGATTTCGCGGTGCTCGGCCAGGCCGCTGGCGCGCAATCGGTGTTCTGGCTCTTCGGTGGCTTTTCACCCGAGCAGCTCAACCCAGCCAGCGGGGAGCCGGCCTCGAATCATTCCCCGGATTTCTATGCCGATCCGGAGCTTTCCCTGGAGCCGGCCTATCGGGTGGGGGCCTGCGCCCTCTATTCCCAGGTGCGGGCGGATAACTAAGCCGGGGCGCAGGCGAGTTGCCGGGCGCGTGCCGCTGGCGCGCTACTCCCAGCTCACCGCCGCGCCAGCCCATTCCCCGAAACGCACCTGATCGGGGAAGCGGGTGCGCATGACCGCGATGGCTTCCGGATTGGCGTCAATGAGCAGGAAGTGACGGTTTAATTCGCGTGCCGCGGCACCGGTGGTACCCGAGCCGGCAAAGAAATCAAGGACCCGATCCCCGGGGCGCGAGGACGCGGTGATAATCCGGCGCAGGATCCCGAGCGGTTTTTGGGTGGGGTAGCCGGTTTTTTCTTTTCCGGTGGGGGAGACGATGGTATGCCACCACACGTCCGTGGGAAGTTTGCCGCGCGCTGCCTTTTCCTTAGTAACCAGGCCGGGCGCCATATACGGTTCGCGGTCTACATCTTCCGAGTTGAAGTAGTAGCTGGCCGGGTTCTTCACGTACACCAAAATGGTGTCATGTTTGGCGGGCCAGCGTTTTTTCGTGCGGGCGCCGTAATCGTAGGCCCAAATTATTTCGTTGAGGAAACACTCCCGCCCGAAAAGTGCATCAAGGAGCACCTTTGCGTAATGCGCCTCCCGGTAGTCCAGATGCAGGTAGAGGGTCCCGGAATCGGTGAGGAGCCGCCAGGCTTCTTCGAGGCGCGGCTCCAGGAAACCCCAGTATTCGGCGAAGCTATCGTCGTAGCCGAGTACCCGCTCCACGATTGTTTCGTAGCGTTGGCCTTTGAAACCGATCCGATCCCCGGTGGTGGAACGTCGGGTGACCACCGTGGAACGGCGCTGGGGCCGGCCGGTGTTAAAAGGAGGATCGAGGTAAATAAGCTGGAATGATTCGGCCGGTAGGGCCCGGAGTACCGGTAGGTTATCCCCGAACACCACAGCGTCCGTACCCGCATCATTCCACATATATGTCCTCACTTTCTTACCGCCGGCCCTCCCGCGCGGGCTAGCCACTATTCCTGGAGTGCACGCCCCGCAACCAGTTGTCCGGAAATTCCGAACAACTGGGGGGAGCCGCGCCCGGCGCCCGGTTAGCGCAGTCGCGTGCCATCCGCCAATTCGAAGAGCGTGCGCAGCACCGCCCCGTTACTGGAGCGCAAACCGCTGTGCTCGTGGGTGGAGGTCACGTACCGGTGAATCCCGGGAAGTAGCGCCCCCGTTTCGAGGGAGAACTCCAGGGGCACATAGGCGTCATTCACGTACACCGCGGCCGCCCCGCGTGCCCCCGATTCCCGCAAAGCTTCCGGGAAGTAGAGCTGCGGCCACTCCCAGGTGGCCAGTTTTTCAACTACATCTTTCCACGGTTGGAAAGCCGGGACGGTATCCGCCCATTCCGCCCACACGTGTTCGCCGTAAAGGAGCGAGGTATCGGTGCGGAAAGCTTCCGGTTGGGTGCGTTCCGCACTCCAATTGGTGACCACACCATCCGCGTAGGAAGATTCGTGCAGCACGTAGTAGAGCGGGTTACGCCCATCAAAAGGCATGGCCGCGGCCAGGTCATAACGGAAAGCTGTGGAGGCCGGATTCTTTTCCAGCAGGTAATACAGTTCCCGCCATCCGTTATCCGAACCGAGGAGGTGCCCAAGGGAACGCAGCCGCGAGGGCGAGACTATTTCCCCGGTGGGTAATTCGATAGAACCGCTACCCGCCAGCTCCACCAGCTCCCGTACTCGGTCGCGGTGCTCGGGGAAACGCCGGTAGTACTCTTCACTGTGCTCGCGCATCTTCTCCCACGTGAGGGAATAGACATCATCAGCGCTGCGGCGCACCGCGGTAAGCCCGCCGGTGAGGAAGGCCTGGTCGATATGTTCGGGCGCTACCGAAAGGTAATGCACGGTGGTGAAACCACCGAAGGACTGCCCGAGGAGATTGATTTTCTCCACCCCGAGTTCTTGGCGCAGCGCCTCGCAATCGCGCACGATGCCATCGGCACGCATATGGCTGAGGTATTCGGCCACCTCCGCGGTACTTCCGGTGCTGAGAATATCCTCCCCGACGGGTGTGGAGCGGCCCGTGCCGCGTTCATCCACGAACACAACCCGGTAGCGTTCCAGGGCCACGTTCAGCCAGGAGGGCTCCAGCGGGGAGAGGCTGGGCCGCCAGGCTTCATAGCCCGGCCCGCCCTGCAGATAGAAGAGATAGGGGAGGGATTCCCCGCCCGGGCGGGTGGCGATACGAGCGAACACCTCAATGGTGCGGGTATCTTCCCGATCCGCGGTGAGCGGGACGGTAAGGGTGAGTTCATCGAGGCGAAGCTGCTCGAGGTAGTGCGTTGTTGTCGTCATACTAGGAACGCTACCAGGCGCTTCGACATTCTCAGCGGGCGGGAGGCCCACGAGCGTCGCTTCGCGCCGTGAGCCTCCCGCCGAACCCGTGACCTTCCCTCCCGGGCCGTCATCTACACAATGACCTCGCGGGAAATCTCCACGGTGCGATCCGCCGGGAGGCTCTTCACCCAGGCCGGCGAAGCAGAATGCCGCGCGATGCGAGCGAAAAGCCAGGCTTGCCAGCGGGGCAGCTGCGGAATATCAACAGCACTGCCCGAGTCCGCACCGCCGCTAGCTGCGTCGTCGTTCTTCCCGCGCGAGCGGACCCCCAGGTGGCTGAGCACCCATTGGGCTTCGCTCAGCTTCCAGGAACCCCACCCGTATTCGCGCTGCGCCCATTCCAAGTCGGCCGGAATATTGCGGATATCCATGAAGCCGTAGCGCATCGTGAGGTGAACAACGCCCTCCACGCGCGGGCTCACCTGCGTGCAGGTAATGCGCTCGGTGCGCTCAATATGGGCCTGCGGGGCCGTTTTGATGGAGAGAATAATAACGTGGTCGCGCATACTGCGATGCAGCTCGGTGGTGGCCCGCAACGCCGCCGGGACCGTGGTAGCCAGGGAATGCGGATAAATAACCGTACCCGGAACTCGCCGCAGCGGGTTTTTCTGCAAGTGCGCCGCGAACTCCGCGAGGGTGCCTTCGGTGCGCGCCCGGGTGGCCGCCACTACCGCCTCCCCGCGCCGCCACGTGAGCATAACCACCATGAGAATGAGGGCGATAAGCAGAGGCAGCCAGCCACCCGTCACCAATTTCGCGGCATTAGCGGCGAAAAGAGGCACTTCTACCACTCCCAACACCACCGCCAGCGCGGCGCTCTGCCACCAGCGCCAGTGCCAGCCGATCACCGTGAGAGCCAGCAGCATCGCGGTGGTGAGAAGGAAATCGGTGGAGACCGCCAGCCCGTACGCGGAGGACAGCCGCGCCGAATCACGGAAAATCACCACCACGGCCGCCACCGCCGCTACCAGCAGCCCGGTAATATCCGGCAGGTAAATCTGCCCCGCCCCGCTCGCGGAGGTATAGCGAATCCGCAGGTGGGGGAGGTAGCCGAGCCGGGAAGCCTGGCGGGCAATGGAGTAGGTCCCCGCGATCACCGATTGCGAGGCGATGACCGTGGCGCCGGTTGCCAGCAGCATGAGCACCAGGGCCCACTGGGAAGAAACCAGGTGGAAGAACGGATCGGCAATAGCCTCCGGGTGTTCGAGCAGCAGCGCGCCCTGCCCCAGGTAGTTACACACCAGCGCGGGCAGCACCACCGCGAACCACACCGCGGAAATGGGGCGCCGCCCGAAATGCGCGATATCGGCGTAGAGCGCCTCGGCGCCGGTCACCGCGAGCACCACCGCGCCCATGGCGAGGAAACCGATAGTCGGGTGCCTGCCCACAAATATCAGCGCCTGGTGCGGGGAAAGTGCCGCGATAATTTCCGGATGCGCGGCAATATGCGGGAGCGCGATCAGCGCTAGCCCCGTGAACCACAGCAGCATGAAGGGGCCGAAAATAGCGCCCACTCGCCCGGTGCCGTAGCGCTGCATCCAGCCTAGGGTGAGAAGAATCACCAGTGCGATGGGCACGATGAGGGTGGAGGGGAAGCTTGGCAGGGCCACCCGGATACCTTCGATAGCGGAGAGCACTGAAATGGCCGGGGTGATGACGGCGTCGCCGAAAAAGAGCGCCGCCCCGAACATGCCCGCCACCGTGAAAAGTGCCGCGGCGCGCGGCCTCCCACCGCTGAGGGTACGCAGCAGGGTGGCGAGGGCAATGATGCCGCCTTCGCCGTCATTATCCGCGCGCAACACAAGAATGACGTATTTGAAGGACACGATAAGAAGGAGCATCCACACCACCAGGGAAATCACTCCGTAAATCGAGGCGTCCGTAAGCGGAACGGCCCCGCCGTGCACGGTGAAAACCGCGCGCACAACATAGAGCGGGCTGGTCCCGATATCGCCGAAAACCACTCCGAGAGCGGCCAAACCAAGCCCGGCGCGGGCCAGGGCCCCGCCACGGTGGGCACTGTGTTCCCCACCGTCACGCCGCAGCGACGCAGCGCGAAAAATATTTGTCATGAGCGGGAATCCTAGCCACCCTCGCTGACGAAAAAGCATCGAAAAGGTCCGGTGTGATGTTCTAGTCACCCGGTGTACCATCGTCCCAGGAAGCTAATCGTTGCGGTGAGGAGTTCAATAACAATGATGGCAATGCACGGTGGCGCCCAGCTCGCCAATAGCGGGGCGCAGGTCCTCGCCTGGGTGGTTATTAGCGTTTTGGTACTGGCCCTCGGGATTCTGCTGCTGTTCCTGGCGCGCCGCCACGCCGCGCGCGGCACCATGGAGGTCACGCCCGCGGAAGTTGCGGCCGGTGCCGTTTCGGAAAATGATGGGATGGGGAACGACGGCGCAGCTGAGGCCGCCGGCGAACCTGGCAATCACTAGACTGGGAGGCCATGAGCATGTCTGAGTTTGCTGAGTCCACGCCCGATGCCGCGCAGGCGGATACCACGCTGGTGGGTACCGCGCCAGCGGATCCGGCGCAGGTGCAGGGGAGTACCGCCGCCGATCGCCACGCCCGCGGATACGCGCAATTCATCGCGGCGTCCCCGTCCTCGTACCACGCGGCGGCGCAGCTAGCTCAGATTCTGGAAGCCCACGGTTTCACCGAGCAGCGGGAAACGGAAGCCTGGGAGGCGCGCGGAGCACGCTATGTGCGGCGCGGCGGGGCGCTCATCGCCTGGGTGAGCCCGCGGGGCGCGGGGAACGGTGAATTGGCGCCGTTCCGCATCCTCGGTGCCCATACGGATTCGCCCACCCTCAAACTCAAGCCGGCCGGAACATCCCGCCACGGGGGCTACACCCAGGTGGATATGGAGGTGTACGGCGGGCCGCTGCTCAATTCATGGCTCAACCGTGACCTCGGCCTGGCCGGGCGCATCACGGATATGGCCGGCCGGGAATACCTGGTGCGCACCCCGGCCTGCATGGTGATTCCGCAGCTCGCCCCGCATCTTATTTCCGGCAACCGGGATACCCTGAGCTTGGATCGCCAGCAGCATCTCCACCCGATATTCACCGGGGCGCGCGGGGATACTTACTGCGCCGCGGGCGCGGATTGCGCCGATAACGCTGCGCACGCGGATTGCACTGATAATGCTGCGCACGCGGAAGCCGAGGCGGACTCCAGCCTCGGCACCGATAGCGATCTTTTTGAAACCCTGGCGCGCTATGCCCAGCCTCGGAAGGACGGCCGGGAAGCGCCCGGCGCCGAATGGATCGGCTGGCATGATATTTACGCTTATGATGTTGAGCCGCCGCGGCGCAATGGGATGTACCTATCGGCCGGGCGCCAGGATAATTTGTCCTCCGTATACGCCGGGCTGCGGGCGCTCCTCGACGGAGTGACGGCCGGCGCAGGGCACGTTGCAGGCGCTGCGGGGCAGACGGCAGAAAATGGCGCCGAGCTCCCGTACTTCCCGGTGTTCGCCGCCTTCGATCACGAAGAAGTCGGCTCGGAAACCACTAGCGGAGCCAGCGGGCCCTTCCTGGAAACCGTGCTGGCCCGCATCGCGGAAAGCTTCGGGGTGCGCGGGGATAGCTGGTACCAGCTACTGGCCCATTCGGCCTGCATGTCCGCCGATGCCGGTCACGCCCTCAACCCTAATTACGCCGAGTTTTACGATCCGGATTCCGCCCCGCGCGCCGGTGCCGGCCCGCTCATTAAAATGAACGCCCAGCAGCGCTACGCCTCGGATGCGGAATCAGTGACCCTCGCCCTGCGCGCGGCCAGCGATGCCGGCGCCGCCTACCAATTCTTCATCTCCCGCAACTCCATCCCCTGCGGAACCACCATCGGCCCGCTCACCGCCACCCGCCTGGGTATCAGCACGGTGGATGTGGGCGTTCCCCTCCTGTCCATGCACTCCGCGCGCGAACTCTCCCACGTGGAAGACCTCTACCAGCTGCGCCGCCTCATCCGCGGTTTCCTCTTCGGTCAGGGCGCGGCCACTCTTCCGGACGCGGATCTCGCGGACATAGAGAATCCCGCCGATCTCACGGATACCGGCGGGGGAGCGGGCCCGAGCGCAGAAAGTGAGCGCAATGAGTAGCGTCCCCGTCACGAACGTTGCCTATCTGCTTGATCGCACCGCTTTCGCCAACCCGGATCGCACCTGCCTCTACTACGACGCCACCACCCTGACGGTCGGCGAAGCGCGGGATACCACCTCCCGTCTCGCCCAGCTGTTCGTCCAGGCCGGCGTCTCCCACGGGGACCGCGTCATGATCGTGGCCCATAACTCTCCCTACCACTACCTGGTTGCGGTGGCGTGCGCCCGCATCGGTGCGGTTTTCGTTCCGGTGGACGCCCGCCTCCACCCGGTAGAAATTCAACGCCTCGTTGATTTTGCGGCCCCGCGCGTCCTCATCGCGTGCGCGGAAATAGGCACCGCCGGCGCCTTCACCTCCACCGGCACTCTTATTCATTTTGTTATCGACGACGACGTCCTCGCGCCACCCTTCACTCCCGCCCTCACCAACGGCTATATTGCTTTGAGTGCGGCAACCGGGAGTTTCACAGCTGATTTCGTAGCCGATGGCCCTGCCGGAAATCCCGCCTTTAATACCGAGGGCTACCCGAGCGGCGTGGCCGTGATGATGTTCCGGCCCGCGCCCCCGGAAGCACCCCGCGCCCTCGAACTCACTCACGATAATTTGTGGTGGGCGGATCGCATTTTCCACGATGCGTTGGGCTACGGGCGTGATGACATTTTCTTACACAGCGCGCGATGTTCCTCTATTGCCGGTTTCAACGGCGGCACGCTCTTCCACTTCGCGCGCGGAGGCCGCATTGTTATTGCGCGCACTCCCTCCCCGGCCGGCCTGCTGCACCTCATTGAAGAACACCGGGTCACCACCATGTTCGGCACCCCCACCACCTATTCTTTTATGCTCGACGACGACACCTTCCTCACCCGGGACCTTTCCAGTCTCCGGTACGCCTTCGTGGGTGGGGCGGCGGTTCCGCCGGCTCTCATGGGGCGCCTGGATGCGGCCGGTCTCCATCCTCTTAATATGTGGGGGTCTGTCGAAACGGGCGGCGTCGGCCCCTATCTTCCTACCGCGCGGGTGGCGCACAAAGCTGAAACGGTGGGGCGCGCCATGCCCCACGTGGAGATTCGCCTGGTAGAGCCGGGCACCGATACCCCGGTGGCGCCCGGGGAGATCGGAGAAATGCAGTTGCGCGGGCCGAGCATTTCGGCCGGATACTGGCACGGGGATAATTACCAGCGCTCATCCTTCGCGGGGGAATGGTTCTGCTCTCAGGATCACGCTCGGGTGGATGCGGACGGGTATATCAGCCTGGTTGCCCGGGTTACCGATACCATCAAAACCGGGGGAGATACTGTTCACCCCGAAGAAATTGAGCGGGTGCTCCACCAGTACCCGGGGGTGCGAGCTGCCCTCGTCACGGGCGTACCCGATCCGGTGTGGGGCCAGGTGGTGGGCGCCGCCATCGTCATGGATTCCCACGAGTCCAGCCCAGAAAACTTCGCCACCCCGGATCCGGCCACCGGCGGTTTCGCGGTGGTGCCCCAAAGCCTGCCCGTGCCTAGCCTTGATCAGCTTCGGGCTTTTGCCGCCCAGGCGCTCGCTTCTTTCAAGCTTCCGCGCCTGCTCGTGGTTCTCGATGAGCTTCCGGTGGATGATGACGGGAAAGTATCTCGGGCGCGGTTGCGGGACCTCTTCGGGCACGGCACCGCAGCGCCGGCTCCCGCGGCGCCGGCAGTCCTCTAAAACGGCTCTGCGCACACCTTCAGCTGCGGCCGCGGTGCCTGTGGACGCTTCGGCCTCGCCCTACAACGGCCCCGCATCTCGTTTCTGGAATGATTTTGAGAAAAACTATCTCAGCATATGAGATATGTGCGGCGTGAGACGTGACTCCTTCCTGAAAGTGTCCAGACTCTCGCAACTTCGAAAAATGGCTCTATGCTGCGGGTTTCTCCAATTTCTGCGGGCGTGAACATTCGCACATGAAAAAAGCCTGAGCCTAAACGTAAAGAAATCGTCAAGACTCGTGTAGGCTTTTTCCATGGTTAGAGCGGTGGCGCTGGCTATCCGCACAGGATGTCAATGCGTGTTCCATCCTGTGGAGATCGTCAACGCACCGGATTCTTGAGAATCCGGCACCGCTTTTGCATATTCCACGCGCCCACAGCGCGAACATGATCACTCCGTACCGGGGGACTGCCCCCGCGGTACGGAAACAGTCAATGAGGAGGTTCCTTCGTGAAGAAGACCGCTTATCCCTTGGTGGCCGGAGCAGCCGCGCTTGCTCTGGTCATGACTGGTTGTTCCTCCAACGGCAAGGGTGGCCCCACCCAGGTCGAAGGAAATGTCAACCGGACCGCTTCGGTCACCGTCGGTGCCGATGAATTCCTGGGCTACAACGGCTTGACGCCCACTACCTACAGCTCGGCCAACTCCCTTGTTGTTGACCGCATGATGCCCGGCTTCGGCTACTACTCCGCCAATGGCGAGTGGAAGCACGGCACCGCTCTCGGTGACTACGAACTGGTTTCCGAGAATCCCCTCACCGTGAAGTACACCTACAACGATGAGGCCAAGTACCAGGGTGGCGAACTTATTACCTGTGAAGATGCCTACCTGGACTGGGTTTCCCAGAACCCGAAGTGGATCATGGATGGCCAGGCTGCGGCCGGCTCCGATGAGCCGCTGTTCAACCACGTGTCCAGCCCGGATACCTACGCGGACGGCGTTCCGGAAGGCCCCCAGTGCAATGCTGGCGACCGTTCCTTCACCATCACCTACGCCGAACCGAACCCGGATTGGCAGCTCGTTGTTTCCGGTCAGCTTCCCTCGCACGTGGTAGCCAAGAAGATCGGCATGTCCAAGAAGGAGCTTTTCGAAGCTCTGAAGAACAAGGACTTCGAGACCGCTAAGAAGGCCGCTGAATTCTGGAACAACTGGAATTCGCCCACCCCGGGCCAGCTTCCCTCCGCGGAAGATGCCCCGTCCTTCGGCCCCTACACCCTCAAGGAAGGTGGCTGGGAAGCCGGTCAGTACATCACCATGGTTCCCAACCCGGATTGGTGGGGTGAGAAGCCCGGCCTCGATGAGCTCGTGATCCGCTTCATCCCGCCGGAAGGCCAGGTTCAGGCCCTCGCCAACCAGAACGTGAACGTCATTGAGCCGCAGGCCACCAAGGACACCCTTGATGCCCTCAACGGCACCCAGGGCGTGACCGTCCTCGAAGGTAACACCATGATTTGGGAGCACTTCGACTTCAACTTCAAGCCGGGCTCCATCTTCGCCAATGACAAGGGCGGCCTCGCGCTGCGCCAGGCCATGGCCTACTGCATCCCGCGCCAGCAGATCGTTGATTCGCTCATCAAGCCGCTCAACGCTAACGCTGAAGTCCTCAACTCCCGCGAATACTTCCCGGATAACCCCGAGTACAAGGAAGTTGTGGCCGCCTCCTACAACGGCGAATATGACAAGGTCGACATCGAAAAGGCCAAGGCCAAGGTTGCTGAATCCGGTATCGCCAACCCGGTGGTCCGCATTGGTTACAACCAGCCCAACCAGCGCCGTTCCGATGAGGTTGCCCTCGTGACCTCCTCCTGCGCCCAGGCCGGCATCACCGTCCAGGACGTCGGGGCCCAGGGCTTCATGGCTCCGGGTGGCGGCTATGAGAGCGGCGACTTCGATATGGTGCTCTTCGCCTGGTCCGGCTCCGGCCAGATCGTTTCCGGCGCGAATATCTACAAGTCCAACGGTGGCCAGAACCAGACCGGTTACAACAACGCCACTGTTGATACCGAATGGGACAAGGTTTCCTCCAGCCTGGATCCGAAGGTCCAGAAGGAAGCCAAGAAGGTGATTGAGAAGGAACTGTGGAATGACCTCTTCGGTATCCCGCTCTTCACCCACCCGGGCATCGCGGCGTACACCACCGGTATGGAGAACGTTGAGCGCAACGTCACCCAGTCCGGTATCGCCTGGAACGCCGAAAAGTGGAGCTGGGGCTCCGCACCCGCCAAGGCTGAGTAATTAGCCTTATGCACAGGAAGTAATAGTTATTTTCTAGCTGCACCGGAGGGGCCGCGCTTGCGGCCCCTCCGGGCGTGCAGTTTTATCACCCTTCCTGTGTCACATCCCACGTCCCATTTCGTCTGGAAATGCTTATGTACTATAGTCACCGAGTAAAATTGTCCGAACCGGCGCCCATCGGCACACAGAACGGAAAGAAGTCTCGCGGTGTATAAATTCATCGCCAAACGAATTGGCATCTCAGTACTTATCCTCTGGGCCGCGTCGCTCCTTATCTTCGTTCTTACGATTAATTCGGGCGACCCCCTCGAGGACCTTCGCGAATCCAATAACCCGAATCGCGAAAACCTCATGCAGCAGCGCTCCTCCTTCATGGGCCTCGACCTGCCCTGGTACGAGCGCTATTGGACTTGGCTGACCGGAGCAGCGAAATGCTTCATCGGCCAGTGCGACCTGGGCGTCAATCGTTCCGGACAGTCTGTTAATGACATGCTCGGTCAGGCCGCTTCCGCCACCTTGCGCCTCGTGCTGGCGGCCACCTTCCTCGCGATCTTCTTCGGAATCTTCTTCGGTGTTATGAGCGCTATCCGCCGCTACACCGGTTTCGATTACGTCGTGACCTTCCTCGCCTTCACCTTCTACTCACTGCCCGCTTTCGTCTTCGCGGTGCTCCTGAAGGAATACGGCGCTATTCGCTTTAATGACTGGCTGGCAGATCCAACAATCTCACTGGTTACCATCGTCATATTTGCCGGTATCTTCGCACTCTTTGTGCAGGCCCTCGTGGCCGGCGGCCCGAAGCGGCGCGCCATGGCCGCGGGCATCAGCTTCGCTATCGCCTTCGGCGTCATGGAATACATTTCCGTAACCCGCGCCTTCCTGGAACCCACCGGCGGGCTGTGGATCGAAGCCCTCATGGGCCTGGCCGGCACAGTGCTCTTCACCGGCCTCTTCCTCGGCTTCTCCAATAAGCGCGGCTTTGCTGTGGTGGGCGCCAATGCCGCGATTATGTTCGTTATCGTGGCGGCCTGCTCGAATATGCTCTGGGAGCCCACGTGGGGCTTCCTCTTCCTGATTCTGGCTCTCGGGATTGCCGCCTCCGTGGGCGTGTCCTACTTCTTCGGTGGCTACGCCCGCCGCTCGGTCACCTGGGCCTCGATCTGGGCCGTGTTCTCGGTGTGGATCGCGATTATCTTCGATTTCGCCGCCCGCTACTGGTCCACCTACCTGCCGCTCACCCAGAACCGTCCGATTTCCACCATCGGTTCGATGACCCCGAATTTCCAGGGCAGCCACGTCTTCTGGCTCAGCTTCCTGGATTCCTTCACCCACCTCCTGCTGCCGACGATCTCGCTGACGCTCATGTCCATCGCGTCCTATACGCGCTATACGCGCTCGTCCATGCTGGAAGTGCTCGGTCAGGATTACATCCGTACCGCGCGCGCCAAGGGCCTGCCCGAACATACGGTTATCACCCGGCACGCGTTCCGCAACGCCATGTTGCCGCTGCTCACCATCATCGCTTTCGATTTCGCGGGCCTCATCGGCGGCGCAGTTATTACCGAAACGGTCTTCGGCTGGAAGGGCATGGGTGAACTCTTCCGAACCGGCCTGGCCCAGGTAGACCCGGCCCCCGTCATGGCCTTCTTCCTGGTCACCGGCGGAGCCGCGGTGCTCATGAATATGGTCGCGGACATCATGTACGCCTACGTCGATCCTCGGATTAGGCGGTAAGCATGAGCCTGACTACCCCCATGAATCGTCACCAAGCCCGAGGAGAATCCGATGAGTGAGAATCGCTCGAAAACAACCGTCGCGTCGCTCGACCCGGAACACGTTGTTGAGGTCGACGACGCTCAGCTCGCTTCCTCCAGCCCTTCCTATTCCCAGGGGCGCCTGGTGCTGCGCCGCTTCCTGCGGCATAAGCCCGCGATGGTATCCGCTGTCGTTCTTATTCTTGTGACGCTGGTGGCCTTCCTGTCCATTGGCTGGAATATGAGCTTCTTTGGGCTGCACTGGCACTTCTCCGGTTTGTGGCGCCACAATTACACGGATGTCCTGGAAGTCGTCAATAACGGCAAACCGACCTTGACCTGGACCTCGCTGGGCGAACACCCCTTCGGGCAGGACAATATCGGTAAGGACTACTTCGCCCTCACCATGAAGGGCACCCAGATTTCTATTATTATCGCTTTCGTCGTCGGGCTGGTTTCCACCATTATTGGAACGGTTATCGGCGCGGCCGCCGGTTATTTCCGCGGCTGGACCGAAGCGATCCTCATGCGCATCACCGACCTCTTCATCGTGATCCCGCTGCTCATCCTCGCCGCGGTTATCGGCAAGATGGTGGGAAGCCAGGGCATTTTGTTCCTCGCGGTTATGCTGGGTGTGCTTTCCTGGACGGGCCTGGCGCGCCTGGTGCGCGGCGAAGTGCTCTCCTTGCGCGAACGCGAATTCGTGGCCTCGGCCCGCGCGCTGGGAGCCTCCCCGTGGCGTATTATTTTCCGCCACATCCTCCCGAACTGCCTGGGCACGATTATTGTTTCGGCAACCCTGTCGATTTCTTCGGCAATTCTGCTGGAAACGTCGCTGTCCTTCCTCGGTTTCGGGGTGCGCCCGCCGGCAACTTCGCTCGGCCTGCTTATTTCTACCTACCAGACCACGTTCTCGACCCGCCCCTGGCTCTTCTTCGCCCCGGCCGGTCTGATCCTCATCATCGCGCTGTCCATTAACTTCATCGGTGACGGCCTGCGTGATGCTTTCGATCCGCGCCAGCGTTCTGCGGTCTCGCGCCGCAAGATGAAGGCCCTTGCCGAAGGACATATTGAGAACGACGTCGAAGCTGATCTCATGCCGGTGACCACCGCGGCCACCACCGCGACGGGTGGCGAGCACGCCGCTCCCGCATCGGACGCCACCGAAAGGAAGGGCGAATAAATGCGTCTCGGAAAACGCGCTGCAACAACGCACGATAAAGCTGCCTCCGCGGCCACGGCCACGCTGAAGGCTGACCAGCCCGTCGTCACCCCGCACCCGAAAACCGATAAGCCGGTGCTCGGCTTCGGTGAACTGGACGTCAAATTCGCTACCGAATTCGGTGCGGTTCACGCCGTGCGCGGCGTGAGTATTGATGTGCGCCCGGGTGAAGTGGTGGGCCTGGTGGGCGAATCCGGTTCCGGCAAGTCCGTTACCTCCACCACGGCCCTCGGCCTGCTCCCTTCCAACGCTGTTATTAGCGGAAGTGTGCAGGTGGCCGGGCGGGAAGTGCGCGGGATGACCTCGCGGGGCATGCGCGCCCTGCGCGGCGCCGAAGTGGGCATGGTGTTCCAGGAACCCATGACCGCCCTCAACCCGGTGCTTACCATTGGCCGCCAGATGACGGAAGGTCTGGAAACCCACGGGCTCGCCTTCGGGGAAGACGCCCGTAATCGCGCGGTTGCCATGCTCAAGGCTGTCGGGCTGCCCGATGCCGAAGAGCGCATGAACCAGTACCCGCACCAGCTTTCCGGCGGGCAGCGCCAGCGCGTGGTCATCGCGATTGCGCTCATCGCCAACCCCTCCGTCATTATTGCGGACGAACCGACCACCGCCCTGGACGTGACGGTCCAGGCCGATATCCTCGACCTGCTGCGCTCCCTCAAGGACCAGCTGAATACCGGCATCCTCCTCATCACCCACTCCATGGGTGTTATCGCGGATATGGCCGACCGGGTCCATGTGATGTTCAAGGGTGAGATTGTGGAATCGGGCGACGTCGTTCAGGTTCTGAACCACCCCAAGCACCCGTATACGCGCCGTCTGCTGGAAGCCGTGCCGCATCTGGGCCAGGGCCGCGAGCAATTCGGTTTCTCCCTGGAAAAGGAAGCTTCTATTGACCTCAATAAGAAGGTGCTGGAAGCTAAGGATCTCGTTATCGAATACGAGATTCCCGGCAAGGAGCCCTTCCGCGCGGTTGACCATGTGTCCTTGGACGTTGCCGAGCGTGAAATCGTGGGCCTCGTGGGTGAATCCGGTTCCGGTAAATCCACCATCGGCAAGTGCGTGCTCGGGCTCATCCCGGCGGCCTCCGGTGAGGTGAAGATCTTCGGTGAGGACCTCGTGGGCGCTTCGCGTAAGCACGCCCAGGAACTGCGCCAGCACGTGGGTGTGGTCTTCCAGGATCCGGCCGCCTCGCTCGACCCGCGTTTCCCGGTGGGCGATTGCATTATGGAACCGCTCGATGTTCATAAGGTCGGCACCAAGGCGGAACGCCGCCAGCGGGTGTACGACCTGCTCGATGCGGTGCGCCTGCCGCGTTCCTCCTTCAACCGCTACCCGCATGAGCTTTCCGGCGGGCAGCGCCAGCGCGTGTGCATCGCCCGTGCCCTGGCCCTGCGCCCCAAGCTCCTCATCGCGGATGAACCGACCTCCGCGCTGGACGTGTCCGTCCAGGCCCAGGTTCTCACCATGCTCTCCGAACTTCAGGACGACATGGGCTTCGCCTGTCTCTTCATTTCGCACGATCTCGCGGTGGTCGATATGCTCTCGCACCGCGTGGTGGTGCTGCAAAACGGCAAGGTCGTGGAAGCGGGCCAGCGCGAGGATGTTCTCCACAACCCGCAGGAAGCCTACACTCAGCGCCTCCTGGCTGCCGCTCCGGTTCCGGAACCGATTGAGCAGCGCCGCCGCCGCGAAGAACGCCACGCGCTGCTGCGTAAGCAGGGCCGTGAAGTCTCGCGTTTGCGTTTGAATGAGAACGACGACGCCGCCAACTAGGCGAGAGTTACTTTGGCGCTCAGGTGAATGCCAGGCCGCAGGCCGCGGCTAGGCAAGCCACCCACGCCACACACAGAACCGCTCGGTTACGATCCACGGATCGTACCGGGCGGTTTGTGCTATCCGGGTGGTCCGCAGTCTCAAGGGCACGGGAGTGGGCGGCGCGCAGCTGTTCCGCGGCCCGGGCGAGGGTGACCCAGCGGGTGCGGGTAGTAGCGCCGCGCCCGGGCAGCGCGGGAAGATCAGCGTGGCGAGCGGCAGCCGGATGCCGGGCGGGAAGAAGCCGGCGCCCGGCCGCCAACGCACCGCCGGCCGGGAACGCCGCCGCATCCCACTGCTGCCCGCCCCGAGCATGGGTGGTGAGATAGAAGCGGGTTGTGAAGCGCGCAACCGCGCCCCAGGGCAGGTAGATGGTACGCAACGGGTTAATAATGGTCAGGCCCGCTGCGCTATAGCGCAACTCGGGGAGGAAGAAAAAAGAATAGGCGGCCCCGGCCACCCCGGCCCCCAGGAAGCCGGCAGCAAGAGCGGAGAGCGGCATGGGAACCCCGGCCGCGATGAGAATCAGGGGCGCGATGCCAAGGGCACTGAGGAGGCCGCCTTTAACGATCTGGCCGCGCGAACGCAGGGTCACCTCACCGGGTTGGGCACTCATAGCGCCACCGACCAGGCAATACCGCCGAGCACCCCGAGCACTCCAGCTACCGCGAAAGCGAGCCGATCCCAGGCCCAGTGCCGCTCCACCCGTGGATGCTCGCTCGGGGCCCCCGCGGGAACATAACGGGAGGCCACCGACTCAATGAACTTCCGCACCGGCAGCGTTGCCGTGGTGACCGTATGATCCCCGGAATCGTGGACCGGGACGGCGCGGCGGGTATCCGGGGTGGGGCGCCCGACGGAGCCGAAGGCGCGGGCGTGGATGGCCGCTCCGTCCGTCGTCGTGATAACAAGACCGTACCCGGATTCGACCCCGCGCAGCCGCGGGAACGGAACCCGCAGGTCGCGGAAGGTATTGCGTATCGTCACTCCGGAACCGTCTACGTCTACGCTGGGCAAGTAGAAGAGCGCGTACCCGGCCAGGCACATGCCGGCGGCGAACACGGCCGCGGGCGGCAAATAACCCCATCCGCCCTGCCACACCTGCATGACCAGCGCGATGATTCCGATGGCGCCGCACAGCCCGGCGGCGGGGGCGGCCGAGGCGCCGCGAAGACGATAACGTGCAGACATAAGCATATTTTCCCACGTTCGCGCCCCGATTGCCGATTCCCGCAGCCGGTCGTGGTGATTCTTGACATGGTGGCATATACAGTGCGGGCCAGGCGAGTAACATTGCCAGGGGTTTGCGCTCGCGCAGCCCGTATGTCACAACGCCGGCGCGGGCCGGCAGGGAAGTAGGTTATGGATAGTCGCAACGATCTTCGCAACGTTGCCATTGTGGCGCATGTTGATCACGGGAAAACCACTCTCGTGGACGCGCTCATGTGGCAGGCCGGGGCTTTCGGGGAGCGCGCCACCGTGGAGAAAACCGGGGAGCGCGTCATGGATTCCGGAGAACTGGAACGCGAAAAAGGCATCACCATCCTCGCGAAGAACACCGCGATCCATTACCGCGGGCCGGCCGCGGCCGCAGCCGGCGCACCTGAGGGCATCACCATTAACGTGATCGATACCCCCGGCCACGCCGATTTCGGCGGGGAAGTCGAACGCGGCCTGTCCATGGTGGACGGCGTTATTTTGCTCGTGGACGCCTCCGAGGGCCCGCTTCCGCAAACTCGTTTCGTGCTGCGCAAGGCCCTGGAAGCCTCGCTGCCCGTCATTATTGTTATTAATAAGGTGGATCGCCCGGACGCGCGCATCGCCGAGGTGGAATCCGAAACCCAGGATCTCCTCCTTTCCCTCGCCTCCGACCTGGATCATCCCGATCCGGATATGCTCGATTCGCTCCTGGAAACCCCGGTGATTTACGCTTCCGCGAAGGCCGGGCGCGCGAGCCTGACCCGCCCGGCGGACGGCCAGCTGCCCGATAGTGCCGATTTGGAGCCGCTTTTCGAGGCGATTGTCAACTACATTCCCGCCCCGCATTTCGAGGCGGATGCCCCGCTGGCCGCCCAGGTCACCAATCTGGATGCTTCGCCTTTCCTTGGCCGTATTGCCCTGCTGCGTATTTATTCGGGCACCATTAAGAAGGGCGCGACAGTTGCGTGGGTACGCGCTGATGGTACGACGTCGTCGGCCCATATCTCGGAACTGCTCCTGACCGAAGGCCTGGAACGTAAGCCGGCCACCTCTGCCCGGGCCGGCGATATTGTGGCGATCGCGGGTATTCCGGATATTACGATTGGTGATTCCCTGGTGGATCCGGAGGATCCGCGCCCGCTGCCGCCCATCCACGTGGATGACCCGGCTATTTCTATGACTATCGGGATTAATACGTCGCCGCTGGCCGGGACCGAAGGTAAAGGCCATAAGCTCACCGCGCGGCAGGTCAAGGATCGCCTCGATCAGGAACTCGTGGGTAATGTGTCCATCCGGGTGCTCCCCACCGGCCGCCCTGACGCTTGGGAAGTGCAGGATCGCGGGGAATTGGCCCTGGCGATTCTGGTAGAGCAGATGCGCCGCGAAGGCTTCGAGCTGACGGTGGGCAAGCCCCAGGTCGTCACCCGCACCATTGACGGAACCGTATGCGAGCCGATGCAGCGCACCACTATTGACGTGCCGGAAGAATACCTCGGCGCGGTCACCCAGCTCATGGCCGCCCGCAAGGGGCTCATGGAAACGATGGCGAATCACGGTACCGGCTGGGTGCGCATGGAATTTGTGGTGCCGGCGCGCGGCATGATTGGTTTCCGTTCCGCGTTCCTCACCCAGACCCGCGGCACCGGCATTGCCGCCTCCATTTCGGAGGGCTACGCCCCCTGGATGGGCGAAATTTCTTCGCGGGCCACCGGCTCTCTGGTCTCTGACCGGGCTGGGCAGGTCACCGCCTACGCTCTCCAGCGCCTGGAAGATCGCGGCACGTTCTTCGTGACCCCGGGCCAGGAAGTGTACGAGGGCCAGGTGGTGGGCGAAAACCCGCGCGACGAGGATATGGACGTCAATGTGGTGCGCGCCAAGGAAATGACAAATATGCGCTCGGCCACCGCCGACGTGTTTGAGACCCTGCAAGCGCCCCGACGGCTTACCCTAGAAGAAGCTATGGAATTCGCTGCTGATGACGAATGCCTGGAAGTAACCCCGGAATCGGTGCGGGTGCGCAAAGTCGTGCTCAGCGCGGTGGAACGCGGCAAAATCGCCGGGCGGAAGAAGCGCGCGAAGAAGTAGCGCCCGCCCGCGGCGCGGCTGTTCTACCCGCCCGCGGTTGCGGCCCGGCCTACCAGCGGCGCGCCCGCCCAGACAAGGAGTGAGATGAGGAACCGCACCCCGCGCCCGAACGTACCCCGCGTCTCGGGGGACGCCTCGTCCCATGCGCCACTTTCGGCCCGGTCCGCGCGCCCGAATACGTTGGGAACCGCGCTGCGGACGTGCGCGAAGCTCGCCACCGGCCTGCTGCTCGGGGCCTTCGCCGGGGCGCTGGCCGCGGTCACTCACGCGGGGCTGGCGGGAATTCCCGGCCTGGCCACCGATATTGTGTGGGTCGGCCCGCTCCTCGCCACGCTGCTCATTGCCAGTGGCGCATCTTTCGCCCGCGATTGGCTAGGATCATGGTGCTGGGCTGGATTCTGGCTGGGTGAAGTGGCCCTCACCTTCTGGGCTTTTGCCGCCCCCGGCTACGGTGACATCGTGGTCTTCCACGGGGTGGCCGCGAATCTCTGGCTTGTTCTGGCTCCGCTCGCCGGGGCATTCCCGCTGATCGGCGCTCTGGTGCGCCGCCGGCATTCCACGCCTCCGGGCCCACACCCGCAGGCCAACCAGGATCAACCACAGGAGGACGCATGCGACCTGAGCACACGCCGCAAAGTGTAGGTCTCGAAGATACCGCGGTGCGCCCCGCGGGTTCTGACACGCCTTTCGACACCGGGGAATTCCGGCAGGTGGAAGCTACCCGCAAGCTGCGCTGGCCCTGGATTGTTTCCGCGGTTATTGCGATTTTGCTGCTCGCCTACGTGGGTTATGCCTGGTACAGCGCCGACCGCGTCGCGCGGGGTACCACGGTGGCCGGCATTGAGATCGGCGGGATGAATACCGCCACCGCCACCGAACATCTCAGTGGTGAGGTCGCCGCGCGGGTGGCCCGCCCGGTTGAGGTAGTTGTGGAGGGCACCAGCGTGAGCGTGAACCCGGGCGATTACTCCCTGAGCGTGGACGCGGCGGCCACGGTGGAGAGCCTGACCGGTTTCACCCTCAACCCCGTGGAGATTTTCCACCAACTCACGGGCAAGGGCGAGGTCGCCCCGAAGGTCACCGTGGACGACGCCGCATTATCCGCCCAGGTAGATACCATTCGTAACAGCACCGGGGTGGAAGCGCGTAATGCCACCCTCATGATGGAAGGTACGACGGCGCAGCTCAGCCCGGCGCAAGCCGGGCGCGCCGTCGACCCGGAGGCTACCCGCACCGCTCTGATTGAGCAACCGTTGCGCGGCCAAGAACGTATTGAACTGGAAGCGGTGCCCGCCGAGCCTGCCATTAGCACCGAAGCTGCCGAAAAGGCGCGCGCGGAGCTGGCTGGGCCGCTGGTATCCGGCGATCTCACCGCGAAGGTGGGGGACCGGGCCGTGAACCTTAGCCCGGAAACTCTGGCGCAGGCGGCCTCTTTCGTGCCGGAAGGCGCGGCGCTTCAGCTCAAGCTGGACGGCAAGGTTCTGGGCGATGCGGTACGGGCCGCCGCCCCGGACCTGCTCAAACCGGGTGTGGATGCCCGCATTGAGATCGTGGACCACACCACGCCCACGATTATTCCCTCCCAGGACGGCGTGGGTATTGACGACGCCGCCCTCGCTTCCGGCGCCCAGGTGGCCGCGCTGCGCACCGCTGCCGCCGAGCGCCTCGTGGAACTGAGCCCCGCTCCGATTCCGGCGGCCTTCAGCACCGCGGATGCGGAAAAGCTCGGGGTCAAGGAAGTGGTCTCGGAGATTTCCACCCCGCTCACCAGCGATTCGGTGCGTACCACCAACCTGCGGGTGGGTACCCGGAAAATCACCGATACCCTGGTCAAACCCGATGAGACGTTCTCCCTGGAAGCAGCGCTCGGCCCCATCGAATACTCAGAAGGCTTCGTGTCCTCCGGGGTGGTTATGAACGGCTTCAATAACGAGGCCCTGGGCGGCGGGCTTTCCCAGCTGGCCACAAATGTGTTCAATATTGGTTACCTGGCCGGTTACGAGGATGTGGAGCACCGCCCCCACACCAAGCATTTTTCCCGTTACCCCATGGGCCGCGAATCAACGCTGTGGTCCGGTTCCATAGACGTGAAATGGAAGAACACCACCCCGTACGGCGCGGTGATCGACACCTATCTCGAGGGCGGGTACGTGGTCACGAAGCTGTGGTCGACGAAGTATTACGACGTCGAAACCTGGACCTCGGAACCGCGCAATTACCGCCAGCCGGTTATGACGGAAGGTAAGGGGCCGGATTGCGAGCCCCAAGGCTTGGGCGATCCCGGATTTACCGTGACCGTGTCTCGCACCGTGAAATTGGGGGATAAGGTCGTTGAGGATTCGTCCTATGACTGGACCTACCAGCCCGATCACGGCCGCACCTGCCCGAAGCCGGAGCCGGCCGCTCCGCCCGCCCCCGCTCCGCAAGCCGAAGGCGCTCCCGCACCAGCTCCAGCCCCCGCGCCCGGTCACTAGATTTGGTGCTGGGCGTGAGCTCGGATTACGGTAGAGGAGGAGGTGACACCGGTGGCTTATGTCATTACCTTGCCGTGCGTCGATACCAAAGATCGGGCGTGCGTGGACGAATGCCCGGTGGATTGCATTTACGAAGGGGACCGTACCCTCTACATTAATCCGGACGAATGTGTGGATTGCGGGGCTTGCGAACCGGCCTGCCCGGTGGAAGCCATCTATTACGAAGATGATGTTCCCGAAGAATGGTCAGTATTCACCGCAGTCAATGCGGAATTCTTCTCCGAATTGGGCTCCCCGGGCGGGGCGCAAAGCCTCGGGCCCACCGGCACCGACCACCCCTATGTGGCCGGCCTGCCGGCGAACGTCAACGAGGATTCCTGAGCCGGAGACCTGCTCGACCACGGCTTCCATGCCGCGCTAATTACGCGCGGGAGAGCGATCGCGCGGCGCTAGCCGCGCGCGCCGTCGTTCCAATCGAGGGTGGTGCGGGCCAGCTCGCGCACCTGCGGCCAGGTGGCCGCGAAGGAAGGAAGCAGCGGGTAGGAGGCAACATCCTCCACGTTCACCCAGCGCAACTCCATGGATTCCCCGTCGGCCACCGCCTCCAGCCCATCGCGGCAGCGCGCCACAAAACTGGTATAGGACCAATCCACATGCGCGGTGGTGAGCTCCCCGCCGCGGCGCAGATCCGTGGGAGCCAGTGCGGTCTCCTCGGTGAATTCGCGCAGGGCACCCTCCCAGGGCTCCTCGTCCCATTCGCGTGCTCCACCCGGGAAAGCCCAGGTGGCACCGCCGTGACTCCAGGGGGAGCGGTGTTGAAGCAGGATCTGGATATGCCCGGCGTGGCGCCGGAAAGCCGCGATTCCGGCCGCCCCGTTCATCCCCCAATGGCGTTTCCCGCAACCGCACAGCAGGAAACCGTCCGCGCCGTGATGAACCGTGCCGTGGTGGCTATCGGCTAAGAAACGCTGCGCGGCCTCCGGGAGCACCCCGAGGGCCGGGCGGGCCGGCTTCGCCCAGAATTGGGTGAAGGACAGGCCCAGGTGCTCCACCAGGGAACGCAGCAGCGGTAGGGAAATCCCCACCACCCCGTGGTAATCACCTTCAAGGCGGTCAATAAAGGGGCCTCCCAAGCCGTCCGCGGTAAAGGAACCGGCCACTTCCAGGGGTTCCCCGGTGGCGATATACGCCTCAATCTCCGCTTCGCTCAGGTGCGCGAAGGTCACTTTCGCGCGGGAAATCCCGGCCAGGGAACGCCCGGAAGGAACGTGAACCAGGCAGTGCCCGGTGTGGAGAATCCCGGAATTGCCGGACATGCGGGCCAGGCGCTCGCGGGCCACCTCCGGGGAATGCGGTTTCCCGTAAACTTCGCCCTCGAATTCGAACATGGAATCGCAGCCCACCACAAAATCGGCGCCCTGGGCTGGCCCGGGAGTGGCGGCCACATCGCGGGCTTTGGCCGCGGCCAGCGCCAGCACCCCTTGGGAAGGACCCCCGTGCACTCGCGCGAGCAGTGCATCTTCATCCACGTGCGAAACCTGCACCAGCGGCTCCACGCCCGCGGCCCGCAAGGTGGCGAGGCGCGCGGGGGATTGGCTGGCCAGCGCCAAGGTAAGGGAGGGCAGCGCGGGCGTATGCGCCGCGCCGCCCCCGTCATGAGTCATCGGCATAGGAAAGACCGGCCTAGCGCGAGAGCTCGCTGCGCAGCACGTCCAGGCCCACCCCGCCCAGGCGCAGGGCCTTCATATGCCACGCCTTGAGGTCGAAACCGGCACCCGCGCGGGCCCGGGCTTCCTCACGCAGCTCCTTCCAGATCCGCGCGCCCACCTTGTAGGCGCTGGCCTGCCCCGGCCAGCCGAGGTAGCGATCCAGCTCATAGGAGAGGAAGGACTGTTCCATAGCCACATTCGCGCGCAGGAAACGCCAGGCGGCGTCGTGATCCCAAGCGCCGGTGCCGAATTGCCCGCCGGCCACCTTCCCGGCATCCTTACCCAGGTGCACGCCCATATCCACCACGATGCGGGCCGCGCGCAGCCGCTCGGAATCGAGCACGCCCATGCGGTCACCCGGATCCTCGTGGAAGCCGAGCTCGGCCATGAGGGCTTCGGCGTACAGCGCCCAGCCTTCCCCGTGCCCGGAAACCCAATAGGCCTGGCGGCGCCACGCATTGAGCTGATCCTTGAGGTAGACGGCCAGACCCAGCTGGAGATGATGACCCGGCACCCCTTCGTGGTAGACGGTGGTCTTTTCCTGCCAGGTGTGGAATTCGGTCACGCCTTCCGGCACCGACCACCACATACGCCCCGGCCGCGAAAAATCATCGGAGGGACCCGTGTAGTAAATACCGCCCGAATTCGAAGGCGCGATCATGCATTCGATGGTGCGCATCGCCTCGGGAATATCGAAGTACTGCGTGGCAGCGGCCATGGCACCATCGGCGGTCTGCTGCATCCACGAACGCAATTCCTCCACGCCGTGCAGGGTGTAGCGTTCCTCCTGATCGAGGCGGGTGAGGGCCTCGTTCACGCTCACGCCCTCCCCGTACAGCTCGCGCGCGATGGCCTGCTGTTCCGCGTCGATACGCTCCAGTTCGTGGATACCCCACTCGTATGTTTCATCCAGATCGACGACGGCGCCCAGGAATTCGCGCGAATGCAGCGCGTAACGATCCCGGCCCACCGCATCATTTTCGGTGGCCCCCGGGAGCAGACCCCGCAGGGTTTCCGCCAGTTCCCCGTAAGCGGCGCGGGCCTGAGCTGCGCCCTGCTCCAAAGCCTCAGTAAGTTCCGGGGCGGTGGCCGCACCGCGCTGGGCCAGCCCGGCGAAACTACCCGAATCGGAGGCGGCAGCGAGGGCCTGCTCCAAGCAGCGCTCCACCTGCCGAGCCGCGAAAACAGGACCGGACGCGGCCCGCTGGGCCAGGGATTCCCGGTAGCCGGCCAGGGCCCGCGGCACATCACTCAGGCGCGCCGCGATGGTTTCCCAATCGGAAGCATTTTCCTGGGGCATCACATCAAAAACATCGCGAATCCCCTGGAGCGGGGATTCAATAACATTGAGCTTGCCGACTTCTTCGCCGGCTTCATACAGTTCAATTTCCAGACCGAGGCGATCGCGCAGGCCGGCGGCGGTCACCCGATCCGTGGCATCGCGCTCTTCAAGGTGATCGAGGGCCGCCAGGGTCTCCCGCACATTATCGATATGCGCGGCAATCCCGGCGGGGGAGTAATCATCAAGCTTGGTTTCAGGGGCACCGGGCAGGCCGGTGAACGTCACCGTTTCGGGTGAGGTATCGAGGACGCGCTGGAAATAGCGGTCCGCGAGGGCATCAATCTCTGTGTGTTCTCGTTTATTCTCCACTGCTCCAGAATAGCCCGCGGCTACCCGCCACTCCACTCCCAGCAAAATCCCCGGATGAAAACATGGACGTTAGTGTCAAGGACGACTAGTATACTGTGATGGAAGGCACTTTATTTATAGCTGGCGGTTGGCGCTCCCCGTTCTCCTCACCTGAGGTGGCGCCGCGCCGGTGCTAAGCAGCTAGGGAAGGGGCGAGTGTGGCTGAGCAATTCGCTAGCGCGCCGCGCCCCGCATCCCAATCCGAAACATCACGCGGAACCGGCGCCGGGGCGGGCCGGAGTGCGCGGGAGCACTCCAGCATCGGCCCGGCCATGAGCCCGGACCTCATCGCCTACCTCCTCGGGGGCGGGGCCCAGCCGGCCGCTAGCGCGCAGCTGAGCGCGGATGATATGGCCCAGTTGCGGCGCAATACCGCAGCTGATCTGCCCCTTGGCCCCGAATCGGGGGTGCCGCGCTCCGGGAATGCCGCCCGTATGGAAGCCCCGGTGGATCGTAATTTTGTGCCGAGCCGGGAAACCGCCGCCCGCACCCCGCAGCGTTCGCGCACCTCCCTCCCGGATAGTGGTAGCCGGCCCGGGGGTGCCACGCGCGTTCCGCAGTCCGCACTGCCGGCTGCGCCGGCGTCGTCGCAACACAAAGAACCGCGCAATGAGCCGCAGCCTGCGGAAACGGAAGGCACCGCTTTCTCCGCCTATATGGAACACCTCGAGGGTGGGCTGCCGCGCTACACCCTGCGTCAGGCGGCGGAGCTGACCAATATGGATACGGAAGGGGTGCGGCGTTTTTGGCTGGCCCTCGGTTTCCCCTCCATCGTGGATGAAGATAGTGAACTTGTTTTCACGGACGGGGATATTCGGGCGATGCGGGCGATGGCGGAATCGCTCGGGGAATCTCCGCTCACCGAATCGGCCCTCACTTCGCTGCTGCGCGCCAGTGCCCACAACGTGGATCGCATGCTGCAATGGCATGTGGAAACGCTCCTGGAGCTGGCGGAAACTAGCGGCGGGCTCGGGCCGGTGGATGCACGGCGTTGGGTGCTTGATCATTTCCCGGATATTGAAGAATTTTTGCGGCGCACCGCGGCCTACACCTGGTCGCGGCAGGCCGCTGCGCTGCTGCGCCACACCGAAGCGGAAATCGCGCATATTAATGAGGATGATGCGATCCCGCAGCTGCCGCGCGCCGTCGGCTTTATCGATATTGTGTCCTTCACGAACCGGACCGAACGGATGACATCGCGCCAGTTCATGGAGTTTATTGAACGTTTCGATTACACCTGCCGGGCCGTGATTACCGGCGGGGGCGGGCGCGTGGTGAAGTCCATGGGCGATGCTTTCCTCTTTATCGCGGACGATATCGTCACCGGGGCGGATATTGTGTGCGATGTGACCCAGGCTCTGCGCGATACCCCGGAAATTCCGGCGGTGCGTGCCTCCCTCACCTGGGGGCCGGTGCTCGGGCGTTTCGGTGATGTATTCGGGCCCTCGGTGAATATGGCGTCCCGGCTGGCGGACGTGGCCTCCCCGGGCACGGTCCTCACCTCGCGGCCGGTGGCTACCGCGCTCAAAGCGGTGGGGGAGAATCGCTTTACCACGATCTCGGTGGGGACTCCTACCCTCCAGGGCCTGGGTGCCACCGAGGTGCTGGAGCTGCGCCGCATCCGGGCGCATTAAAAACGGTGTTTCGGCGCCGCTTCGCGCCCCCAGGCCACGCCCCTGAGTGAAAAAAGAAAATAGCTTAGACTTTCAGTGTGACTACTTTGCTTCTTGTTGAGGATGACGCCGCTATTTCCGGACCGCTGGCCCGTGCGCTCACGCGGGAAGGATATGCCGTGACGTGTGTTGATACCGGGCTGGATGCTCTGGAACAGCTCGCTCACGGAGTAGATATTATGGTTTTGGACCTCGGGCTGCCGGATATGGACGGCCTGGACGTGGCGCGGCAGGCCCGCGGGCGAGGCCACACCTTCCCCATCCTTATTCTCACCGCACGCGCCGAAGAAGTCGATATGGTGGTGGGCCTGGATAGCGGGGCGGATGATTACGTCACCAAGCCGTTCCGGCTCGCGGAACTGCTGGCCCGGGTGCGGGCGCTGCTGCGGCGCACCGAACAGGGCACCGATCATTTCACCGCCCAAGATATCTCGGTGGATACCGGGGCGCGCCGGGCGCTGCGCGGGGGCGTGGAACTGGCGCTCACCGCGAAAGAATTTGAATTGCTCACCGCGCTCATTCGCCGCGCGGGGGATGTGGTTTCGCGCGAAGCGCTCTTCAGTGAAGTGTGGGGGGATGAAAAGGCGTCCGCCTCGAAGAAACTCGATATGCATATTTCGTGGTTGCGCCGTAAATTGGGCGACGACGTTGACAGCCCTCGCTATATCTCCACGGTGCGGGGACTGGGCTTCCGTTTCGAAACACGCTAAGAAGAACCCATGCGCGCACGTTCTTTGCGGATGACGATCCGCACCGCGCTGGCCGCCATTTTGCTGGTCGGGATTCCGGCGCTGGTGATGGGCGGGGTGACGATCCCGCGCAATGCCCTCGATGAAGCCCGAGCCCGCCGCGATATGCTGCTTTTCCTGGGTGCGGAAATCCTGGCGATTATCGTGGCTATTTTGGTGGCGGTGGGGATCGCCATGCGGGTCTCGCGCCGTATCTCCGCGCCGCTTATCTACCTGGCGGCCGCCGCGGAACAGCTGGGCGCGGGAACCACCCGCCCGCAAATGGCGCCCTCCGGCATCGAAGAAATCGACCTGGTTTTTGAGGAGATCGCGCGGGCCGCGGATCGCATGGCCGGGCGGCTTTCCGCCGAACGGCAATTCGCCGCTGACGCCTCCCACCAGCTGCGCACCCCGCTCACCTCGCTATCCATGCGCCTGGAAGAAATCCAGTACCTGAGCAACGATCCGGACGTCAAAGAAGAAGCCACCCGCTGCCTGGAACAGGTGGAACGCCTCACCGGGGTGGTCACCGATCTGCTCCACGCCTCGCGCGCCCAGGAAAGCGCCACGGAAGCGGTGGCGCTGCAACCGATTTTCACCCAGCAGGGCGTGGAGTGGGAGCGTGCCTTCGCGGCCGCGGGCCGCAAGGTGGTTTTCAGGGTGGGGGAGCACGGCCCGGTGCTCTCCGATCCCGGGGCGCTTTCCCAAATTATTGCCACGTGCGTGGAAAACTCGCTGAAATACGGGGCGGGAACGACGACGGTCACCTCGCGCCCAGCCGGCCGGGGCGTCATTATCGATATTAGCGACGAGGGGGAGGGGGTAGCCCCCGAATTCGTGGAAGCTATTTTCACGCAGGGATTCTCCCTGGGGGGCTCCACAGGATTCGGCCTGCCGCTGGCCCGCCAGCTGGCCGAACGCAATGGCGGGCGCCTGGAATTATCCCAGGCCCAGCCCCCTATTTTTTCGGTGGTGCTCGCCGCGCTTCCGGCGGCCCTCGACCCGGCGAAAGTTTTCCCGGCAGGCGGGGAAATTTCGGTGGGAGCACGCCGGCGGCGTTTCTAAAATCTGCTACTCGCGCACCCGGAACACCACGTAGCGGTAGAGCACGTAGCGGCAGGCGGTCCCTAGAATCAGCCCCACCACATTGGAAGAAATATTATCGGCCAGCTGGGAGCGCATATCCAGCACGTAGCGGGAGAACCACAAGCAACCCAGCTCGATAGCCATTCCGCACAGATTCACCGCCACGAATTGCAGGAATTCCCGCATTTTTTCCTCCGAACGCTGGGTACGGAAGGTCCACAAGCGGTTCGCCACCCAAGAAAAAATCACGGAAAGGGTAACGGAAATGACTTTCGCGGTCATGGACTGATCGCCGGGCAGGCGCACCAGGCCGGTATGCGCCAGCAGATTAAAAATACCCACATTGACGATATAGGCACCCAAGCCCACCGTGCAGAATTGCATGAATTCCACGAGCCACTGCCGGAAGGTCTGGCCCTTGAGTAAACGGCGCACGAGCTTGTCCACCCGGGCGCGGGCGGAGGAACGCGGTTCTGGTGTTGGCTCTGGTGCTGGGCTAGTCATCGCGCTGAGACTATCACGCTTTAGAAACTAGGAAGCATATCGGCGGGAGTCAGGGTCCCCTCGCGCATCTTGCGGAAGAATTCCGGGGTGCGCTGCGGATCGAGGAGCACATTGGACTGCCCGTTGGCCCGGTAGTCCAGATCGGCAATCGGGGGAACTCCGGCCAGGCCGCCTTCGCCCAGCACGCTCCCGAGCGCCAAACCGGCCCGCCCCACGTTATACAGCGAGGTCCCTTCATCCACGGTGAGAATGGAGCCGGCGGTGCCGACCATGCGCCGCTGCAGCGGGAAATTCACCAGCGTTGCCGGGGTCTTCAGCTTACCAATCAGGGAGGAAACCACCTGGCGCTGGCGGTTGGTACGCCCCAGGTCACCCAGCGGATCAGATTTACGCATCCGCGCGAAAGCGAGGGCCTGGGCGCCGTTGGTATCGTGGCAGCCAGCTTCCCACACCATGCCCGAGTCCGCATCGTCCACGTCGGCGTCGTAACACAGGCGCACCCCACCGGCGGCGTCCACAATCTGTTGCACCCCGGCCATGGAAATCTGGATGTAGTGGTCCACGGTCATCCCGGAAAGTTCCTCCACCGTTTCCACCAGCAGCCGCGGCCCGCCCAGCGCGAAGGAAGAATTGAGCTTTTGCTCGCCTTCCCCGGGCACGTTCACGTAAGAATCACGCGGGAGGGAGACCAGCGCCGGCACCCCGGATTCGGGCACGTGCAGCAGCATAATGGTGTCCGCGCGCTCGCCTTCGGTCGGGTCATCGATCCCGTCCGCCTCGCGCACATCCGAGCCCACAATCAAGTACGTGGTCCCGGCCGTTCCCGCGGCCCCGCTCAGCGCATCCGTGCGGGTGAGCTTGGAATTGCCGTAGAAGAACAGGTAGGTAGGCCAGGTCACCGCAAGAATAAGAAGAACGACGACGACGCCAGCGACCCAGCGCCACGGATGGCGGCGCCGCGCGCGCCGGGCAGGCGCACCCATTCCGGGCATCTCCGGTGCGGGTTGCCCAAAATCGGCGGGCTGCGCAAAGCCGCTGTGCTGCGCAAAGCCGCCGTTGGGAGCGTGGGGAGCGTAGGCACGAGCCGGCGCCTGGGAAGCAGCCGGCGGGTAGGAGGGGGCCTGTTCGAAAGATTCAGCCGGGCGAGCGGGCGCTACCTGGCGCTGCGGCGCGAAACTCGGGGGCTGCACGGGAGCGGGCCGGCGCGGCGCCCCGGCATTGCGGGTGGCTCCGGCAGCGGCGATAGCACCGGCGGCGGGGGCAATCCCGGCCGCGCGGGGATCCCCGGAAACATCAGGGTGGTGTTCGCGTGCCTGGGGCGGCACCGCGCTGCCGCGGCCGACCGGCTGCGCGCCCTGCGCGGAAGGCCGCGGAAGCCGGCGCTTAGGCGGGAAGGACGGTGGTGGGGTAGCCCCATGGAAACGGTTCATGCTCAGGGAATCGCATTCTCTCGGGTGCACACGGGCGCGGACTCGGTGCTCTGGGCGGTGGTGGGAGAAGTGGCGGACGCGGTCTCATCCGCGCTGGGGGAGGCCGGCGCGGAAGCGTTCTTGGAATTCGCGTCGGTGGCGGCGGTATCGCTATCGGCGCCACCCGCCACTCCGGACGCTCCTTCGCTGCCCGCTGCGGCGCTGCCGGTACTTGGCGTAGCATCCGCGGCGGTACTGGGAAGAGCATCGGGGCTGCCTTCCGGGGGAAGGCCAACGAAAACGCCGTCGGCATTCTTTTCCGCACGCACCGGAACGTCGCGGCGGAGCGCCTCCCACACGTAGTCGGCGCTATCGGTGGCGACCACGCGGTTGCCGGCCCACGCGAAAGGCATGGTCCAGAAGCGGATATTGGCCGGGTCAATGGAACGCAGCGAATTTGCCAGGCCCACAATATTGCTGATGGAACCGATCTCCTGGGAGGTTTGCAGGGATTGGGTGGCGGCGTCGAGCAGGCGCATGAGGCGGCCGAAATCGGTGAGGAGATTGGAGCGGAGGGCCTCGGCGGCCACCGCGCTCACCAATTCGTGCTGGCGGCCAATACGGGAAATATCCGAGCCGTCCCCCACGCTGTAGCGGGCCCGGGCCAGGGCCAGGGCCTGGGTGCCGTTGAGGAGGCGGCAACCGGAAGCGATATCGAGGCCGGCGCGCTCGTCGTACAGATCATCCGCGAAGTACATGGGAACCCCGCCCAGGGCATCCACGGTGGAAATAAAGGACGCAAAATCCACCACGATATAACCGTTGAAGGTAATGCCGGTCATCTGGTGGAGCGTGGTCATGGTGCAGGCGGCCGCGCTGGCAACATCGCCGTACTGGCCGCCAATAGCGAAGGCGGAATTGAACATGGTTTCGGGGGCGGGGCGGGTTGTGACCGTTTCCGAACCCCCGGAAGACGTACGAATCGTGCAGGAAGGAATATCCACGAGGGTATCGCGGGGCACGGACACAATATCCACGCGGCTACGATCAGCGCTGATATGCATGATCATGGTGGTATCCGCGCGCATCCCCCCGACTTCACCGGATTCCCCAGCGTTATCAATATCGGAAGCCCCGCTGCGCACATCCGAACCGAGAACAAGGATATTGAGCGGGCGGCCCGCGGAAGGATCCACCGGCTCCGCCGCGGCGGCGGAAGGAACCAGATCATCAATATCCGCCCGGGTGATATTCCCCTGGTAGCGCGCCCACGCGGACCACAGGGCCGTGCCGAAGGTGAGCAGAAGTGCAAGCAGCACCAGCACCACGACCCGCCACCATGAAGAGGTGCGGCGTCCACCGATCAGATGCGCTGCGGCGCGTGAGTTTTTTGCCACCACCTCATCATAGGGGTTCGGGCGCGTCGCCCGCTGGAAGAAGCGCCGCACTGCGGTGTTAAGCACGGTGGCGCGGGCAAGGGCGAGCGAACGCTAGCGGGTGCGCGGCGGCGTGCGGGAGCGCCACTGCGCACGGCCTCGGCGCGAGTGCGGCGGCGGGCAGCGGCGCGCTCGGCTAGGCTAGGACCATGCGCATTCGTGTCATCACCGTGGCTTTCAATCCCGGGCCGGAACTGGAAGCTTTTCTCGCCTCCCTCCCGGAAGCCCTGCAGGAAGCCCACGAATGCATCATTGTGGATAACGGTTCCGAGCACGCCGAAGTGGATCGGGTAGCCCGCGCCCACGGGGCGCAGGTGGTGCGCACCGGCGAAAATATCGGTTACGGGCGGGCCGCCAACCGCGGAGCCCAGGGCTTTACCGGCGAATGGCTGGTGGTGGCCAATCCCGATGTGGTGTTCACCCCCGGCTCCCTCGATGCCCTGGTGCGCGGGGCGGAACGCTTCCCGCGGGCCGGCGCGCTCGGCCCGCTCATTCGCACTCCGGAAGGGGAGATTTACCCATCGGCCCGCCAATTCCCGCGCATCGTTTCCGGGGTGGGGCACGCTCTGCTCGGGAATATCTGGCCGAATAATCCTTTCTCCCGCTCCTACCGCTCCAATGCGGATGTTACCCGCGCCCACCCGGTGGACTGGCTCTCCGGGGCCTGCCTGCTGCTTCGCCGGGAAGCTTTCGAAGCCGTGGGCGGTTTCGATGATTCCTATTTCATGTTCTTCGAGGATGTGGCCCTGGGGGAGGCCCTGGCCCGGGCGGGCTGGCACTCGGTTTTCCTCCCCGAAGCGGAAGTGGTTCACTCCCAGGGTGCTTCCTGGAAAGACCAACCGGCCGCCATGCTGCGCGAACACCACCGCAGCGCGGCGCACTATATAGATAGCGTTTACGCGCGCCCCTGGCAGGCGCCCTTGCGCTGGGCGATCCGGGGCGGGCTCGCGCTGCGGGCGCAGCTGCACGTGCGGGCGGCGCGCGCGGCGCGTCGTCGTTCCCACTAACTAAAACGTATTAAAATCAACGTGGAGCTGCGAGTATCCGCGAGGCGGCTCCACCCCTCACTCCGAGACCTCAATCGAATAACACCGATGTATTTTTATGAGGTTAAAGTAAAACGGAGTTAAGGGTGTGAAAGTTGGGACTTTTGCCGTAAGGTAAGTCTGGAAGCTGCCCGTATGAGTTCTCATCGTGGCGGGCGGCGTGAACCGGAGGGAAAAATGACCAAACGTCGCGGTCTTGTTCTAGGAACCGTGCTGGCGCTCGCGAGTGCGGGCCTTGCCGTCCCGATTGTGGGCTACGCTTTTGCCGAGAACGATGATGCACAGGGCAGTATTGTTATTCCGCTAACAACCGAAGCGGGGGATCTCACTACCACCGCCACCGCACAAATCGAGGAAGAAGCAGCGAGCAAGCCTGACTCTTCCAAGGAAGCCGAGCCGCGCGAGGCAGCGCATCCCACCGAGGCCTCGCACCCCACCGGGGAAGCTGAGCCTGCCCAAGAAGCGAGTGCCGGGCGCGCGGGCGGCGTCGTACCGAATGCGGTGCGCACGAATGTACTGCGCGCCGCGGGAACCGAAAACGAAAGCGCCGAAAACGGGGCCGAGGATAGTGCGGACGGCGCGGAACTGGCCGACAACTACGCCGTCTTCACCAGCCCGGTGCGGGTGGACGAACCCTTCGCGGTGGCCGGGCTGACCTGGAACCGCGGGGAGAGCCTGCCCGAGGGTGCCTCTATCGAAATGCGCACCCTGGACGGGAAGCAGTGGTCGGACTGGTACGAAGTGGGCGAGGAATCCCAAACCGAGCGCGAACGGCCCGGCACGGAATACAACGTCTCGGGGGAGTCCACCGGGATTCAGGTGCGTATTACCCAGGGCGAGGGCCCGCTCCCGGCCGGCCTGCGCATCGATATTGCCTACACCGCCGAGGGTGACACCGTGGAGGTGGAGGAGGCCGAAACCGCGCCGATTCTGCCCGAACGCGGAACGGAAACCGATCCGGTGGTCAATCCCGAAGAGGGCGAGGAAGAGATTCCTGCCTTGGGTGCTTCGCTTTCCGCCGCGCGCGGTGGGGGCACCCTGGAGCAGGGCAGCGTGGTGGCGAACGGCTTACTTCCCACCGCCCGCGATTGGACTAATCGCATCGGCACCCGCGGGATCCACACCCGCGCCGATTGGGGCGCGGACGGCTCCCTCATGACCTGGCCGGTGGAATACGCCACCTTCCAGGGCATGGTTATCCACCACACCGCCGGCTCGAATAACTACACCCAGGCCGGGGTACCGCGTGTTATCCGCGGGATTTACGCGTTCCACGCCGTCACTCGCGATTGGGGCGATATTGGCTATAACGTGATCGTTGATAAGTACGGCGGGAAATGGGAAGGGCGCTACGGCACCCTGCAATCCCAGGATGGCACCATGGCGATTGGCGCGCACGCCGCTGGGCGCAATACCGGCACCATGGGTGTGTCCGTGCTCGGCACCTTCACCGCGGACCACCGCCCCTCGCAAACCATTCTTAACACCCTCGCCGATGTGGCCGGCTGGAAATTCGCGCTCGCGGGCCTGGATCCGCGCGGCACCACCTCGCTGACCATTCCGCAGCGCAATAATTCGGCGCGCTACCGTTCCGGCGAAGCGATGCCGCGTATCGTGGGGCACCGCGATGTGGGCAATACTTCCTGCCCAGGCACGATTTACGATTCCATCGGCTCCATTCGTGAGAACGCCTACCGTATCTATACGCAGCTGCGTTCCGGTGGTGGTACGACGACGCAGCCCGCGCCGCGCCCCACTCAGCCACCGGCACCGCGCCCGCCCGCTCCGCCGGCGCCCGCGCCGAGCAATCCGCGCCCGTCCTCGAATGTGGCACCTTTCCCACCGCGCTTCTTCCTCGCTAATGGCTGGGGGCGCACCGCCGATATTGTGATGGACTACGGCCTGCGCGGCGATGAAATCCTCACCGGGGATTGGAATGCTGATGGGCGGGATACTCTGGCGATTCGCCGCTCCAATATTTTCCACGTGCGCGATACCCTCGCCTCCGGGGTTGCCACCCGGGTCTTCAGCTTCGGGCGTGCCGATGACGAAGTGTACGTAGGCGACTGGGACGGCGACGGCGTGGACACCTTCGCGGTGCGGCGCGGCAACCTACTGCTCGTGCGCAATTCCCTCACGTCCGGCCCGGCCGATAAGGTCTACTGCTTCGGTAATCCGGGGGATACCTGGCTGGTGGGCGATTGGAACGGCGACGGCGTGGACACCCTGGCGGTGCGGCGCGGCAACGTCTTTATCTTCACCGATAACCTGGCCACCAGCGCGGTCTCCGAGGAAATGGCCTACGGGAACCCGGGCGATGAGGTGCTCGCCGCGAAGATTGAGCCCCAGCGTTCCACCCTCGTGGTGCGCCGCGGGAATGTGTACGTGGTGCGCGGCCCGCTCAACGGCCCGGAGGTGACCGAAGATGTTACCTACGGGCGCCACAGCGATATGGTCATCTTCGGTGATTGGGACGGCCGGGGCGGCCAAACCCTCGGGGTGGTGCGCTCGCGCTAAGTACCGATAGGCACGAGTTTCGGTCACAACATACGGGCCGGGGATGCTTCACGACGAAGCAAGATCCCCGGCCCGTACCTTTAGGCCTAAGCGCGCCGCTGCGCTTGACTACCGGTTTTAGTCCCGCCCGAAGATATCGCGGGTGAGCACCGGGGTGGAGGTTTCCGGCATGGTGCCATCCAGGCGATTCGTGATGATCACCTCCGCGCGATCCTGGAATTCCTCCCAGGAATCCAGCACCGGAATATCCCCGAGACCGCCCGGTTTCAGTGCCGGATCGTAAACGAGCACCTCCACATCCCGCGCCCGCAAGTGCGCCGCGAGGCTGAGGGCTGCCGAAGCCCGGTGATTATCCGAGCCCGATTTCATGGCGACCTTGTAGATCCCCACCGTGGCGTAGCCGGCCCCCGCCAGGCGGGTAGCCAGGAAGTCAATCCGGGTGTCATTGGATTCGACAATCGCGGACATGAGATTTTCGGGCACGCCTTCGAAATCGGCGCGTAATTCCTTGGTGTCCTTGGGCAGGCAGTAGCCGCCGTAGCCGAAGGAAGGATTATTGTAATGATCCCCGATACGCGGATCGAGACCCACCCCGCGAATAATCTCCGCGGCGTTGAGGGAGCGCGCCATCGCGAAAGAATCCAGCTCATTGAAATAAGCGACCCGCATGGCCAGATACGTATTGGAGAAGAGCTTAATTGCTTCGGCTTCCCGGGTTCCCACCTGGATAATCGGGACGTCGCGCGCTTCAGCTCCCTCGCTCAGCAGCTGGGCGAAGTGGGCAGCTGCGGCGTCGTCGCCCGAAACAACAATGCGCGAAGGGTTGAGATTATCGTGCAGCGCTTTACCCTCGCGCAAAAACTCCGGGGAAAAGACGATGCGCAACTGCGGGAACGTTTCTTGCATCCGCGCGGTAAAACCGATGGGGATAGTGGATTTAATAACGACGACGGCACCGGGATTCGCCTCAGCGACCTGCGTAATCGCACTTTCAACAGAGGCCGTATCAAAGGCATTGGTCTCCGTATCGTAATCGGTGGGGGTGGCGATCACCGCGTAATCAGCACCTGCAAGCGCCTCAATATTCGAGGTGGTAGCCCGCAGCGAAAGCGGCTTCGTGGCGAGGAACTCTTCGATTTTGGCATCCTGGATCGGGGAAGTGCGGGCGTTAATCGCATCCACTTTCGCGGGATTGAGATCCGATCCGACAACATCGTGGTGTTGGGCAAGAAGGACGGCGTTGGCCAAGCCCACGTAGCCCAGCCCGATCACAGCAATCTGCATGATGCTCCTAGCTCTTGGGTTGCGTTCAGTATAGCCGGACTGCCGCGCGGCGGCCCGGTGGGACACGGAAGGGGGGCCGCGGCGAGGCTCCCACGCATAGCGCTGCCCCGCTCGCGCTCCTCGTGGCACTCAGGGTGCGCATCGGAGAAGTGCGAACGGGGCAGCGGAAAGCCGGCTCATGCAGGCAGCGCACGAGGGCCGGGGCGGGGCGCTTTAGTGGCCGGTCTTGGCGTACTTGGCCTCCACGGCTTCCTTCTGCGGGCGCCACCACTCTTCATTGGCCTTGTACCATTCCACGGTGTCATGCAGACCCGCGGCGAAGTCCTTGAACTTCGGCTGCCAGCCGGTTTCTTCCACCAGCTTGGAATTATCAATGGCGTAGCGCTGATCGTGGCCGGGGCGGTCATTCACATGATCGAAATCATCGGGTTCGCGGCCGAACTCCTGGAGGATCATTTTGACGACCTCGAGGTTATTCTTTTCGCCATCCGCGCCGATGAGGTAGGTTTCCCCGATCCGGCCCTTATTGATGATCTCCCACACGGCCACGTTGTGATCGCGCACGTGGATCCAATCGCGCACCTGGAGGCCGGTGCCGTAGATACGCGGGCGGATACCGTCCAGGAGGTTGGTGACGGTACGCGGAATGAACTTCTCCACGTGCTGGTAGGGGCCGTAGTTATTCGAGCAATTGGAGATGGTGGCTTCCACCCCGAAGGAACGCACCCAGGCGCGCACCAGCAGGTCAGAGCCGGCTTTGGAAGCCGAATACGGGGAGGAAGCGATATAGGGATCGCCATCCTGGAAGCGGCGCGGTTCGTCAATCTCCAGGTCCCCGTACACTTCGTCGGTGGAAATATGGTGGAGGCGTACCCCGTGGCGGCGCACCGCTTCCAGAATCGTGTAGGTGCCCACCAGGTTGGAGCGGATGAAGGGGGAGGGATCAACGAGCGAGTTATCGTTATGGGATTCCGCCGCGAAATTCACCACCAGATCGCAGTCCTTGACCAGGGGGTCAACGGTATCCATATCCGCAATATCGCCCTGGACCAGGGTGACGCGGTCCAGGCCCTCAATGGACTTGGGATTACCCGCGTACGTGAGTTTATCCAGGACGACAACTTCGGCATCCGGATAATCCTCGACAGTTTGGTGAACGAAATTCGCGCCAATAAATCCGGCACCGCCGGTAACCAGGACACGCATATTATTCCTTTCGTGGGTCAGTTCCTGGCTAATTCTACCCGGAACTGCGGGGTAAGGAGTCAGCCCATCCCGCCGCGCCATAGTTTTCAGTAGGAGGGCGACACGGGCGATCTCCACAATTGTGCCGCCCGGAGGGTTTAGGCTGGAACTATCGTCCACGCATCGCGGCCTGGATTTAGCACCACTCCGGGGCGCGAACAACTCGAGGAGGTTCTCTTGGAGAGGTATTCATACGCGCGCGCCCGCACCCCCGGGCTGCTGGTTGGCGTGATCGCAGCGCTGGCGCTGATCGTGAGCTCACTGGGGCTCATGCCGGCAGCGCAGGGTGCGCCCGCTTTGGACGAAGGCGCGGGAAACTACTATTTCTTCAAAAACTCTCTCACCTCGGGTACTGCCGATATGGAGATGTCCTACGGGCGGCATACGGACGTGGTGTTCACCGGGGATTGGAATGGCGACGGGCGGGACACCTTGGGCGTGAACCGCGGTTCCGATTTCTATATGAAGAACACCTTCTTGTCCGGGGATGCGGATATCCACTTTAAATTCGGGCTGCCCACTGATCAATTCCTTATCGGCAATTGGGATGCGGTAGTGGGAGATACCGTTCTTATTCGCCGCGGCAATACGTATTTCGTGCGCAATGAGCTCACCACCGGGGGCGGGGAACATACCTTCACTTTTGGTGAACCCGATGATGAAGTGATCGCGGGGGATTGGAACGGGGACGGCACCGATACCCTCGCCATCCGGCGCGGCAATATGTTCTATGTCAGCAATGTGCTCGACGATGATGAGAACTTCACGGTCTTCTCCTTCGGGCGCCACGGTGACACCGTCCTCGTGGGTGACTGGGACGGAGATGGCATCGATAGTTTCGCGGTGCGCCGCGGCAATATGTACTACGTCAATAATTCGACCGTGTCCGGTGGGAATGCCTCGACCGAATTCTCTTACGGGCGCCACGGGGATAACGTTCTGGTGGGTGACTGGAACCGTGACGGGGTGGACACCCTGGCGGTGCGCCGCGATTATGTGCCGCCGGCTCCCAATAGCGAGCGCCCGCCCACCCTTGATCCTAATTCCGGTGGGTACCCCATCCTGGTTTACGGAACGCTGCGCCAGGGTGAAGAAGCTGCCTTTGTGGTCAATAACTACTCCGGTATCAAAGAAAGTTGGGTGCCGGGTTATGAACTGTGGATTACCGGCCCGCGGTGGAATCCGTGGCCCTGGGCTCTTCCCGGCCCGCACGGGCTGCGCGGCGACCTCTTGAAGTACGGACCGTGGAATTACGATGCCAAAGTGGCCCAAATGGATGATTGGGAAGGCTATGTTCCGGGTAAGAACCCTGCCTATATGAACTACACCCGTGACCTCGTCACCACCGTGGATGGGCCGGCGTGGATGTACGTGGCAACGAAATGGCGGCAGGATTTCGCGCGGCGCTGGGGTTATGTTGTACCCCACGGCGATTTCCACCGCTTCTAAGGGGATGAAGTCATGAAAAAGAAAGACGATGAGACGATGCAGAATTCTCACACCACTCCTTCTTCCATCCCCGGCCTGCGCCGCCGGGCACTAGGGAGCTCGCTCGCCATTATCGGCGCGGTAGCGGTTCTTGGTTTAGGCGGATGCTCCAGCGTTGCGGTGGGCGATCCTGACCCGGTGACCCCAATTCCGGTGGCTACCGCCGCGCCGAGCGTTCCGGGAGTCTCCGGGGAATCCACTACCGGGAATCGCACTATGCAAGACCGGGCCGCAGTGACCGACGGTTCTGACGGTTCTGACGGTTCTGACGGTTCGGAAGGCGGACGCCCGGTTACGGTTGCGCCCAGCGGAGATGTGGAAGCTCAGCTTGGGGTGCCGGTAGGTCTTTCGGTCGACGGCGCCACTCGGGCGGCATTCACTTTGACAGTCACGGATATTACCCGGGCACAGGAGTGCCCCTCGCGCATCGCGGAGCCAGCTGTTTTCACTCCCGAGAACGGCACCTTCCTCGTGGTTGATCTCAGCGCGCAGATGGCAGCTGATTATGCTTCCTACGACCCGGATGCTCCCTTCCTCACCCTGGATCGGGATGCTTTCCATCTCACGGACCGGGAAGGAAATATCCAGGAAGATAGCCACACGGTGGCATCCTACGGGTGTTATTCCACCGCGGAGCGGGTCACCCCCTTTATCAACCCGGGGGAAAACGCGGGTGGCAAGGTGGTCCTGGAAACCTCCCTGGAGCACGGCTACCTGGTCTACAATCCCTGGGGCGTGCCGGGATCGGGATGGCGCTGGGCTTTCTAAGCGCCGCTCTCATCCGCTCCTAGGCCGCTCCCAATTCGCTCTTAAGCCGTTCCTACTCTGCTCCCAATCCGCTATTAATCCGCGATGGCGTAGGTGCTGCGCACGTAGCGCAGGTAGATCTTGCGGTAGAGCGCCGGGCAGGTACGCAGCAGGGCGGCTCCGGCTGCCAGCTGCGGGCGGGCCTGCGCGGTAGCGCGCAGCATGGGCAAGCTAATAGCACGCCGTGCCGCACGCACAATATCGGCGGTGTCTTTCTCCGAACGCATGGCCGATTGCGCCAAGATCATCATGGCGAGGGTGCGGTACACCAAAAAAGCGGAAAGGTTCTCCGGTTCTGCCATCCATTCCGGCCCGAGCTGCTCGGCTAGGAAACGTGCGGCATCCTCGTATTCTTGCGGATCGGGAACGCGACCCCAAGTGAGAGACTGGGTGCCCACCACGTAATTGGCCAGGGCATCGGGAATTGAGGTGACGCGCCGGGCCCGGGAAAGCGCTATCGCGGCAACAACCTGATCTTCCCCGCGGTGAATATGCTCGGGGAAACGTAGTCCCTGGAAAGTAGCAGCGGCGAAAAGCTTATCCCAGAGGAACGGGGTGAGGTTATCGGTAAGGAAAGCACGTACCGCCTCCGGGCCCGCCAGGGTGCCGAGGAAACGGGAGTGTTCGGTGCGCGTCTGGCCGTTGGAAAGATGAATAGTGCGCCCGCAGCACACCACATCGGTATCGGGCCCGCTTTCTACCTCACGCAGCATCCGTTCCAGATAGGTGGGTTCCCAGTAATCATCCCCGTCAAGGAAAGCAATATAGTCCCCGGACGCGCGCTCAAGGGCGGAGTTCCGGGCCCCGGAGACCCCGGTATTGTTCTCGTGGTAGATCACGGTGAGGCGGGAATCGGCAAGTTCTTTTTCCAGGTCGCGCAACACGCCGGCGGTGTTATCCGGGGAGTGATCATCCACAACGATGAGCTCCACATCGGGCATGGTTTGGCCCAGGACCGATACAACCGCGCGCCGAATAGTGTCCTCACCGCGGTAGGCGGGAGTGATAACGGATACCCGTGCCATGTTTCCTCCTAGGTCAGCTCAGTAGTCTCCATGGTACCCGCGCGCCGCTCCGGCGCTAGCGCGCTATCGAGTGCGGCGCACCAGGCCGAGGATATGGCAGATGCTCCCCAGCAGCGGGCCCACCACCAGAGAGGCAACCGTGCGCGTTTCCAGGCAAACGGGCAGAAGCATAATGACGACGGAGACCACCAGGGCCACGCACCAGCCCAGAATATTGAGCCGGTGGTGATCGGCAGCCAGTGCCACCGCCCCGGTCAGGGTAAGAAGAGCCAGGCAGGCCGCAGCAAGCACCAAGAAGCCCAGGATCAGGGGAGTATTCGCATAAGCCGGCCCGAAAATAACCGCCATGAGCCACGGGCCGCACGCGGCAGCGGCCAGGGCGCCAACCCCGCCAATTCCGCCCACAATAACAGCCAGACGCAGCAAATAGCCGCGGGTGCGTTCGGGGTGCTGGACGAAGACCGTGATCACCATGGACTGGAAAGCCACCAGGGGAAGCATGAGGGGAGCCCTAGTCACGGACACCGCTTGAATGAGCGGGGCTGCTTTAGAGAACACCACCGGCTCGGTGGTCAGGCTCATGAGGAGCGGAAAACCGTTAATAAGAAGCGCGCTGGCCCCGGTCGCGGCCATGGCCAGCAGGAGGCGGCGCACCAAACCCCGCGGCGCAATATTAATGCGGGTGCGTGCCAAAGCCCGCACCCCCGGCGCGGCGCTGAGCAGCAGCCAGGTACCGCAGGCCAGCACGCAGGCGAGGGCGTAGAGGTGGAGCGCAAGACTGAGATATCCGGCCACCGCGATGAAGAGGAAACGCAGGGCCGGCTCCAGCGACGTGAGAGTACCGAAAACCTTCCATTTCCCGCGCCCCGCGAAAACTCCAAGGAGCCCTAAATGCACGCTATTGAGAAGTACCCCCAGGGCAATAAAAGCAATGAGGAGCCCGCGCCCGGAAAACCCGTGAAAGACCCGCAGCCACAGCGGCGTGGCAGCCAGCACCAGGACCGCGGCGCATACGCCCACCCCCGCGCAGATGAGGACCGGCGAGGTGCGGTAGCGCGGGCCCGCGGCCCCGGAATCCACACCCCCGCGGCTTGCTACGCCCGCGCGGCTTTCTCCGGCGTCACGGTTTTCCACCCGCTCAGGGTTGTCCATCCGTTCGCCGCCCTCCACCCGGTCCCGGCGCACCGCCCGCGTCACCTCATTTTGAAGGCCCGCCACGATGGCAATAATGGCGAAAAGGGCGGCCCAGAAGGTCAAAAACAGGGTGTTATCGGCAGGGGAGAGCGAGCGCGCACTCACCACCGTAATGAAGAAACCGGAGAGTGCCCCGGAGGCACCCCCTAAGGCGACGGGCAGCGCAGCCCCGGCAGTTTCTGAGTTCTGGCCAGCGGCGGTGGACATCACGGATGGCCTTTCTCTTCGCAGGATTTCTTAAGTATAGGGTGCGCGGCGTTTCGGGCAGGCGTGCTAACGGCGCGTTACGCACAGCCCGCCCGGACCAGCGCCCTGAGCGCGCCCGTGCCATAATAGGCGCTAGTACGGATGGCGGCGAAACGGAAAGCCGCTTCGCCACAGAAAGGATCACGCCCGATGCGCCTCGATATCATGCTGCCCTTCTGGGGGAACCCGGACTACCTCTTCCAAACCGTGGAATCGGTCCTGGCCCAGGATAGCGATGAGTGGAAGCTCACCGTGGTGGACGATTGCTATCCCGATAAGAGCGTTCCCGACTACTTCGCCCAGCTGCGTGATGAGCGCATCACCTATATCCGCAACGAAACGAACCGCGGCATTACCGAAAACTACGAAACCTGCCTGAAGCTAGCCACCGCCGAGTACATGATGTTCATGGGCTGCGACGACATCATGGAACCGAATTTTGTTTCTACCATCCAGGCCGCTATTACCGCCCACCCCACCATCGATATTATTCAGCCCGGGGTGCGCCCCATTGACGCTCAGGGCACCGTGATCTCTCCGCTCGGGGACCGTATCAAAACTTCCCTGCGCAAGCGCTCCACCCGGATGGGCAATGTTATTTCCGGGGAAGGTGCGGCCGCGGTACTTCTCACCGGGGACTGGCTTTACTGGCCCTCGCTCGTTTTCCGCACCGAGACCATTCGCGCCACTCCCTTCCGCCCCGGTTTCCCGCTCATCCAGGATCTCGCTATCGTTGTCGATATGCTGGCCGCCGGCGCCTCTATGCTCGTGGAGCCCACGGTGTGCTTCCGCTACCGCCGCCACGATTCTTCCGCCTCCGCCTCCAAGCTTCTGGACGGCACCCGCTTCGCCGGGGAACGGCGCTATTTCGCGCTCGCGGCGGAGGAGATGAAGCGCCGCGGCTGGACCAAGGCCCAGCGGGCGGCCCGGTTGCACGCCACCTCGCGCCTTTACGCCGCCACCTTGCTGCCGCGGGCCCTCAAGGAGCGCAGCTCCACCGGGGTACGTACCCTGCTGCGTCACCTGCTCGGCAGCTAGGCCCGGCGTCGTCGTTCTTTATACGACGGCGCACGCCCCGCAGCGCGCTTCTTCGCACCCACTAGCGCGCCGGCGCGCGCAACTCCCCGAAGGGATTCTTTTTGCCGCGCGAAGCCCGCATGGCGGGCCGTTCCACCAGGAACCAGGAGAATGCCGCGCCCAGGGCGGTGAGCACGAAAAGAACCGCGCAGAAAACCAGGTAGGGCGCCGCGTCGGCCAAGCCGAGGCGGGTGAGTAGTTGGGTGAGCGGGAAGCCCCAAATGTAGATGCCGTAGCTGAAATCGTGGACCTGGAAGAGGCGCGGGGAGGGGAGCGTCTGCCCGATCCACAGCAGCACGTAGGTGAGGAGGGGCGCGGAAATCTGCGGCCCGGAATGCGGAGCCACCACCATAATCGCCACGGCCGCAACCGTTGCCCCCAGCGCACCCCAGGTGGTGAGGCTGAGGCGGTCTTTCGCCAGGAAAAGCAGCGAGCCACCGAAGAAGAAGGGCAGCAGCCGCGAGAGCTGGTCGAGGGTGCCGTTCATGGTGCCCAGGTAGACCGTGGCGGTGGGGAGGAAGACCCGCAGTGCGCAGGTGCCCAGGAAAATCACGGCCGTGGGCCAGATATGCCGCTTGAAGAAGGGGATGGTGAGTAGCGCGCCCACAATGAGGTAGCACACGAACTCGTAGTAGAGCGACCACAGCGAGCCGTTCCAGGCAATGGGGTAGGGGACATTGTGGAGGGTATCCGCGATGCCCCACTGGTTCATGTAGAGGAAGAAATTGCCCAGGATATAGCTGATCGGCGTGGGGCCGGTGGTGAGGTAGCCATCCAGGGTGCCGTGGTCGAGGATATAGACGAAGGGCGCGAGGAGGAACGCCGTCACCACATTGATGAACAGGAAGGCCGGGAAGATACGGACCACGCGGTTCTTGAGGTAGCGCCCCACGTCTGAACGCAGCCGGGCCGCGGTAATGAGATACCCGGAAATCATAAAGAAACCGAAAACAGCCCAGGCACCCACGGATTCGCCGGGGGTGATCTCGAATTCCCCGACGAGCTGGGTTACCGGCCCCACGTGGTGGAAAAGTACCATCAGCGCAAAAACAAGCCGAATCAGATTCAGCGAATTATTGCGGGGGTCAAGCCATGTGCGCATACGTTCCTTCGCGTGGTCCCATCGCGGCGGGGCGACGACGCCGCGGTTGCCGGGTCGTCGCCGCACGCCGCGCTGCGGTTATCGGGTTTAGAGATACTGGGTCTGGGTGTTAATCCAGGAAGCAAGGCGCGTGAAGCCTTCTTCCACGTCTACTTCGGCCTCGAATCCGAGGAGCTCGCGGGCAGGTGCCGGATCCGCCCAGGCGTGGCGTACGTCGCCGTGGCGCCACTGGCCGGTGATCTTCGGTTCGGGAGCCCCGTAAATCTTCGCGATAATTTGGGCGGCTTCGAGGATGGTGGTGTAGTGGCCCGCTCCGATATCCACGGACACGCCCGGGCACTTTTCAATTTCGATCATTTTAATGAGGGCGCGGGCCACATCATCAATAATGATGAAATCGCGGCGGATGAGGCCGTCTTCGTAGACGGAAATCTGCTGCTTATTGTAGGCAACCCGGCAGAAGAGGGACATGATTCCGGTGTAGGGATTGGAAGGGGTTTGGCCCGGGCCGTACACGTTTTGCAGGCGCACAATCCCGATCTCACAGCCGAAAGCATCGCCCCACATGCGCAGGAGCTGTTCCTGGGCGATTTTGGTAACCGCGTAGACCGAGGAAGGATGCGGCTCCACCAGGGCGGCGTTCATGGCCACCGGCTCGGCCTCCGGGAAATCCCACTCTTCTTTTTCAAACATGGCCACGGTACGCGAACCGGGGTAGAACAGCTCACCGGCGTGCTCCCCGGAGGTATGCCGCCAGGCACCCTCGCCGTAGACCGCGCGCGAGGAGGCAAGAACAATGCGCTGCGGGATAACCTGGTGGCGCGCGAAGGCATCGAGCATCGTGGTGGTGCCCACCACGTTCACGGAGGCGTGCCGGGTGGATTCGGTTAGGGACTGCCCGGTTCCGGTTTCCGCTGCCAAATGGACCACAACATCCGGGGTGAAGCGCTCCAGCAAGGTATCCCAGGCGGCCGGGTCGGTCACATCGGCTTCGTAGAGCTCCACGCGCTTATCGAAGCCGGCCGTGGGCTGGTGATCCGGGTGGATCTGCGGGTGCAGATTATCGAAAGCGATAACCTGCTCGTGATGGTCGGCGAGGTATGTTGACATCGCCGCTCCGATGAAACCGGCACCACCGGTAACAAGAATGCGCATGGAAGTCCTTCCTGTATTGATGCACATGAAGTTTACGCCTCGGCTGGGGGCGCAGCGCGCTCCGCGCGCAGTAAAGCTATTTCTTCAGCCAAACGCCGCCGGTCTTCTTCCAAGCGGGAGACTGCGGTGGACAGCTGGATCGTCACCATGAGGAGCACCACGCACGCGATTACCAGAATCATATTGGAAGCGCGTTTGAAACCGAGGGCTTGGGAGACGAGGAAAACAACCTGGGGCCAGATCGAAATAACGAGCAGGCCGATGCCGATAAGGAACCAGATATACACGTAGGTTTGTTTCATCCGCCGCGAGCGCAGCAGGATAAACAGGTACACGAGGAAGAGGATGCTCGCGGCGATCGGCAAGAGGCGGTAGAGCACGTTATTGCCTTCCTTCGGTTCCGTCAAGATCTTTTTGGCCGGGGCGGGTAGAGGCTACCGCCATGGCGATAATACCGCGCAGCAGCAGGCGCGCGGCTTTCAGTGGGTTATGGGAGGGGGTGCCGCCCTGCCGTTCGCGCATCTCCACGCCCACCTGGGTAACGCGCAGCCCGGCTTTGCTGGCGATAATAAGAGCCTCGATGGTATCGCCTAAGTATTCGGCTGGGAGTTCATCGGCGAGCACCCCGATGGCCTTCCGGTTCGTGAGCTTGAAACCCGAGGTGGTATCCGTGAGCCGGGTGTGATGCACGCGGGAGAGTACGTGAGAGAGGAAGCGCATGGCCCAGGCGCGCGGGCCGCGCACCCGATAGGATCCCCGTTCCGCAAAACGTGCCCCGATCACAATATCGGCACCGGTGGCATCCATTTTTTCGAGGAGGCGGGCAATATCTTCGGGGCGGTGCTGGCCATCGGCATCCACCTGCACGGCGCGGTCAAAACCGTGGCGCCAGGCGTACAGGTAGCCGGTGCGCATCGCCCCGCCCACCCCGAGGTTAATGGGCAGATTGAGGACTGTTGCCCCGCCGGCCGCGGCCACCTGGGCGGTGGCATCCCGGGAGCAATCGTTAATGACCACGAGGGATGCGTGCGGTACTGCCTGGCGTAATTCGGTGAGAACCGCCGGCAGCGCCTCTTCTTCATTCCAGGCCGGAATGAGGACGACGAGACGTGGGTGCCTGTCTTGCTCAGAAGTCATTCTTTGATTTTAGGCCATTTAAGCCCGGGCTTGAACGAACGCCCGTGCTGTGTGCCCTATATGAGGGGTGGTACTTCGCGATAAGATAACGCGGCAAGTGAAACGTTGTCCATCTCAAGGAAATCCATGGTTGCAGCCACACACGCAGATGTCCGGGCGCCCCAGGCCGCTTCGTCTTCTCAACGCTCGCCGCATCGGGCGGCTCTGGTATCGCGGTTGCGCAGAATCAGTGCCGGGCGCCCCTGGGTGGTGTGGTTAGCCGTTCTGGTGTTCTTCGGGATTCTGGGTGGGGCACTCAATCTGCACTTCATCATCACCAATCCGCACCTGTCTCCCTTCGATGAATACGTGTACCTCGATGCGGTTGATAAGGCCGGTCGCGGGATCGTGGTGCGTGACGGGATGACCACGGATTCCTATGCCCGTGAGGTGCTGGCCTGCCTCGGTTTCGGTTCCAATCCGGTCAGTTCGGCAACTATCGGGGTGTGCGGGGGCGATTTCCCGGATGAGAAGCTCCCCTTCGCGGGCTACACCACCGCCGGGGTGCATTCCCCGGTCTACTACTTCCTCACCGCCTGGCTGGCTAAGCCGTTTATGATGCTCGGGATGGGCTTGCTGGGCAGTGCCCGCCTCACCAGCGTGCTCTGGTTGGTGCTGGGAATGACGGTCCTTGCCTGGGGAATGCGCCGCGTTGGTGCCACCTGGGCGATGGCGTTCACGGTGCCGCTCCTCATCACCTCCATGCCCACCTTCCGCACCACGAACTGCTATATCACCCCGGATGCTCTCAATCTCCTGGTGGGCACCCTCATTATTTTCGGGAGTATTTTCTACGCGCGCCGGCAATGGTCACTCGGTTGGCTCCTCCTTATTACCACGGTGGCCTGCGTGGTGAAAATGCAAAATATTTTCGCGGTGGTGGCGGCCCTTATTTTCCTGGTGTGGTACCGGATGCGGCCCGGCAACGGCTGGGGTAAGAAAGCTGCTGCGGATCCTGCCACCTTGCCGCGCTGGTGGGAAATTGGCATTCTCGGGCTAGTGTCCGCGGTAGCGGGCGGGGCCTGGTTGGTGATTCGCCCCTTCATTACGGTGGCACGCCCGGATATTGTGGTGGATCCAACCGGGGTGCTCGATCTGCGCCAGCTGCCCTATATGACCGATGATGCGCTTCAAATTGTTTTCGCCGGGATTGGTGGGACAGCCGAGCAATACCCGAAGTCACCCTTCGCGAGCGTGGCGCTCTGGCTGGGAATTACCGCCATTGTGAGCGTGGCCTGGATCCTGGAACGCCACTCTACTCTGGAGCAGCGTTTCTGCCAGGCTGCCGCGGTGTCCTTCCTCGGTATCGCACCGGGGGTGGTGCTCGGTTTCAATATCCTCGCCGGCTCCCTCACCTTTATGCAGCACCGCTACGGCATGGTTCTTATCCCGCTCTTCTGCGCGGCTGCTGCCTGGATTAAGCTGCGCCATTCCGTAACCTGGGGCCTGGCAATTGTGACCGCCTGCATGTACGGCTACGCCCTCATTATTCCCTCCGCAACGTAGGGCGGCGCACGAGGCGTCCTAGATGTACTTGCGCAGCCGGGACTTCACCTTGGAGGCCAGCACCTTCGGGCCGCCGGTGCGCAGGTAATCCACCACGAGTTTGAGATCGCGTACCGGGTTGAAACCGGGGTCGATAAAGCCGAGCATGGTTCCCGGCACATCGTCGCCGGTGCGGAAAGCCAGATCCGCGGCCCGGCGCGGGTGCCGGCAGAACTCCAGCAGCGGGGCCAGCGCCCGATCCCAGTGGAACTGCTGGGCGAAACCGGCAATATTCGCACGCGCGCGGGCCGCTGCGGCGTCGTCGTATAACAGTGTTTCGAGCGCGGCGGCCAGGGCCTCCACGTCGCGCGGGGGCACCGAGATGCCGATGCCTTCGCTATCGAGGGCGTTCCCGAAGGAATCCCCGCTGGTCGCGACGATGGGTAGCCCCGCCCACAGGTAGTCGAGGATGCGGGTGCGGAAAGAGAACTGGGTTTCCACGTGCTCGAAATGGGTGGAGACTCCCACGTTTGCGTCCAGCAGGTAGTTCTGGCGTTCGTGGTAGGGGACCCAGTCGTGGTTGAAGAATACAAAGCGGTTGGTGAGCTCCAGCTCGTCGGCCAGGGCCACCGCTTCGGATGCGACCCGCATGGCCGGCACTCCCGGATTGGGGTGTTTCATCCCCAGGAAGTAGAGGCGCACATCCGGGTGGGTGCGGGAAAGCTGGGCGACCGCGCGGATGAGGGAGAGCGGGTCGAACCAGTTATAGACCCCGCCACCCCACAGGATGACCTTGTCATCCATGCCGATGCCGGGAACCTTCCCGCGGATGGCGTGCTCGGTTTGCCGGGGTGCTTCTTCGCCCAGGCCAAAGGGCGCAATATCGATGAGGCTGCGCACATCCGCACCGTCGGGGAGGACATTGCGGTTGATACGGCCCATGCTCGCCAGCTGCCCGAGCCAGAAATTGCGCTGCTTATCCGAGGCACACAGGAATTTATCGGCACGGGCCAGCTGCCGGTTGAGCACCCCGGTCACCCCGGTAATGGAGCGTTCGCGGCCCTCCGGGCCCTGGTCGCGGGCCTGTTCGAGCTGCTCGAGGTGCATGGGATCGTAAATATCGGCCACGATGATCTTTTCCGAGCTCATGAGCCACGGGGCGCTTTCCAGCAGGAAGCCCTGGAAAATAATGACGTCGGCCCAATCGGTGCAGGCGCGCAGGGTATCGGTATCGCCATTGTGGATCTCGAAAGCCTGGGGGGCTACTTTGCCAACTCCGGCCGTGGAACACAACCGCACCGGGTGCTCGAGTGCCAGGCGGGTGCACATCTCCCAGGCCCGGATAGCCGGACCGGCCATTTTTTCCCCGATGGGTTCACCGGTGACCACCAGCACCTTCGCCTGCCCGGAAAAACGCTTCGCGATGCCGAAGAAACGCGCCAGTGCCTCGTGGAGGTCCAGGTAGCGCGGCAGCGGATAGGCCGGCTCCATGGCATTACGCATGAGGGTGATAATCTCCGCATCGGATTTCTTGCGCCCGGCCTGGATCTCCCGGCGCGATTCCACGAGAGAGGGCAAAATATCGCGGAAATACGAGACCGCGTAGGGTGCGGTGGCCGCCATTTTCGTGATGGTGCCTTCCGCGGCACGGTAGGAATCCGGACCGCGGCGCTCCTCCACTTCGCTGCGTTCCGCGCTGCGCTCCAGGGCAAAAGCGAGGGCGGGAGCGAAAACCGTGCGGAGCAGGTCATCGCCGAGATTCTTGTACAGGCAGGCCAGCGCATTGCGTTCCAGGAAATAGGTTTCGCGGAAATTCCCGAACTTCTTCATGGTGACGTGGTGACGGTGGTAGGCCACCGATTCAGGCACGTAGCGCACATCGTATCCGGCGAGGTTGGCGCGCCAGCCGAAATCAGCATCCTCGTAGAACATGAAGTAGCGGTCATCGAAACCGCCCAGTTCCTCGAAAACACGGCGCGGCACGAACATGGCGGCCCCGGTGGGGAAGAGTACATTCTTCGGGGTATCCCAGGCGCCGGTATCTTCCCGTTCTGCCTCGCGCTTGTAGCCCATCCCGAACCACGTCATCGAGGAATCAACGAAATCAATTCTGTCGCCTTCCCAGGTGAGCACCTTGGAGGCGACGCATCCCACCTTCGGGTCCGCTTTAATCGCCTCTACCGCGGCGCGAATCCACTTCTTGCCGGGCCGGGCATCATTATTGAGGAAAGCCACGATATCCCCGCGTGAATGCTCCACCCCGAAGTTGCAGCCCCCGGTGAAGCCCAGGTTGGCGCCCGATTGCAGTACCTGGCAGTCGGGTAGTTCGGCGCGCAGGCGCTCGTAGGAACCATCCCCGGAATTATTATCGACGACGACGATCTCCAGATCCTGCGCGGGCCAATCACATTCACGCAGGTAGTGCGCGGCGGCAATCGTATCCTCCGCCCCGCGGAAATTGACAAGAATAACGGAAACAGAGGTCACTTGCGTTCTCCCTTGAGAGTGCTGGCCAGGCCGCGCAGCGCGCGGCGCAGGTGGGGATGCTTGCGGGCACCGGGCTTGCCGGGCTCTTCGTACAGCTGGGTGGTTTCCACCCGCTCATAGGCGTGGATGGGGGAGCGTAGCGCGGCGAGGGCCGCTGCAATACCGCCGTTTTCCTGGGCGACGAGGCTGGTGAGGGAGTGATCGTCGTCGTACGTATTCTGATCCAAACGATAGTTCCCGGACAGGGCCCCGAGCACAAAATCACGCTGGGCGGTATCCGCGGTGATCACGCGGTCCGCAACGCTAAGCGTTTCGTTGAGGACGCTGGCGTTCGCGCCCACGCTTTCCGTGCCGGTCACCCCCACCCAATCGGTGCGGACCATCGCGGTGAGATTCGCGGTGGTGACATCGGCAATGACCACCCCGTGGGTTCCGCTCCAGGGAACGGCGCGGGCCGGGAGATTGAGAATATAGGTCACGGCAATTGTGTCGACGGCGCTGGCCATATCGCGGTGCGCCGCTTGGAAGGGCGCGGTGGGATCGGCGCTGCGCTCGCTCAGCTCTTTGCTTTCCGGATCCCACAGGTAGAGCGGCTCGGAAAGCGCGCCGGCAATCTGCTCGAAACGGGCGCGGGCCGCGGTATCGGAAGCCGCCACCGCGAAAGCGATACTCGGCTCATCATCGCGGCGCACATCAGCGAAAGCGCTTTCCAGGAAATCCCGTTCGGCGGCGGGAATACCGGCGCTGGCCCAGACCCGGTCCAGGAAATCGGCCATATGGGGCAGGCGGCGATCCGGGATACGGGCGGCCGCGGTGGCCGCGGCGTGCCGGTCTTCCAGGCTGGCCAGCGAGGCGCTCCAGTCACGCACCACCTGGGCACCGCTGAAGGTAGTGGAGGGGACGGGGAGGGAGGGGACGTCGTCGTTCCCGGGGCGGCGGGCAAGATCCAGGGCCGCGGTATCCACCCCGGAGCTGCGGATCGGGTGATCGATCAGCGCGGTGAAGAGCGGGGCGAGGAATTCCAGCTGGTAAGCCGGGGAAAGATTCTTCGTGAGGATACGCAGGTAATCGGTGGTATCCAGATCGGGGGTGCCGGCCTCGAGGAGCGCGGTGGTGCGCTGCTCACCCGGTACTCCGGCAGCGGTGAGGCGCCACTGGGCATCCACGGCCAGGGCCGGAAGCGAGAACGCGGTATCGAGGCCGCCGCACAGGTGGAGCGCCCGCGAATCAAAAGTGTAGACCGGGGCGGGAACCGCGAGGACGCTGCGAGATTCGGATGCGTTCGGATCTCCAGCAAGCGGGGCACACCACGCGGTATTCCGCCCCGGGCTGGACAGGAGCTGCGCGAGGGCTGTTTTCGTGATGGCACCGGGAGTGGTCACCACCGCGGTGATCGTTTCTCCCGCCGCGAGATCCGCGCGCGGGGCGGGCTGGCCCGGAATGAGCTCCGCAACACGGTAGGGGAGGGCCCGCGCTAAAGCCGGCCCGGCTCCGGCGGGAACAAGAACACAAACACTCATGACTGCCTATCATCCTCCGCGGGGCGGCAAGCGCGGCTCGCATAGCCGCGGCGGCTCCCGGGTGAAACTTACTTTCTCTATCGTACAAGGCGACGCGAGGTGGCGCTGACGGTGCGCGGCTGTGCGCGCGGCCTCATGCACGGGAGCGTACGGCCCGGCGCGCTGCTCGGCGCAGGTGTGGGTTTCGCCGTGGAGCGCTCCTACCTGGGTAATATGAGACAGATAGGTGCATACGCGCGGCCAACCCGGGTGGGGAGCCATCAGCGCGCATGCCGGCAGGAAAGGTCGGGTATGGCAGCAGAGCGCGAACGCGAGGCGAGTCCCGAAGCGCAAGCACGCTTCGAGAAACTCGCCGGCCAGGATCTCACGCGCGTGGCGATTGACACCGGATTCTTCAGCGGGTGGCGGGCTTCTGTCCGCGATATTTTCGACCATCGCCACCTCCTGGGCCTGCTCACCCGGCGCGAGCTCAAAGCACGCTACAAGGATTCGGTGCTCGGGTACGTGTGGACCCTGGTGCGGCCCCTCATTAACCTGCTCATCTACTACTTCGCCATCGGCAAGGTGCTGGGCGCAGAACGTGCCATCCCCGATTTCGCCATCTATGTTTTTGCGGGGCTGACCGCTTGGGGGCTTTTCTCCCAGATCGTGGCGGCCTCCACCGGGGCGATCGTGAGTAATTCCGGGATCGTCAAGAAGGTTTATCTCCCGCGTGAGATCTTCCCGCTCTCCGCGGCCGGTGCGGCCTTTGTGGACTTCCTCTCCCAGCTGGCCATTCTGGTATGCGGGGCGCTCATTATTCGCGGGGTGCCGTGGGGGAGCGCCCTCATCTACTTCCCCATTTCCCTGGCCGTGGTGGTGGTGTGGGCGGTGGCCTTCGGGCTGTTCCTTTCCGCCGCGAATGTTTATCTGCGGGATGTGCAATACCTCGTGGAAGTTATTCTTCTCATCGGATTCTGGCTCACCCCTTCCGTCTACTCTTTCGCGATGATCGCGGGGGCGGCGCCCAGCTGGATGATTAACCTCTACCTCCTCAACCCCACCTCGGTGGCGGTTATGGGCTTCCAGCATTCCTTCTGGGCGGCCGGGCAGGATGCCCTGCTGCCCTCCCATCTCCTCACCCGCCTGGGAATCTTCCTTATCATCGGGCTGGTGCTTCTCTGGCTCGCGCAGCGCTACTTCGCCCGTATGCAACGCAACTTCGCGCAGGAACTCTAAAGGAAAGGCGAGTCAAGGATTCTCATGTCACGTCCCGACGTCATTCAAGTTGATGGAGTTTCGAAGAAATTCATCGTCCACAAAGATAAATCCCTCAAGGAACGCCTGGTCAATGCCGCCCGTTCGCGCACCCACGCGGAAGAATACTGGGCGCTCAAGAACGTGTCCTTCAACGTGGCCGCCGGGGAATCGGTGGGCTTGGTGGGGGCGAACGGTTCGGGTAAATCTACCCTCCTCAAAGTGATCGGTGGGATCCTCACCCCCGATGCCGGCCAGGTTCGTACCCGCGGGCGCATGGCCGCGCTCCTCGAATTGGGGGCCGGTTTCCACCCGGATCTCACCGGCATGGAAAATATTTATCTCAATGCTTCTATCCTGGGCCTGTCCGAAGCGGAGATCGACGCCCAGCTTGATTCCATCATCGAGTTTTCCGGGATTCGAGATTTCATCCACACCCAGGTGAAGTTCTATTCCTCCGGGATGTACGTGCGCCTCGCTTTCGCGGTGGCAGTGCATTCCGACCCGGATATCCTGCTCGTGGACGAAGTCCTCGCGGTGGGTGATGAGCCCTTCCAGAAGAAATGCATGGAGAAAATTCGCCAATTCCAGCGCGAAGGGCGCTCCATTATTCTGGTGTCACATTCCGCGGCGCAAGTGATCGAGGTGTGCGATCGCGCCGTCGTTCTGGATAAAGGCGCCATGGTTATGGTGGGGGATGTGCGCGACGCGATGTCCCGCCTCCACCAGGGCTACCAGGAACAAATGCTTGCCGAACTCGCGGAAAAGAACGGCGGGGTGCTCACCGCGGTGGATACCCACCCGTGCAGTATTGACAATGCCGCGATTGTGGACGGCGTGCGTACCTCCGACGACGGGCTTTTCGTACATATTTCCGGTGATACCATGCGCATTGCCTTCGATCTGGTGGCCCACGAACCCATGCGCGATTACGGCGTGGTGGTGGAAATCGCCACCATGAACGAGGGCACCCCGGTTTTCGGAATGTCCAGCCGGCGCCTCCAGCTCCCCCTCCCCGCGGTAGAAAAAGACTACGCCACCATCATGGTGGTGCTCCCCGATCTGCATATCGGGGAGGGCGATTACATCGTTAATCTCGCGATTCTCGACAGTGCTGATATTGAAATCGAACGGCGCAATAGCGTTGCACTCTTCACCACCAAATCCGATGGCATGACCACGGGATTCGTCAAAACCTTCCCCGAAGTCTATGTTCACAATGTTAAGATCGAGGCGGGGAGCGGAACCGAGCAATAATACCGTTCGCGGTCACCATCGCTCCCGCGGATAGAGCGGATAGAGGGGAACCACGTGCCAGTTATCGAAGCCCACCCACGCAGCGCGCCGCTGCGGTGGCGCACCCGCGGCTTCGCGGGCCTGGGCGCCCTCCTCTACTCCATCGCCCTGTCCTTTATCTACGGCGTGAACGCGTGGGCCATCGGCCCGGTACACGCCTGGGTGGCCGACCTCGGGCGCCTCCAATGCGGAACCGAGTTTCCGCGCCTGTACCTGCAAGAAGGCCGCTGCCCGATCATCGGTTTCCCGGAAGGTACCGCCACCGTCAACGGCGGTATTTTTAGCCGCGCGGCCACCTTCTTTGCACTTATTTTTCCTGGCGACGACGCCGCCGCGCTCTCTGCGTGGTACCTCATCTGGATCCTCCTGGCACTGGTGGGCGCGTACGGGCTGTTCTTCTGGCTCACCGCGCACCGTCTGATCGCCGGGATAGCGGCCGCGGTATGGATGATCAACCCTTCCGTTATCGGCATGGGGAATTTCGGTACCACCTTCTGGGGTGCGCTACTCCTACCCGCCACCGTCTACGCGGGCGTGGTGCTGCTGCGATTCTGGCTGCGGCCGCCCTGGTGGCGCCGGCTTCTTGCTCTAGCTGGCTGGTGCGGGGTTCTCACCTGGGCTGTTTTCCTTGACGGTTATTCTTTCGTCATGCTCGGTTTCACCGCCGGGGTGGTGGTTATTGTGCTGCCGCTGCTGCGCGGGCGCCGCGGCCTACCCGATGCCGGTCTGGGCTTTGTTTATATGGCGGTGGCCAGCGCCGTGGCGCTCGTGGTCTATTACCGCAGCGCCGGTGGGGCCTTGGCCGGTATGGGTACCAGCGAAGATTTCTTCCGTTCCATGGGCGTGGATGTTGCCACCACGGTTATCCCCACCTCGAGCGTGTGGTGGGCCGATCTTTTCGGAATCGGGCTGGATGCGGATCTGCTGTGGGGAGACGGCACCAACGTCCGCTGGAATTACATCGGTATCACCGCGCTGGTGCTGCTCGTTTGTGTGCTGGTGTGGGCGCGCAGGTCACGCCGCTACGTGCTGCTGTGGGTGGGCGTGGCGCTGGTGGCCTTTGTTATTGCCCTGGGGCCCTCGCTGAAATGGTGGGAGATCCGAGGGCCTTTGACCCCGCCGATTCAGGTGACTGATTATCTTATGCCCCGCTCGGAAGCCTTATGGACTTTCCCGTGGGCACCGCTCTACGAGGAGCTTCCCGGTCTTGATCTTATGCGGGCTATCTACCGCTGGATGCTGGTGGTTCGCTTGGCCCTGCTCGCGGCGCTCGCGAGCGGCATCAGCGCGCTTGTGCGCCGGGAAGCGCGAGGCAGCTGGCGGCGGGTGGCCTGCGGAGTGCTGGCCGCGCTGGCGGTGTTGGCTTCCGCCCCGAACCTCGCGGGCTTGGCGGTAGGCGCTAGCGACCGGGCCACCCATCTTGGGGCTCTTATCGGTGAGATTCCAGAAAAACTTGATGCGGCCTTGCCGGACGATGCCGTGGTGGCTTTCAGTTCTCCGGTCTCGGACGGTAATGATTTCCTGGCCGGGGTAATTGCCAGCGAATCGGATCTGGTTCTCTACAACACCTTCGGCGATAAAGACGTAGCCCGGGCTCGGGAAAACTGGACTCCGGAAATGCAGGACGTGATCGGCTCACACGCGAACTTTGGGCATTCGGTGTGGCAGGTGCTCTATACCGGGCAGGTGCAAGCGGTGGTTATTCCGAATTTTGATTTCCGCTGGGGAATAGAACAGGGATCCGCGGATGCTTTCGCCGCGGAAGCGCAGGCCCTGCGTGAGCAGATTGCTTCCGACCCGCGCCTGCGGATAGAGCCGCACGCGGAGTTCACCATTGTCACGCTGGCGGAATAGCGCACTGGCGCACTAGCAGCAGGCCAGTGCGCCAGCTCAACCAGCGGCACGATCAGACGCGCGTGATCCCAGCGAAGTCAAAGGCGGCCGCGAGATCCTGGTGGAGGCGGGGCACCCCCATAATCTCCTGAATATGGCGTTCACCCGCGGTAGAGAGGCGTTCCCACAGCTCATCATCCCGCATACCGTCCACAATGGCCCGCGCGAAATCCTCCGGGCTATTGGCGATCAGCGCGGTCTGGCGGTCCTCCAGGCCCATACCTTCCGCACCAATATCGGTGGTCACAATAGGCACACCCCAGGAAAGAGACTCTCCAACCTTGCCCTTCACGCCGGCACCGTAGCGCAGCGGCGCGATGGAGAGCCGGGCCGGATTATACACATCAGCTAAATCAGCGGCGTAGCCGCACAGCTTCACACCGTTCCCCTCGAAAACGCGCAGCGATTCCGGCGGGTTCTTCCCGTATACATTGACCTCAACATCGCCCAGTTCTTCGCGGACCAGCGGGTGCACCTCGGTGAAATACCAGTGCAGGCCATCCGCGTTGGGGGGATGAGCGAAAGAACCAATAAAACTGATGCTGCGCCGCCCTTTCAATCCCGCGGGGTGCTCCACCGGGACGTGCACATTCCCCACCACAAAGACCGGAAGTTCGGGATGGTCCGCGTGCAGCATTTTTGCTTCCTCGGAAGAAACAACCAGGGTAGCGGTGCTGGCCCGCATCACCCCGAGCTCCAATTCCTTGGTTTGATGCGCGGCGGTGATAAGGGCATCATCACCGGCCAGTTTCGCTTCGCGTAATTCGCGGGTACCGTGCAGGTCCACCGTGTCAAAAATAACGGGGACGCCCGGAAGTGCGTGGGTCACCGGGAAGATGGCAGCTGCGGCCACCCCGACCCGGGACAGGATAACTCCGCGTACATTTCCACGAAGCAAAATAGTAAGAGCGTAGGCGCTGATATTAGTTTGGCCGTGTTCATTGAACGAGTCGTAGACTACTTGAATTCCACGTTTCGTCAGGTTTCCAACATAAGGTTCGGGACGTTCCTTATTTTGCGGGATGAATATCGGTTGGTATCCGAGCCGGAGCAGCTCCAGCAGAATCTGCTCCATCCGCACCGAGCCGGAGTCCAGATCCGGGGTGATAACGGCGCCGTCGCATACAATAACCACATTTTTGGTATGAACAGCACGCTCCATTTCGAAGTCCGGGTCCTGGTAGCGGCTCAGCGGCTGTGATGCTAATTCTTTTGCCCATTTCTGAGCGAATTTTGCCTTATTAATAACCTGGTAGCGCTTCGTGCCCTGCGAGGTATCTGTTCCATTCGAGACGCCTTCGTGGTGAATGACAAGGGAGCGCGGTTCATAAACGGTACGGTAGCCCAGGCGCCGCACTTCAAAAGCTAGATCGGTATCTTCGTAATAGGCGGGGATATAGCGTTCATCGAAGCCGCCTAGCTCATCAAGAATCGACTTGCGCACCGCCAAGCAGGCCCCGGAGCAATAATCCACATCCCGGAAATAGGTATAGGAGTGATTTTCCGGGTTATTGCCGTTGCCATAGTTTTCCGTAACGCCGTCGGCAAAAACGACGCCACCTGCCTCCTGAAGCGTGCCATCCGCATATACCAAACGAGCACCTACCAGCCCGATGGAGGGATCTTCCATGCGTTCCACGATAGGAATAAGCCAGGTGGGGCTGACCTCGGTGTCATTATTGAGGTAGATAACGATCTCACCGCGAGCATGCTGGAGCCCGGTATTGCAGGCCCGAATAAAGCCGCCGTTTTTCGGCATATGAATAACCCGCAAGCCGAAAATACGATCCAGTTTCTTCCCGGTGGAATCCGGAGAACAATCATCCACCACGATGATTTCATAAGGAATATTCCCCGCGGTTGCCGCCACCGCCTTCAAGCAGGCGAAAGTTTCCTTCCAATGCCCGTACACCGGAATAATGATGGACACCAGGGGCCGCTCCGAGCAGGGCACCCGGTAGTGAACCTTCTGGAGCACTTTGCGGCCGGCAGCTTCCGCACCCGGAACGTGGCGGAGCGCGGAGCGGAGTGCGGCTTTGGCCGAGGAGGAAGAAATAGTGGTCACGGCGGAATCCTTTGGTTGAAGAGGCGGCATCGGCTTTCTGCTCTTTGAATTGTACTGTAGCGGACCCGCGGCACGCGGGAGGCGAGGACGTGGCGGTGCCGCGGCGTGTGGGAAGCACAGGTAGAGCGGTGCCGCGGCGGGTGAGGAACGGTCGCGGCGGGTGAGGAACGGTCGCGGCGCGCGGGAAACGCGAGTGCGGCGCCCGCCGCACTCCCGGCGTGCAGCAGCGTATCTCCGCGTGAGAGCCCGCGGAGCTTGTTAGGCTAGGTGCTGGATCATCGCGACTGCGGCGGAGAGGGATATGAAACTATTTGTGCAGGTTCCGTGTTTGAACGAGGAAAAGACCTTGCCCCTGGTGCTGGAATCCATCCCTAAGGAAATTCCGGGCATCGATAGCATTGAGATCCTCATTATTGATGACGGTTCCACCGATGCCACCGTTGAGGTCGCGAAATCCTACGGGGTGAAACACTTTGTGCGCCACGCCCGCAACCAGGGCCTGGCCCGCTCCTTCCGGGACGGGGTGGAATACGCGCTCGCGAACGGCGCGGATATTGTGGTGAATACCGACGGCGATAACCAGTACCCCCAGGAAGCCATCCCGGAACTGGTAGCTCCTATCGTGGCCGGGCGTGCCGATATCGTGATTGCCGACCGTCAAACCTCAAAAATCGCGCACTTCTCCCGCTTCAAGAAACTCATGCAGAATGTGGGTTCCCGGGTGGTTAACCGAGCGGCCGGCACCAAGCTCCCGGATGCCGCCTCCGGATTCCGGGCCTACTCGAAGGGCGCGCTCTACCGCCTCAATGTGGTCACCCAATTCTCCTACTGCATGGAGACTATTATCCAGGCCGGAAATAAGCGCCTGCGTATCGACTCCGTGCCCATCACCACCAACCCAAAAACCCGCGAATCACGCCTGTTCTCCAATATTTTCCAGCACATGTTCAAATCCGGGACCGCGATTGTGCGCTCCTACCTCATGTTCAAACCCCATGTGCCCCTGGGCTGGACGGCCGCGATCACCGGGATCCTGGGCGCCATCCCCTTCATCCGCTTCCTCATCTTCTACTTCATGGGGCAGGGCGCCGGCCATATCCAATCCCTTATTTTCGGCTCGGCCATGATCGTGGCCTCGATTATCTCCATCACCATCCTCATCATCGCCGACCTTCTCAAAACCAACCGCGTCCTCCTCGAACAGCAACTAGAGGGCATCAAAGCTCTGCGTTTCGGCCCGCCGCGCCCGCTGGCTGCCGCCGCGAGCACCGACCAAGCCCCCAATGCCCTTGACGTTCCTGAAACGGAGCATTCTGAGTCACCGGATAACGCCGCGAACGGGGGAGCCACCCGGTGAGAATCCTCGGCTTTGGCACCTACAACACCGCGAACCACCCCCGGGTCGGGGTGCTGCTGCGCGGGCTGGCCGAGCACGGCCACACGGTACGCGAACTCAATATTCCCCTCGATACCGGCACCGCCGGCCGGGTAGCAGCCCTCGCCAGCGCGCGCGGGGCGCTTTCCTTCGGAGCGGATATTGCCCGGCATTGGTGGCATTTGGTGCGCGCTTCCCGGCGCTTCCGCGGCCCGCACGCCCCGGACGTTATCGTGGTGGGCTACCTCGGCCACTTCGATGTGCTCCTGGCCCGCCTCCTCTTCCCGCGCACCCCCATTGTGCTCGACCACCTCATTTTCGCCTCCACCACCGCCACCGACCGCGGCCTCAATACCGGGATCAAAGACCGCCTGCTGCGCACCCTGGACAGCGCCGCCATCCGCGCCTCCACCATCACGGTCCTGGATACCCCCGCGCACCTCGCCCAAATGCCCGAAAGCCTGCGCGCTCGCGGCGTCGTCGTGCCCGTGGGCTCGCCCGAAAGTTTCTTCGCGGCCCGCAGCCCGCATCCGGTTCACACCCCGCCCCGCGTGGTGTTCTACGGCCTTTTTACCCCGCTCCAGGGCGCCGTCACGATTGCGCGCGCCCTGCGCCTCCTCGAGGAGCGCGGCGTAGACCTCGAGGCCACCCTCATCGGCACCGGTCAAGATTACGCCGAAGCGCGCGCGATTCTGGAAGGCGAAAGCACCCACGTACGGGTAACGTGGCGGGATTGGGTCGACGCCGTCGCGCTACCGCGCGAAATCGCCGGCCATGACCTCTGCCTGGGCATCTTCGGGACCTCGGATAAGGCCCAGCGCGTGGTTCCCAATAAGGCCTACCAGGGCATGGCCGCCGGCCTGGCCCTCATTACCTCCGACACCGCCCCGCAGCGCGATATGCTCGGGGACGCCGCCTCCTATGTTCCCGCGGGGGATGCGAGTGCCCTAGCCGATATGCTGGAGAGTTTCGCCGCGGATCCGGATGCCATCACTGCGGCCCGTACCCGAGCCAGCGAGCGCGCGGATAATGCTTTCCACCCTGCCCACGTGGTACGCCCTCTCCTCGCGGCCCTCGACCTGGAACCGGGCAGGCGGGGTACGGGCGCGGCCACCCGCCACGCCAAGGAAAAGAGCCCCCGGTGAAGAAAATCCTCAGCGTCCTGCAAGCACCAGCCGTGCGGGCCGGCTTTATGCTCCTCGCGGTGATTGCCGCGATCTGGGCAATCGTGGCCAACCGGGAAGCGGTGGGGGAGGCGCTCGCGGCGCTGCCCTGGTGGGTGAGCCTGGCCGGAATCGCGCTCTCCCTGGTTTACGTGGCCTGCACGATGGTTTCCTGGCGCTATCTTCTCAATGACGTGGGCCAGCCCGTGCCCGCCCGGGTGGCCCGGCGTATTTTTTACACCTCGCAGGTGGCGAAATACCTGCCCGGCGGAGTGTGGAATTTTGTGGCGGCCGCGGAAATGGGCGCGGCGCATTCCATCGCCCGGCGACGCTCCTTCGTGGCGCTGCTTCTCTCCATGGTGGTCTCTATCGTGACCGGCCTGGTGCTGGCGGTCCTCGCTCTACTGCTGGGCCCGGCCGGCCTCATGGAAGATTACGGCTGGCTCGCCCTGGCCATTCCCGTGGGCGTGGTGGCCCTTATCCCACCTGTCCTCAATAGGATCATTAGCCTGGGCTTGAAAATTCTGGGGCGCGGGGCGCTGGAAGCCCAGCTGAGCTGGCGGGGTACCGGCCTGGCGGCACTGTGGGCCGCGGTCGGATGGCTCCTTATGGGTGCCCAACTCTGGCTCATGCTTATCTACCAGGGCATGGCCGCTTCACTGCCCACCTTCCTGCTCGCCACCGGCGGCTACGCGCTCGGCTGGACCGTCGGTTTCCTGGTGTTCTTCGTCCCGGCCGGGGTGGGAGTGCGGGAATTGGCTCTTGCCGCGGTACTTTCTACCGCGGTTGGAAGCGGGCCGGTTGTCGTCGTCGTACTACTTTCGCGTGTTTTCACGACCCTCGCGGACGTGAGCCTCGGACTCCTCGCCGGTATCGCCGCGCGCCGCGCGGCCCGCCGCTAAGGTCTGCGGATGCAGATACTCACGCCAGGCGCAGCGTAGCGCACTCAGGTGCGGGCGGTAGCGGCGCACCACAAGATAAGCAACCACGCAGGAAAGTCCCACGCACAAAAGGAGACCCAGCAGCGCGCGGGGCGGCGTCGTCCATAAAACCGCGAAGACGGGGGTACGCAAGCCCACATAAAAACGCCAGGCCATCCGCACCGTGAAATCAATGGTCGTCACGGCGAAAAGCAGCGCCCCGGCCAACGAAAGCACCGGGATCAGGCGCGAGTCGCGGGCAGAATCGGTACGTTCACGCAGCTCGTGGTGCTGGAGAAGAGCCGCCGCGCAGGTCACCAAGAAGGGGAAGAAGAAGGGGAACCAGTAGCGGCCCTGCCACATGACGAGCGGGATACGATCCGCCACCGCGGTATTGAGGAGCAGGGCGCTGAAGGGCAGCACCACCACCCCGAAAATAACCGCGCGGCGGTGGTGGCGCGCCCCGGCCCGGTAGACCGCAATGAGCAGGCAGACGAAGAAAATCACGTAGCACAGGGAAACCGGGCTGCTCGGCTCCACGTTGCGCCAGCCCGCGGTCCCGATTGTTTCGTGAATGTAATAGGGCATGGTCCCCAGGATTTGCAGGCCCATGCGGAAAGCGCCCTTATTGGCCACCGGATCGGGTGCTTTCCCGTAGGTGGAGGCCAGGTAATTCCACCCGAACCAGGCCAGGCACCCCAGGGCGCACAGCCCGAGGAAAATCCAGAATCCGGGGGTGCGCAGGTAATGCCGCACCGCCACGCGCCCAAAAATAATAGCGAAAAGTAAACAGAGCAGGATCGCCCAGTAGGGGCCTACCGGGCGCGCGCAAACGAGGGGGATGGCGGCCAGCCCCCCGCCAATCCACCGCCACAGTTCTTCCCGGGCGGGAACCCGGTTGAGGAGAGGGAGGAGGAAACCGGTGAGGGCCAGGGCCGCCCCGATTTCCATCGACTGCGGATTAGAAAAACCGCTGAGGGAATAGAAACCCGGGGCCAGCAGACCGATGGTGAGATAGGGTAGCGCGGCGCTGCGCAACCCCGCGTACAGAGAAGAAAAGCCGAGCGCTGCCAGCCCGGCGAAAAGCCCGGCGGAAAGCACCCGGATACCCCACAGCACGTATTTCCCGGAAGCCAGCAGCAGCGGCCAGTGGGTGAGGTAGTAGTAGAGCGGCGGGTAATTAACCGCCGAGGTGCCCTGGGAGATAAGTTCGTCGTTCGTGGTGAAAATGCGCGAGCAGAAGGCGGTGGCGGCCGGGTCGTGGCGCCAGCAATCCGGGGCACCGCGCCGCAGAAAAGCGGGGGCCTCCACGCGAATACTTTTTTGGGGGATTTGCCCCGTTACCACCGCGTAGCCGTAGATTTCGTGCTGGGTTTCGTCGGGGCCGCCATTGAGTGGGGTGAGCAAACTGAGCCCCATCGCATAGATAAAGAACCCGACGAATGCGAGGAGGAACATTTTCCCGTGCACTACCCGCCGGCGGTCCTGCGAAAAATCGATGGAACGCGCCTCAGCAGCATTGCCGCCCATGATCACCTCGATGAGTTATTGATTGACGTACATCTCATAACAAATAAGCCCCTGGAATTATATGACGGGCGGGCAAGAATCGGCACATCTGCGGGTGGAACGCCACGTGAGCACCAGGTACGTGCCCGCCACCGCGATAGCGAGCGCGGCACCGATGAGGGCGTGCGGTGGGGTATCGGTGAGGACCCGCCACAGCGGCGCCGTGGTGATACCCGCGTAAAAACGCCAGGCCATCCGCACCGTAATATCAACGGTCGCCAGGAAAAAGAGGGCGGAGGTTGCCCGCTCCAGGGCCCCGCTTATATTGGTACGACGGCGCCCGGAGGTTGCTATAACAGCCACGCACACCCAGAAGAGCGGGAAGAGGAAGGGGAAGCCGTAGCGGCCCTGCCAGATGGGGAAGGTGGTGCGGCTGAGCACCAGGGTATTCATAAGGACGGCGCTGAGCGGCAGGGAAATAAAAGCCAGGGCGATGGAGAGGCGGTGCCGCCGCTGGCCCCAGCGCCACGCGGCCGCCACCACGGCGAAGAGGACCACCCAGTAGAGCACCGTGACCGGCACCGAGGTGGTCACGGAGCGCCACCCGCCGGTGCCGATCGTCTCGTGCATGTAGTAGCGGAAATTCCCGAGGAGGCGCAGGGTGAGAGCGCTCCAACCGTCATTGGTGACTTCGGTGGGGGTGGGGCCGTAGATGGTGGAGATGCGGGTCCACGCCAGCCAGGCCAGGCAGCCGGCAGCGCACAGGGCCATGAACATCGCGAAGGCGCGGGTGCGAATATAGGTGCGTACCCGCTCGCGCCCGAACACTCCGGCCAGGAGCAGGCACATGGCAATAGCCCAGTACGGGCCCACCGGGCGTGCCATAATGAGCAGCAGTGCCGCGCAGCCCCCCGCGATCCAGCGCCGCGCCGTTTCCCGTGGGGGGAGGGGCCGAAGGAGCGGGATGAGGCATCCGGCCATGGCGAGGGCCGCCCCGATTTCCAGGCTTTGGGGATTGGAAAAACCGGCGAAAGTGAAGAACGCCGGGGTGAGCACAGTGAGGGCAATACAAGCTTCGCGGCGGTGGGGCAGGCCGGCCGCGAAAGCCGATACCCCGAAAGCCGCCAGCAGGGAAAAGAGCAGGGCCGAACACGCCCGTACTGCCCAGAGCGCCGCCGCTCCGCTGAGGAAGCGCAGCGGCTGGTGGGTGAGGGCATAGTAGAGAGGCGGGTAATTGACCGCGCTTGTTCCCATTTCCCGCAGGGTGGCGTCCGAGCTGAGCGGGGGCGAGCACCACGCGGTTTGGGATCGGGTGGTACGCCAGCAATCGGGAGCACCCGAGCGCAGGTAGCGCGGGGCGAGCACCCGCTCCGATTCGAGGGGAATATTCCCCGTGACCACCTGGTAGCCGTAAATTTCATGCACGGGTTCATCCGGGGAACCGTGCAGCGGAGTGAGCAGGCTCAAGCCGGTGGTGTAGCAAAGAAAAGCGAGGAAAGAAAAAAGGAAAACCCGGGGGGACCACAGCCCGCGGGAGGGTGATGCGGGTGGCGCCGGCGGGTCAGCTGGGTGAGCTGAGTTACCTGAGTCAGCTGGGTCAGCTGGCTGATCTGGGAGGTGCGAGCGCGATGTCATACTGCCGCGTCACCTATGCGCCCGCCGCGCCGCCGCCGCGCATCCCGTAAGCCTTGGCGCATAAGCTGGCGCCGCTCGGCCCCGCGGTCCAGGAGGAAGCCGTTAAAGGCCAGGTATTTCGCTAGCCACCAGGCATAGCGCACCCGCCACTTCCCCGGGAATAACGAACTGCCAATAACGCGGGCGGTATTGCGCACCAGGTAATAATTGCGGATCGGTGCGTGCACGTGCACCGGTTGCGTGCGACCGGGAAGAAGAACGACGGCGTCACCTAGGGAATGGTAGAGCCGGGCAGCCGTCACGCACACCAGGCGCCACCCCTGGCTCCGGGCTCGCACGCCCCACTCCAGATCCACGTGGTCAATAAAGAGAGCGGTGCCCATCCCGCCCACGTCATCGAGCGTTTCCATCCGGATGAGGCATCCGGAGGCAATAAGGAAAGCAACGTCAAGCACCGGGCGTTCCAGCTCGGCCGCGGTGGCACGCTTGGGGGCCCACTCGCGGGCAACGTACACCAGCTGGTCCTCCCCTTCGCGTTCTTCGCTGGGGAGGGGGCCGGCCGCACCGATCTGCGGATTGCCAGCCAGTACCTCAAGCAGGCGGGTCACCATATCCGAGCCAACCAGGGAATCCTGATCCATGAGTAGCACGAAACGAGCCCCGCGAGCCCGGGCCTGTTCGATACCGATATTCGTGGCCGCCGCAATCCCGAGATTCTGGGCGAGCGAAATGAACTGGGCACCCACCGCATGAGCGCTTTCCGCTACGGCTGCCCGGCGCGATTCTTCCGAACCGTTATCAATAACCACCACGTGCCCCACCTGCAAGGCCAACGCGGTAAGACGGGTTTCGCAGTTCCCGTCCGGGTTATAGGTAATGACAACCGCGGTGACCTGGTTGGCGAGGGCGGACAGTTCAGCCCGCTTCATCTTTAGCTCCGCAAGGTGGCGAGGAAAGCCTGGACATCCTCATAGCGCGGGAGGAGCCCGCTGCGTTCGGCCTCATCCAGATCGGGAGCATCGGTATCCTTCGGGGAGAGCAGCAGTTCAAGTTTCTTACCCTGGCGATCAGTTTCCGGGAATACCAGGCCCACTTGCGAGCACAGCGGATTCACCCCGTGTTCCCGCCCGGGAGCGTATTGCGCCGAGCACAGGTAAACCACGGTGGAATCATCTTCCAGGGCCACGAAGCAGTGGCCCAGGCCCTCCGAAATATAAATCGCCTTCCGGGTGTCATCATCGAGAAGAACAGAATCCCACTTCCCGAAGGTGGGGGAGCCCACCCGAATATCAATAACGAAATCGAGAACTGCACCGCGCGGGCACATTACGTACTTCGCCTGGCTGGGCGGCACATCGGCGAAATGGATACCACGAACGGTGCCGGCCTTGGATACCGAGGTATTCACCTGGCGCACATCCAAACGGTGGCCGATTGTTTCTTCAAAAACAGAGGATTTGTAGGCTTCCAAGAAAATACCGCGTTCATCGGGGAAATGCTTGGTGGTGATTTCCCATGCGCCCGCAATCGCTAATTCCCGAATCTCCATAATGTTCCCTCACTCGGCTACTCGATGTACGGGAACTACGATACCTTCTCCGCGCCGGTGATGCGGAAGCTAGACTGGGATAACCAGCGCGCTTCCCGCGGCCCTACCGGTACCATCCGGTGAGGAGGGGATCGCCGGGCGCCCCGTGAATTCCCCGAAGGACCATATGCGAACCAGTGATACCACCATGAGCTCACGCCGTTTCTATACGTGCGCGGGGCTCCTCACGGTTCTTTTCCTTATCTGGCAGATGCTCTGGGCGCTTGCCAGCCCGCCGCTGCGCACCCCGGATGAACCTCACCACCTCAATTCCGTTATTCGACTCGAGCAGACCGGGCAGTGGCCCGATCCGGGAACAAGCTGGCTTTACCGCGATATTTTTGAAGCCTCCCGGGCTAGCGGCCTGCTGGTGGAAGGAGCTCCCAGCTACTCCTTGCACTACCGCACCCGGTTGGGGCGAGATGCCTGGATCGGCGCGGATCCGGATTCCTACCGCAGCCAGAAACTCCTCCCGCACGAGCAACGCCGCTCTGCGCGGGCTGAAAGCACAGTCCCTATTCTAGATCAGATGACCCAGCACCCCCCGCTTTATTACGCCGGCGGAGCCCTGGTGTTACGCGCCACCGGAATGACGGATGCCCCCTGGGACCGCCAGATTCTTATCCTGCGGCTCTACTCCATTGTGCTGACCTCACCTCTGGTGCCCTGCCTTATTTTCGCGGCGCGGCGCACCGGGTTGAGCCGGCGCGGTGCGCTCCTGGCTTCCGGCACGATATACGCCATCCCCATGCTCAGCTTCATCTCCGCTTCGGTCACTAACGACGCCCTTTTCATCGGGGCCGGGGCGCTCACCATTGCGGCGGTGAGCTCCGCTATGTTCGGTGCCGGGCGCTGGCGCACCGTGCTCGCATCCGGACTTGCCTTAGGGCTTGGCCTGTGGAGCAAAGGAACCTTCATCCCCATGGGCTTAGTGGTTTTCCTCGCCTTCCTCGCTAATCCGCGTATAGGCGGGTGGGGGCGGCGCCTGGCCCAGGGGCTGAGCGCGGGACTCATCGGTGTTCTCACCGGCGGCTATTGGTGGCTGCGTAATATTGTGCGCTACGGGGTAATCCAACCCGATGGTTTCCAGGCCCAAGCCACGGAGCCGGGCACCGATATTGGCTTCTTCGCCGAGCGGGTGACCACCTCCTTCGTGGACTCTTTCTGGTCGGATTTCGGGTGGCTGGATATCACCTTCGCACCGCTCCTCCTCATTCTCCTCTCCCTCCTCACCGTTCTTTTCATCGCGCGTGCCCTTGGCGCCCACCCGGATAAAAGCTGGCGTCTCCTCCTCTTCACCGCGAATATTGTGCTGGTCCTGGGCATGCTCATCGTGCAGGCCTACAACCAGTACCGCGGATTGGGAATTATCGGTGGAGTGCAGGGCCGCTATCTTTTCGCCGGAGCCCTGGGCTTGCTGGTGGTTATTGCGATGGGGGCAGCCGGGCGCCATTGGGATCCGCCGCTCACGGCGCCCGCGGGCCGGCCGCGCTACCGTGAAGAAGCTGGATGGCGCAGTTTCCTCCTGCCCGCAGTGGTGGCCGCAAGCATGCTGCTCTCCGCGTACGCGATGCTGCTGTGGCTGCGTTCGTGCTACCCGGGAGCAGTTTTCGGGATGAATCTAGAGCGCTGGGCGCTCGCGGCGGGGCTGCCGGTACCCGTGCTCGGCGCGGCACTGGCGCTCGGATACGCCGCGCTTCTGGGTGCCGGACTGGTGTGCTACCGGCTCACCCGGGCGGAACTACTACCCCAGTTCCGCCCTGCCGAGCTGGCGCACCGCACCGCCGGCTCCTCCCACCCTGCCGCGGCAGCGGTCCAATGAGTACAATAACGCGGGTATAGACAAGGAAAGGACACCCATGCGCTGGATGGTTACCGGAAGCCGGGGAATGCTCGGCCAGGATCTCGTTGCTCTGCTGGCACAGCGGGGGCAGAACGTGCTCGCCGTGGATAAGAGCGAGCTGGATATTACCGATCCGGCCGCGGTGGCGCACCTGGTCGATAAGGTCGACGTCGTCGTTAATGTTGCTGCGCATACGGCCGTAGATAAAGCCGAAAGTGAGGAGGCGGCAGCCTTCACCATTAACGCAACCGGCCCGCAAATCCTGGCGCGGCGCACCGCGCAGATCGGCGCGAAACTGGTACAGGTCTCCACCGATTACGTATTTTCCGGTGACGCCGTGGACCCCTACGAAGAAAATGACGTCATGAACCCCAAGGGCGCCTACGGGCGCACCAAAGCGGCCGGGGAGTGGGCGGTACGCGCCGAAACGGAGGACTACTACATCGTGCGGACCGCGTGGCTGTACGGCGCCCAGGGCAATTGCTTCCCGAAAACTATGGCGCGCCTGGCCTCCGAACGCGATGCGCTGTCCGTGGTGACCGATGAGGTGGGGCAGCCCACCTGGACCGTGGACCTCGCCGATCTTATCTACCGCATGGTCGAGGCGAATATTCCCTCCGGGACCTACCACGGCACCTCTTCGGGGAAGACGAACTGGTGGAATTTCACCCGCGAGATCGTCTCGACGCTCGGCAAAGACCCCGCGATGGTGGGGGAGACGACGGCGGCTGCTTTCAACCGGCCCGCCCCGCGCCCGCATTTCTCGGTGCTGTCCCACGGTGCCCTGCGCCGGGCCGGTATCGAGCCCATCGGGGATTGGAAGGAACGCTGGGAGGCCGCGGCCCCGAGCGTGCTCGCGGAGTACCTCGGCTAGTTATGTGAGTTAGCACGAGAAAAGAACGGGGCGGCCGACACCATGTCAGCCGCCCCGATTGTGTGAATGGGTCCGAGTCACTCGCCCGACACGCTCGCTTGAGTAGCGTTTGAGCGAGCGCCCGCTCTAGTAGCTCGCGGAAGGAATATCGTGCTGGGCTTCCAGCAGCCCGAGCAGGTAATCCCCGTACCCGGACTTGCGCAGCTTCTCGCCGCGCGTTCGCAGTTCCTCATCGCTGAGGAACCCGCGCCGCCACGCCACTTCCTCCGGGCAGCCCACCGAGAGCCCCTGGCGGGCCTGGATGGTGCGCACAAAGCTGGTGGCATCCGCGAGGGAATCGAAAGTGCCTGTATCCAGCCACGCGGTACCGCGGTCGAGCACCTCAACCTTGAGCTTGCCCGCCTCCAGGTACTTGCGATTGACGTCCGTGATTTCGTATTCCCCGCGCGCGGATGGCTCGAGGTTGCGGGCGATTTCGATAACGTCATTATCGTAGAAGTACAGGCCCGGTACCGCGAAATTGGACTTCGGGTGGGCGGGCTTTTCTTCAATGGAGATCGCCTTGAAATTCTCATCAAATTCGACGACGCCGTAGGCTCGCGCATCCGAAACATGGTACGCAAAGATAGCGCCACCATCCGGATTGGTATTGCGTTCCAAGCGGCGCCCCATCGTGGGGCCGTAGAAAATGTTATCGCCCAGCACCAGGCCAGCCGGTTCGTTACCGATAAAATCGGCAGCGATGGTGAAGGCGGTGGCCAGACCGTTGGGAACTTCCTGCACCGCGAAGGAAATACTGATGCCGAATTGGCTGCCGTCCCCGAGGAGCCGGTGGAACGCCGGGGCATCTTCGGGCGTTGTAATAACCATGACGTCGCGAATCCCGGCGAGCATGAGCGTGCTCAGGGGATAGTAGATCATCGGTTTGTCATACACGGGTACCAGCTGCTTGGAGGTGCCCAGCGTAACGGGATGAAGTCGAGTGCCGGAGCCTCCGGCCAGAATGATTCCACGCATAGGGTCATTTTTGCCTATTTGCAGGCCGGGCGCCACCGGCCGGGCCGGTTTCGAGGGCTGCCGGGCCGGTTTCGAGGGCTGCCGGGCCGGTTTCGAGTTCCGTCAGGCCGGTTTCGGGGACTGCCGGCCGGGTCCGAGCGCCGCCGGCCGGTTACGCTCCTCGTGATTGTGAGCAAATCGCTCACGTGGCCTAAAGCGCACCTGGCCGCGGCAACACGCCGGACTCGAACGAAAGTTCGGGTGGGCAATATACCGCTTTCGCTTGACTTTTTGGGTATGACACGCTTGTAATTTACAAAGAGACCTTGGTTAGAGGAGGACATGTGCGGAGGATTAACCCCGGCTTGCGCGTCGCGGGGAGCGGCGGATTGACGCCGCAGGACGCCCAGGACGCCATGCTCGATATCTTCGACCTCGGTTACGATAAAGCTGATTCGGCATCGCTGCACTGGCGTGAATCCGCGCTGTGTGCCCAAACCGATCCCGATATTTTCTTCCCGGAAAAGGGCGGCTCCACCGCTCCCGCCACCTCGATCTGCCACGAATGCCCGGTGCGGGAGGAATGCCTGGAATACGCCCTCCAGCATGATATTCGTCACGGTATTTGGGGTGGCATGTCGGATAATGACCGCCGGCGCCTGAGCCGGCAACGCCGCCGCGTCGGCGAGGCATAACCGCCCAGCGCCCGCGCTGGCGTAGCATCAACAGCAATGCAGTTCAGAATTCGCGCTCTCGTTATCACCCGGCCGGGCTCCGCCTACCTGGAGGACACCCTCGCCGCGCTGGAATCCTCCACCCGAAAACCCGATGCCATCAGCGTGCTCACCGGAAAACTCGGGGTAGCTGTCAATGACGCGGTTGCCGCGGATGTCCGCGATTCAAGCAATGAACTACGCGGCACCGGTGAGTCCACCACGGCTAAATCGACTGCCGCGGAATCCACCACCGGCAGCTATGACGCCTACTGGATCCTGCACGACGATAGCGCCCCCGCCCCGGATGCCCTCGCGAAGCTCGCCCGCACCCTGGAAAACGCCGCCAATATCGGCGCGGTGGGTTGCAAACAGGTGGATTGGGCTGATCCGGGCGCCCTCCTGGAAGTCGGTATCCGCGCCACCCGCAGCGCGCGGCGAGTCCCGGAAGTCGCCCTCGATGACCGCGACGGTGGGCAGCTGGACGGACGCTCCGACGTGCTCGCGGTGGGAAGCGCCGGCATGCTCGTGCGCGCCAGTGCCCTGCGTGAGGTGGGCGGTTTTGATACCTGGCTGGGGCCCTTCGGAGATGGGCTTGAACTCTCGCGGCGGTTGCGCGGAGCGGGCTGGCGCGTCGTCGTTGAACCTTCCGCCACCGTGCGCCACGCGCGCGTCTCCCTCGGCAACGACGGCCGCGATTCTTTTGCGGCCCGCCGCGGCGCGCAACTCTACAACGCGGTGCTCGCCGCCCCCGCGCTGCTCGCACCCTTCCTGTTCCTCGGGTATGTGATGCTCGGCCCAGTGCGGGCACTGGTGCGGTTGCTGGGCAAAGAGGCACGGCTCGCGGACGGTGAGATACGCGGGGCCGCACGCCTGCTCGGGAGCCTTCCCGCGCTGATGCGGGCCCGGCGCCGGCGCCGGCGCACCGAAAAAAGCCGTGCCGGACTCGCGGCCCTCGAAGCGCGCGGGCGTGACGTGCGCGCGGCACGGCGCGAAATGACACGCAGCGAACGGGAGAAAATCCGTTTGGTGGCGCGCCCGAATCCGCTTGAAGAAGCAGAACGACGGCGCTGGCACCGGTCCACCGCACGTGCCCGGCGCACCGTCCTCCTCCTGACCGCCCTCGTGGCGGGAGTGGCGGCCTTCCCGCTGCTGCGCGGCGGGTACCTGAGCGGCGGGGCACTGCGCCCCGATGCCCTCACCGGCACCGAAGTGCTGCGCGCCAGCCTGCCCGGCTGGCTCGCGGTGGGGGACGGCAGCCCCGGGCGCATCGACGCGCTATGGACGCTGCTCTCCCCGCTCGCTCTGGCACTGCAGCCCTTCGGGGGAACCCTGGGGGACGCCGCGGTGCTCCTGCTCCTGTGCGCCCCCGTGCTGGCCGGCATGACGGCTTTCTGGGCGGCCCGCACCCTCACTTTCTCCCCGCATGTGCGCGCGGTGGCCGGCCTGGTGTGGGCCGGGGCCGGGCCCCTGGTGGGGGCGTTGAGCGCGGGCCACGTGGCCGGGGCGCTCGTCCATATACTTGTGCCGGTGCTCGCCGCCTCGGTGCTTTCCGTATGGCGCCTGCCCCGCACTCGCGACCGCATCGAATCCACCGCGGGCCTGGGCACCGCGGCGCTCGCCGGTATCTACCTGGCCGCGGCCGCCCCGGTCATGCTCGCCGTGCTTCTTCTCATTGCCCTGGTGGGGACACTGCGCTGGCGGCGCCTGCGCTGGCTGTGGGTGGTGATGCCCGCGGCCGTGGTGGTTATTCCCGGGCTTGAGGCTTCCTGGCGGCTGCTCTTTGCCACCCCGGGGGAGCCTTTCGCGGCCCGCCCGAGCACCCTCGACCTCCTCTCCTTCTTCCCGCTCGCCCAACCTGAGACCCTTCCGTGGCTCGGGGAAATTGCCCTCATCTGCGCGGCCTGCCTCGTGGTGATCGCGGTATTGGCCCTGGGCCGGGCGCGCAATTGGCAGCGCATCCGCGCCGGCTGGCTGATTGCCGCGGCCGGTTTCGCCTGGGCGATTGCCTCCACTCGCGTATCCGTGGCCCAGGTGTACGACGGCGCCACCGCACTCAGCGCGCCAGCCTGGAGCGGTATCGGCTTGAGCGTGGCGCTCGGCGGGCTGTGGATCGCGCTGGTGAGCGCCGGGGACGGCCTGCGCACCGATATGAGCGGCCGCTCCTTCGGGCTCTACCAGCTCTTCGGCCTGGGCTCGGTCGCGGTCCTGATCCTGACCGCCCTGGCCGGATCGGGCCTCTACCTCAGCCGGGCCCTCACCGGCACCACCGAGCTGCAGCAGGAAACCGGGAGGCCGGTGCCGGCCGCTGCCACCCTCGAAGCCTCCTCCCCGGATCGGGTGCGGGTCCTCGCCCTCTACCCGGCGGAGAACGGTATTCGCGCCGAGATCTGGCGCGGGCCGGGCCGCCAACTCACCGATAGCACCATGGCCGGCGCGCTCGCGGCCCTGGAAGGAACCTACTCCGGGGATGCCGCCGCGGCGGACGTGGCCAGCGCCGTCGCCGATATGAACGCCGGAAACCCGCGCGCCGCGGATATCCTGGCCGAACACGCTATCTCCTACGTGGTGATCCCCGCCCAGGCACCCCGGGCCGGGGAGCTCGCCCGCGCCCTGGGTTCCACCGGGCGTTTCGATATGATCAGCGCCACTGAGCAGCAACTTTCCTGGCGGCTCACCCGCAGCGAGGCGAGCGCCGTGGATGCCGCGCGCCTCACCCTGGACGGCAGCGCGCTACCCGCCGGGCGCTACAGCGTGGACACCGAACTACCCGCGAGCGCGGGCCGCAGCGGCGGAATTGTGCGCCTGGCCGAACGCCAGGACCCGCTGTGGGAAGCCCGCCTGGACGGCGAGCGCCTCCCCGCCTATAACGCCGGGTGGGCCCAAGCTTTTGAGATACCGGCCGGGAGCTCCGGGCGCCTGACGATTACCTATAACCGCACCGGGGACGCACTGGTGGCCGCCGCGCGGCTCCTCGCGGTGGCCGCGGCGCTCGTGGTGGCCATCCCGGTGCGTCGGAAGGTGGTGGAGTAATGGACCAGGTTCGCGATGAAGCCGAAGTGGGGCATGCCAGCGGGCGCGGGGCGCGCTGGCGCCACCTCACGGTGCGGGCCGGTAGTGCGCTTGCGGCGGCGGGAATCGCCGCCGCGGTAGCGGCGGCCGGCGTCGTTCTTCCCACCGGGGCGCCGCGCGCGGTAGAAGCCGAGGTGGCGAGCGCGGGAGAAGCCCCCACCCAGCTGCTGTGCGGGGGCGGATTCGAACAAACCATTTCCGCGGGCATGACCGTGGAGGGCACCCCCGGGGGGACCTCGGAAAATATCGCCACCCAGGTGCTGCTTTTCGGCACCGCGGATAAGGAAGCGCGCGCAGCGCTCCCCACCGGCACCATCCTCAGCGCCGATCCCGGCGAGGTTCTTTCCGGCGCGGTCGCCTACAGCGCCCAGGGCGGTAACGGGCGCGGCCTGGCCACGAATACCTGCGTGAGCGGGGCGGGAGACCTGTGGATCACCGCCTCGGCCACCAGCGTGGGGTACTCCAACCAGCTTCTCCTCACCAATCCGGGAGCCGCATCCATCACGGTGCGGGTGGACGGCCTGGGCGGGGCAGGGCCGCTCGGCACGGTGCGAGTGGCGGTACCCGGGCGCTCCACCGTGCGCCACACCCTGGACGGCTTGCTCGCCGAAGATTCCCGCCTCGCCTTCCACCTGAGCACCCAGGCTGGCACCTTCGGAGCCACCCTGCAAAACCAGCATATTTCTGGCACCAGCGGCGCCGGGGTGGACTTCGCGACCGGCGCCCCGGCCGCCACGGAATTGACCATTCCGGGAATCCCGGAGGGCTCCACCTTGCGCATCGCCAACCCCGGGGAGGCCACCACCTTCACGGTGCAGCTCACCGCAGAAGACGGCGCCACCCGCACCCTGCCCGGTGGGGAAGACGTGGAGATCGCCGCGAATTCCGTGATGGACCTCACCCTGGCCGGTATCGACCCGGGCACCTATGCGGTGCAGGTGCGCGGGGCGCAGCCCCTCGCCGCGGGCGTGCTACTGGGCGGTGGGGGAGATGCTGCGTGGGCCAGCCCGGTTGCCCCGGCCGCCCGCACCGCGGGAAGCTTCGGGCCCGGCCCGGCCCGCCTGGCCCTGGCCGGGCGCGGCCACGTTGACATCACCCCGGTGGGAGCCGACGGCGTGGACCTCGACCCCGTGGATGCTCAGGTGCGCGGATACGCCACGGTGGAGCTACCTGAGGCTGCCCGCGGCTACCGCATCGAGGCGGAAAACCCGGTGAGCGCCGCGGCGCTTATCCTCGCCCCGAACGGGGAAGCCGGCGGGGCCAGCGGAATTGATTGGGTGAGCGCGGTGGCCGACCAGCGCGAAGCACTCTCCGCCCGCGTCGCGGTGCGCCAGAACTAAAATCAGGGATGCGAGCCACCTAGGTGTGTGCGATACATAAAAGCGCACCACCGCGCCGCCGCGGGGCGCAGGAACGCAGGGACGCGGGCCGCAGCTGCGGCGTCGTACCCGAAAAAACTAGAATCCGCGCCGCAAAAAATCGATGTCTTCGGGGTGGCGGGAAATCGCCGCGGCGAGCTGCTCGGTAACAATATCGTGGATGACGATACGCGGGAAGGGGCTGGCCATCGCGGTGCGCATCACCGGCATCCGGTAAAACAGCAGCCGCGCCCGCACCGCGCCGCCGCGCTCGAAAGGCAGCAGGCGCGCGAGCGGCACGCCGTCCTCCCACGGCGAAGGATCGGAGGCCGGAACGTCCATCACCGCGAAATCAAGATCGCGCATGTCATCACCGAAATGGGCGCGGTAGGTGGCGAGTTCGGCGGCGATAATATCGTCGAATTTATCGGCGCGGGTGCGCCAAGCGGGCAGGGTGTAGGGGATCACCGGTCCTCGAATGCCCCGTCCGTGCCGATCACGGCGGCGGGGGCGAGGCTGGGAAGGAAAAGTGTCCATACCCCAAGGTTACACGGGCGTGCTAACGTCTAAGGCGTGAGTCCGTTGAGAAAGTGTTCCCGCACCACGTGCCAGCAGCCGGCCGTTGCCACGCTGACGTACCAGTACGCGGAAGCAACCGCCGTGATCGGGCCGCTCTCACCGGTGGCCTCCCCGGGCACCTTCGACCTGTGCGAAGCCCACGCCGAATCGGTGACCGTCCCGCGCGGCTGGCAGATGATCCGCTTGCGCACCGAATTTGAACCGGCCCCGCCCTCGGATACCGACCTCATGGCGCTCGCGGACGCCATCCGCGAAACCGCGACCCGCCAGCCACCCGAACCCACCCGCGCTACCCGGCGGGTGAGCCGCCCCTCCGATGTGGCAGTGCGCCCGCGCCTAAGCGTGGTGCGCAGTGAGGAACCGGAAACGCCGGAGGATAACTAGGGGTACGACGACGCATCTTCGGCCCCGGGCCCACCGCGCACGCCATTCGTGCGTTTTTCTGCACGATTGGCACGAACGTGAGAAAATGGCGCTATGACTATGCGCGTTCTTGTGGTCGATGACGATCCCGGTATCTCTGAAATGGTGGCGATCCTGCTGGAATCGGAAGGATACGCCGTGACGGTGTGTGCCACCGGCACCAATGCCCTGCCTATTTTCCGGGCGGAAACACCGGATATTGTGCTGCTGGACGTCATGCTGCCCGGGATGAGCGGGGTGGAAGTGGCCCGCCAGCTGCGCGAAGAAAGCGATGTGCCCATCATTATGATGAGCGCGCTCACCGATTCGGTGGATGTGGTGGCCGGCCTGGAGGCCGGGGCGGATGATTACGTCACCAAGCCTTTTGAGAACTCGGTGCTGCTGGCCCGCATTAAGGCGCGGCTGCGGCGTACCGAACCGGAAGCGGAAACCTTGCGGGTTGCCGATCTGGTTATCGATCCGCGCGCCCACCAGGTCACCCGCAACGGGGAGGATCTGCACCTGACACCCCTCGAATTCGAGCTGCTCACCACCCTGGCGCGCAAGCCCTACCAGGTGTTCTCCCGCGAAGAACTCCTGGAACAGGTATGGGGCTACCGCCACGATTCCACCGATACCCGCCTCGTTAACGTGCATATCCAGCGCCTGCGCTCCAAGGTGGAAAAGGACCCGGATAATCCCGAGGTGGTTATTACGGTGCGCGGGGTGGGCTACCGGGCGGGGGCAACCCAGGAGTGAGTCAATTTTCGCGGCGCGGCTATATTCATCGCAGCCTCGGGAGCATGGGGCGTGGCGCCCTCACCTCATTTTCACAATCGTGGCGCACCTCCCTCAACGCGCGGGTGGTTTCCGCAATTGTGGCCATCGGGGTGCTCACCAGTATCGTCACCGCGGTGATTGTTGCCAACCAAACGCGTTCGCAACTCTACGAGCGCGCGGTGAGCGCCGCCACCGAACAGTTCTACGGTGCCCGCTCCCAAGCCCAGTACGTTTTTGACTCCGCGAATGCCCAAACGTCCGGGGCGGTCCAGGAAATCGCCAACGCGCAGGTGCGCTCCCAATTTGAGCCGATCCGCGGGGTAGTGGGCACGGCCCTCATCCGCTCCCCGGGGCAGAATACCGGTAACTACCTGGTGGCGGATGTGGGGGCTCCCACCCCGGCAACCGTTATGGATGTGCTCACCCCCGAATTGCGCGAAGCCGTGCAAGAATCCTCCAGCCCGCAATGGCAGGCGGTGGCGATTGCTAAAGGGGAGGAATACACCCTTCCCGGGATTCTTATCGGCGCGACCGTGCGCCTGCCCAATGCCGGCATGTATGAGTTCTACACGCTCTATTCCCTGGAAAACGAAGAAGTGACGGTGGCCCAGGTTTCCCGGGTGCTGATGCTCGCCACCATCGCCCTGCTCACCATCGTGGCGGTGGCCACCGGGGTGCTCGTCAATGTGGTCTTGAAGCCGGTGCGGGCGGCGGCGGAAAATGCCCGCCAGCTGGCCGGCGGCGCTTTTGATGTGCGCATGGACGATCGCGGGGAAGACGAATTAGCCCAGCTCGGTTCCGCTTTCAACCAGATGGCCGAATCGCTCCAGGACCAATTCACCCGCCTCGAGCGGCTCTCCCAGGTGCAGCAGAATTTCGTATCCGCGGTCTCGCACGAATTACGCACCCCGGTTACCACGATCCGGATGGCCGGCCAGCTCATTTACGATAAGCGTTCCGAACTTCCCTCCAGCCTGCGCCGTTCGGCTGAACTCCAGCATTCCCAACTTATTTCCCTGGACACCATGCTCTCCGATCTACTGGAGATTTCCCGTTTCGATGCGGGTTCGATGGTGCTGGAAACCAGCAAAATCGACGTCGTAGAAATTGTGCGGCGCGTGATCATCTCCCAGGCGCCCCTCATCGAAGCGAACGGGGTGCCCGTCACGCTCTCCGCGCGCGGGGAAACCGTGGCGAGCGTGGACTCGCGCCGCATCGAACGCATCGTGCGCAACCTCGTGGTGAACGCGGTGGAGCATGCCGAAGGCGGGCCCGTCAAAGTGCGGGTGGTTGGTTCGGATACCGCGGTGGCGGTGGAAGTATCCGACCGCGGTATCGGCCTGAGCCCCGAGCAGGCCTCCCATGTTTTCGACCGTTTCTGGCGCGCCGATACCTCCCGGGTCCGCAAATCCGGGGGAACTGGCCTGGGCCTGACCATCGCCCGCGAGGACGCCCTGCTCCACGAAGGGCGCCTGCAAGCCACCGGCGAATTGGGGGTGGGATCCACCTTCCTCCTCACCGTGCCCCGCACCCAAAAAGCGGCCTTCACCCCGCCGCTGCCCCTGCGGGTGGCGGCCGCGGAAGACTGGCAGGACAGCGGGGATATTCCCATCGAGATCGCGCGGGCGGATACCACCGGGTCCCTGCCCGCGGTGGGTACCACCGGCACGATTCCAGCTATTCGCGCAACTGCGGTAGCGCCGGTGGACGCAGGTAGCGGGGCCGCTGCGGCGTCGTCGCCGAAAAATGCGGTACCGGGCACGGGCGTTTCCGGTACGACGACGCACACTCAAAGCGCGCCCACCGGAACAATAGCGCCCACCGGTACGGCGGCGCCGACCGGGCCGGCGGGGAAGGAGGACGCATGAACACGCACGTGCTGAAGAAAGCGGGGCGGGGGCGTGCCCTTGCGGTGCTGCTCAGCGTGGTGATCTTGGCGCTGGCCGGCTGCGGGCGGCTGCCGCGCTCCGGGCCGGTCAATGAGGCGAGCGTGCCTCCCACCGAAGAAGCTGTTTTCGGCCTCACCCCGGCCGGCCCGGCCACCGGTGCCTCACCCGAAGAAGTGATCCGCGGTTTCCTGCTGGCCGGAAGCAGCGGGGCGGGCGACGATTACGCCACCGCCCGCCAATTCCTCACCAAAGAAGCCGGCCGCACCTGGAACCCGCGCTCCCAGGTGCGCGTCTACCCGAATTCTCAAAATATTTCCCCCACCCAACGCGAGGACGGCACCTACGTTATTTCGGTGACCGCGCAGGGAACCGTAGATACCGGCGGGCGCTACACCGAAGCCTCCACGGACGCCATCCACTCCACCACCTTCAAACTGGACCGCAATGCCAGCGGCGAATGGCGCATCGCGGAACTGGAAGACGGCATCATGATGACCGATAGCCTCTTCGCCTCCATGTACGTGCGCACCCCGCTGTATTTCATCGGTCCCGGCTCGGATACCATGGTGCCCGACCTGCGTTTCTACCCGCGGATGACCTTTATTTCCTCCACGATTGCCGGGCTGCTAGCCGGGCCCTCGCCTTGGCTTGCCGATGCGGTGCACTCGGAAATTCCTACCAGTTTGCGTATGGCCTCCAGCCCGAAACTGGAAAGCGGGGTGCTGACCTTGGATGTCACCGCGGAAATCTCCACCTTGAGCCGGGAATCCCAGGCGCGTGCCGTGCAGCAAATCCAGCGTTCCTTCACCGGCCAGAGCGTGGTGCCGGTGCATTCGGTGAATATTACGGTGTCCGGCGAGCCGCTCGATACCATCGCCATCGCTGACCTGCCCACGTATCCGTACGGGGCTTATGACCTCACGGTGCTGGAAAATAACCGGCCCTACAAGGTGGAAGAAGGCAAGACCCGCCCGGTCTTCAGCAGCGGGGTGTTCGACGATATCCACGTGGCGCGCATGGCCGGGAACTATTCCGATTCGGTGGCCTCCTACGCCCTGCTCACCGCCCAGCGCGATGCCCTGGTGCGGGTGGGAAGCGATGGTTTCCAGCCTTTCACGATGGTGCGCGGGGAACGCCTGGTGGAGCCCTCGTATGACTACTGGGGTTGGGTGTGGACTTCCGAAACCGATAATAAGGGTGTGGTGCTGGCCGCCGCCGATGACGGCCGGGTGCGCGAGTTGACCGCGCCGTTCCTCAAGGGGGCGCGGATTCGCGAGGTGCGGGCTTCGCGTGAGGGCGCGCGCCTGCTCATCGTGGCGCAGGTGGGGGATACCGTGCAGATGCTCATTGCTCCCATTCAGCGCGATGCCCGCCACGAGCCGACGGCGCTCGGCGACCCCCTGGAAGTGGGGCAACGCCTGGCGGATGTGAGCTCGGTGGCGTGGATTTCCAGTACTGATATCGCGGTGCTCGGGCGCGCCACCGCCGGTACCGACCCGCTGATTTTCGCGGTGCGGGTGGGCGGGCCCATGGAACGCCTCAACGTCACGCCCTATCCCGGTTCGGTGCGGCTGACCGCCGGGCGCGGGGAGCAATCCATCGTGGTCCTCACCGACCAGCAGGTGGTTGCCACTCGCGACGGCGGGGCGTGGCGCCCGGTCGCCACCGGCGTCACGGATATTGTGCTGCCGGGGTAGCTGGGTTTCTCGAGGCGCCGGGTGTTCGGGGAGCTGCGCTTTTCGCGGCGCCGGGCTTTCCGGGAGCTGGGTTTTCGAGGCGCTGTCCACAAGTTCCCAAACGTCGCGCGTATCCACAGGCCGTTTGCGGGTAGCTGCGTTTTCGGGGCACGTGCGGCACGCTGGAGCCATGTTTATTGGTACGACGCCGCTCCCGCCGCCCCGCGCCCCATTGGCACGTAACGGTGGTGTTACTGGTGTGCTGCGCTCCTGGGCCGGTGCTCTAGGCGACCTCGTCTTCCCGCGCTGGTGTGCCGGATGCGGGGCCTGGGATGCCACCCTGTGCCCGGCCTGCACCCGCGCGGTAGCCGGCAGCTGGCGCGGCGGGGAAGGCCGCGCACCCGCGCTCATGCAGATCCTCCCCAACGGCGATGAAGAAGCCCTCTTCCCGGTTTTCGCCCTGGGGGAATACGTCGGGGTACGCCGGCAAGCACTCCTCACCTGGAAACACGGGAACGACGCCGCACTCACCGCCCGCTTCGCCACTCTTTTTGCGCAGCGCTGCCGGCAGCTCGCTCCGCTCTGGGAGGGCACGGCGCTCAGCGTTATTCCCGCGCCCTCGGGCGCGGCTCGCCATCGGGCCGGGCGTTTCATTGCCGGGCACCTGGCGCAGGCCGCCGCGCGGGGGCTGGTTGCCGGGGGAGTAGATGCGCGGGCCGCACCGGTGCTCATCAGCGGGGAAAGCGCGGGTAGTGGGCTACTCGGCGGCATCCTGCGCGGTGAAGCACCTGGCGGCGGGGCACTCGGCGCGCTTCCGGCGCGGCTCCTGACCCGCGCAAAACACGCGGCGCAAGAAAAGCGGGCCCGGGCCGGGCAGCGCCACCTTGCCGGTCAGCGGGAGCGGGCCGCAAAAGGCCGCGGGATCCGGCTGAGCCCGGGCATCACCATTCCCGGGCGGGTCATTCTTATTGACGATGTTCTCACCACCGGATCTACCCTGGCCGGTTGCGCCCGAGCCATCGCGCAGGCGGGTGGGCACGTGGTTGCGGCATTGGTCCTAGCCCTCGCTCCGGATCCGCGTCCAGCGAACTCGCGCACAGCGTTATCGCTGCTCCAGCCCTTTCAGAATGTTGTGAACTGAACTACACTTAATGCTACGAAATAACGGTGCCGGCCGCGCTAGCGGGCGAAACGAGCAATGGTGAACGTTGAGCCGCATGCGTGCCGGGTGACCCAGGATAGGGGGTGGTGCCTCTCTTATCCGCGTGAGAAGCGGGCATTTTTTCAGCGGGCCGCGCGCCCGCCACTACATCCCAAGGAGGACACCGTGGAGATTATCGTCAAGGGTAGGAACACTGAAGTTTCGGACCGTTTCCGCAATCACATTGAAGAAAAAATCGCGAAGGTGGAACAGTTCGCTCCGCGCGCTCAGCGCGTTGAGGTAGAGGTGTCGAAGGAAAAGAACCCCGCCCAAGCGGATAACTCGAAAGTTATCGAAATCACGGTTATTGATAAGGGCCCGGTTATCCGGGCTGAGGCCTCAGCTGCTGATCAGTACAGCGCCCTCGATCTAGCATCCGGAAAGCTTTTTGAGCGGCTGCGCCGCTCGCGTGATCGTCGCAAGTCCCATCGGCGTGTGGTTGAGAAGGTGGGCGAACCGCTCACGCTCACCGCGGAGGAGCTCGCGGCAGAAGCGCAGGTGGAGCCCGCGCCCGAAGCCGAGGTGGAAGCAACGCATCCCACCCGCCCCGAAACTACCGGGGAAGCGGTAGAAACCCAGCTGGGGGATTCCCCGGTTGTGGTGCGCGATAAGCTCTACGAAGCCAATCCCATGTCCGTGGACCAGGCTCTCTACGAAATGGAAATGGTAGGCCACCCCTTCTACCTCTTCATCGACGAAGAAACGAAGCAGCCGTGCGCGGTCTACCTGCGCCACGGCTGGACCTACGGGATTATTCGTCTCGACACCACGGTGCACTAAAGACTGCACCCCGGTGTGGCCCGCGCCGCACCTGCCGCACTGAGTAGCGGGATAGCAGCGGAATACAAGCGGGCCAAAGCCACGAATACACACCAAGGCGAGGGACCGAGCATTATGCCCGGTCCCTCGCCCTGTGCTCGGCCCCGCGCCCTGTGCTCGGCCCCGCGCCCTATGCTCGGCCCCTCGCCCTATTTCCCAGATCGTAACTGACCATGCGCAGCCGCCTCCGAAAACAAAGTGCGCATAAGAGCACCGTTTTCACCCGGTTTCATGTTCCTTACGCGCACTTGACGGGGTTGACGGTTCGAAATGCGCACTCTGAGGAGGAGAGAGACCGGGTCGGATAACAAAGTGGTACTGGAGCTACAGCCAATCCCCGATTTTCTGTCGTGCAGTACCACTCTGTGTGGCTCGATGTTCCCCAGTACCACCCTGCCCGCCGTGCGCGCGGCTCGCTAAGATAGGGGAGGTGAACGCAGAAGGAGAGTTAGCCGTGACACATGCATCCCCCGCCCCCGAGCAAGCCACCCCGGAACGCCCCTATCGGGTAGCGGTGATCGGCGCGGGACCGGCCGGGATTTACGCCTCGGATATCCTCAGCAAATCCGATATCCCGGTCAGCATTGACCTTTTCGATAAGCTGCCCACTCCCTACGGCCTGGTCCGTTACGGGGTCGCGCCTGACCACCCGCGCATCGGCTCGATTATCAAAGCCCTCCACGCCATCCTCAAACGCGGCGATATTCGCTTCCTCGGAAATGTGAAAATCGGGGAAGACGTTCACATGTCCGAAATTCACGAGTTTTACGATGCCGTCGTCGTCGCCACCGGTGCCGATCAATCCGTACCCCTCACCGTCCCGGGCGCCGATCTTCCGGAAGTCTACGGGGCCGCGGATTTCGTTTCCTGGTACGACGGACACCCGGACGTGCCGCGCACCTGGCCCCTGAATGCCCGCAACGTGGCGGTTATCGGGGTGGGGAATGTGGCCCTCGATATTTCCCGCATCCTCGTGCGTTCCGCGGACGATCTGCGCGCCCGCACCGATATTCCGGAGAATGTGGAGCGCGGGCTGCGCGCCAACCCCGTCGAACACGTGCATATTTTCGGGCGGCGCGGCCCGGCCCAGGTGAAGTTCACCCCGCTTGAGCTACGCGAATTGAGCGAAGTAGCCGGGGTGGATATCCAGGTGTACCCCGAAGATTTCCAATATGATGCCGGCTCTCAGGAAGCCCTGGATTCCTCGAAGATGACCCGCCAGGTGGTGGATCTCCTCACGGATTGGGTCTTCAACGACCCGGAAGAAATGACCGCCCCGCGCCGGATCCACATCCACCTCATGCAAGCGCCGGTGGAAATCCTCGGCACGGATCACGTGACCGGAATCCGCATGGAACGCACCCAGCTCCAGGGGGATGGCACCGTTGCCGGCACCGGCGAAACCGTGGATTACCCGGTGGAAGCCGTCTATAGCGCTATCGGCTACGCCTCCGAACCGCTGGACGGGCTGCCCTGGGATCCCATCCACCGGGTCATCCCGAATGAGGAAGGTCGTATCGTCACTGATTCCGGGGAGACCATTCCCGGCTACTACGTGACCGGCTGGATCAAACGCGGTCCCGTGGGCCTGATCGGCTCCACGAAATCCGATGCGCGCCAAACCATCCGCCACCTCGTTGCCGACGCCCAAGCCGGCATCGCGCGCGCCACCGGGGACGGCTCGGGTGGGCGCGGGCTCCTCGACCTCCTCACCGAACGTGGCGTGAAATGGACCACTTGGGAAGGCTGGGAACTCCTGGAAGCTTTCGAGGAAAACCTCGGCGCCCAGCAGGGCCGCGCCCGCGTCAAGGTGGTTAATCGTGACACGATGACCGCGATTTCCCGCGGGGAGTCGCACGACGGCGCACTTCTCTAACCATCCGCTCATCCCTCACCTTCTGCGACAGAAAGAAGAACGCTTATGCACGGCGAATACAAGGAACTCGGCCAGAAAATGGCCATTGTTGACCTGGATGTGGTCGATAACAAACTCGCGAATGTTCGCCTCTCCGGTGATTTCTTCATCGAACCGGATAGCGCGCTGTGGCGCATCACCGATGCCATCGAGGGGCTGAGCGCGGATGCGTCCGCGGAAGATATTGCCCAGGCGGTGGAGGCGGCGGTGCTCCCCACCGATAACCTCTTCGGGCTGAGCCCGCGCGGGGTCGCGGTGGCGGTGCGCCGCGCCGTCGGCCACGCCCTGGCCTGGGAAGATATCGATTTCGAGGTCCTTCACACCCCGGTTATCCACCCGGTTCTCAATATGACCATGGATGAGACCCTCCCCGAAGCGGTGGCCCGCGGGGAACACAAGCCTTTCTTGCGTATCTGGGAATGGGACCGCCCGCTCGTGGTCATGGGCTCCTACCAGTCCTATTCCAATGAGATCAACCAGGACGGGGTGGATCGCCACGGGATTACCGTGGGCCGGCGCATTACCGGCGGGGGCACCATGTTCATGGAGCCGGGCAATTGCATCACGTATTCGCTGGTGGTGCCCACCGCGCTCGTGGACGGGATGTCTTTCCTGGAGTCCTATCCCTTCCTGGATGCTTGGGTGATCGAAGCCCTCGCGCGGGTGGGGGTGAAAGCCCACTACGTCCCCCTCAATGACATCGCTTCCGACCGCGGCAAAATCGGCGGCGCGGCCCAGAAGCATTTCGCGACCGGCTATATGGTTCATCACGTCACTCTCGCCTATGACATTGACGCGGACAAAATGATGGACGTGCTCAATATGGGCAGTGCGGGCAAAAAGAACCGCGGGCACCGCTCCGCGAACAAGCGCGTGGACCCCATGAAGAGCCAGACCGGGATGGAACGCGACGCCATTATCGAGGTATTCAAGGACGTGTTCACCCAGAAATACGGCGCGAGCCAGGGGCAGATCACCGCGGAGGATCTGCGCGTGGCCCAGGAACGCTACGAGGCGAAATTCTCCACGCCCGAATGGATTCACCGCCTGCCCTAAGTCCGGTTGCGGCGCGTGGGCGCGCACCGTTGTGTCGCGTGCGGGTGCGGTACCGGTGTGCATGCGTGCGTGCGCGTAAGCGTGTGTATGCGCGCTCCGGCACGTGCGTACGCACCCTTGCACGCGTAGGTACGACGGCGCAGCTAGCGGTCGGCGCGCTCGCCGGGCAGCCGGGGGAGTGGTGGTGGCCACGTTCCCGCCTCAAAAGTTGACAGTAACTTTCCTCCCTGGGTAATCTCATCTGGTGCCTTACGGAAGGGCGGCCACGAAGCCTTTCTTCCGCGGGGTAAAAAACACTTCTTCGGAAGTCATATTGGCGGGTTTCCCGAGCGGCCAAAGGGACCTGACTGTAAATCAGATGCGTTACGCTTCGTAGGTTCGAATCCTACACCCGCCACGAAATGTCGAAATGGTTGATCTGTTTCACATTTCTCGCACTGTTGGTTTTTCAGCGTGAATCGAGTAAGCTTGGTACTCGTTGCGAAATCGGCATCGCCCCGATAGCTCAGTCGGCAGAGCGTCTCCATGGTAAGGAGAAGGTCAAGAGTTCGATTCTCTTTCGGGGCTCCGTTGCCGCCTCATGCGGTGACATGAGGCGGGGTAGCTCAGATGGTCAGAGCGCACGACTCATAATCGTGAGGTCGCGGGTTCAATCCCCGCCCCCGCTACTGACTACCAGTAGGGCACAACCTTGAGGAGAAAAAGGAATGGCTAGCAAGTCTGCTGACGTGCGTCCCAAGATCACCCTCGCCTGCGAGGTGTGCAAGGAACGTAATTACATCACGAAGAAGAACCGCCGCAACGATCCGGATCGTCTGCAGCTGAAGAAGTACTGCTCGCGGTGCAATGCCTCCACGAACCATCGCGAAACCCGCTAATAGTGCGGTAGCGTGACGGTATCCCACCCGGGGTGAACCCTGGCCGGGATGCACAGCTCAAGGGAAGCCTGAACGGGCTTCCCTTTTTGCATATCTGATGGCCGCAGCTGCGCCGTCGTACCGGGTTAATAGACAAAAAGTGGGTCTAATGACGGCGTGTCGTTGGCTTGGATCCGGATCAGATCCGTACGAATCGGGTACACAAACGAAGTGCGAGGGAGAGCACCGTTTGTCCCCGATTTCGTGTCTCTAACGCGCACTATGGCGCCTACACGGCCCAGAAAGCGGCTCTGACGCCTCTGCCCACCCCGTGGCTGTGGCGCATGGCAGCCCGGACGGAACGAGTTTTCCGTCAAGGCATGTCACGCAACGGATGTCAAGGAAGCAAGCTTATTGAGGTGCCCGACCTCAATAAGGCCGACTTTTCGTTGGTATGACAGGGCAAACTCCCGGTATAAGACCCACCATTTGTCTATTAGCCCGTCGTACCAATCGCGCGCGCAGCGCATGCGCCGTCGCCGTGAAAGCCGTAGGCTAGAACAATGAGCTGTACTCTTCCCGAACCACCCGAACCGCATCACGTGAGCGCGCCGGTGCTCTCCACCCGGGCCCGCAGCGGAGCTACCACCCTCGCCGAACTCACCACCATCGGCGTGGGCGGAACCTTCACCGAACTCGTGGAAGCCACCACCGAAACCGAGGTGGTGGATACCGTACGCCGGGCGGACGCGGCCGGCACCCCGCTCCTCGTTATTGGGGGCGGCTCGAATATCCTGCCCGCGGATAGCCATTTTGACGGGATTGTGCTGCGCGATATGCGCTCCGGGATCGTGCTGGATTCGCTGGGCAGCTGCGAAGGTGCGAATTTTTCCGCGCTGCCGGGAACCCCGTGGGATGACCTCGTGGTTCACGCGATTTCCCAGGACTGGGGCGGTTTTGAAGCACTCTCCGGGATTCCCGGAACTGTTGGCGCGGCGCCGGTGCAAAATATCGGGGCCTACGGGCAGGAAGTCGCCGCGACCCTCGCGCGTCTCAAGGTCTACGACCGGCGCGAACAGCGCATCCGCACCCTGTTCCTCGCGGATATGCGCCTGGGGTACCGCACCTCAATCCTCAAAGAAACCATTGGGGAATACGGGCCGAGCCCGCGGTATATCGTCCTTGAGGTGACCTTCCAAACGAAGCTCTCCAATGTGTCCGATCCCATCGGCTACGCGCAGCTGGCCCGCCACCTCGGGGTGGAGCTCGGAGCGCGGGTGCCTTCGGAAACCGTGCGGGAGGCGGTGCTAGAGCTGCGCGCCGGTAAAGGCATGGTCCTCAATAATGCCGACCGCGATACGTATTCGTGCGGTTCTTTTTTCACCAACCCGGTGCTCACCACCGCGCAGGCGCAGCGGCTGCCGGAAGACGCCCCGCGTTACGAGGTGCACGACGCCGCGCACGCAACTCTGAGCGGCGGTGTTCCCGTCGTCGACGGGCTGGTCAAGACCTCAGCCGCGTGGTTGATTGAGCATGCCGGGTTCACCCGGGGCTACGGGCACGGCCCGGCGCGGCTCTCCTCCAAGCACACCCTGGCGCTCACCAATGCCGGGGGAGCCACCGGTGCGCAGCTGCGTGCCCTCGCCCGGGAAATCCAGGCGGGTGTGAAAGATGCCTTCGGGGTGGTGCTCCATCCCGAGCCGGTGGTGCTCGGCGGTTTAGGAGCGTAGCGCGCGGCCTGGAAGCCTAGTCCTCTTCTGCCAGCCAGGCATCAACCTCCGCGAGCCAGGCCCGCTTCGAGGAAGCGGAGGCGAAGGAAGCGCGGATGGAACGGCGGGCCAATTCGGCCAGCTCCGCATCGGAGAAGCCCTGCCGGCGTGCGATCTCATACTGGGCATTGAGGCGGGCCAGGAAGAGCAGCGGGTCATCGGCACCCAGGGCGATGATTGCCCCGGCATCGAAAAGGGTACGCAGGGGAACATCGTCATTTTCGCGGAATACCCCGAGCGACACATTCGAGGCGGGGCACACTTCCAGCGCGATTCCGCGTTCCACAATCTCGCCGATGAGGGCGCGATCCTCGGCGGCCCGCACCCCGTGGCCGAGCCGGTCCGGATTCAGGTGGGTGATGACCTCGCGCAGATGCTCGGGGCCGAGCAGCTCCCCACCGTGGGGAACCGAACGCAGGCCGGCCCGCTTGGCGATGCGGAAAGCCGCCTCGAATTCCGCGGTGCGCCCGCGCCGCTCATCATTGGAAAGCCCAAAACCCACCACCTCACCGGGAGCATCCCCGGCGTAGCGGGCGGCCAGGCGGGCTAGGGTGCGCGCATCGAGCGGGTGGCGGGTGCGCGAGGCCGCCACAATAACACCCACCTCCACCCCGGTATCCCGGGTGGCCGCTTTCGCTTCGTCCAAAACAATTTCGAGGGCCGGGGTGATACCGCCAACGTAAGGTGCGTAGGAGGTCGGGTCGATTTGAATTTCCAGGCGCCGCGATCCTTCCGCTCGGTCGGCCCGCGCTGCTTCGCGTACGATTCGCCGCATCGCTTCTTCAGATCGAACGACGGCGCGCGCGGCATCGTAGGCACGTTGGAATCGGAACCAGCCGCGCTGGTCCGCGGGTACCTGCATCGCCACGTTATCGGTGAGGTTCTCAGGCAGGCGCACCCCGGCGCTGCGGGCCATATCCACGAGACTGGGCACGCTCAACGAACCGGTGAAGTGCAGATGCACATGGGCTTTGGGAAGGGCAGCAAGGTCACGCACCCCTCCATCTTCCCACGCCGGCGGCGAGCGTGGCGCGTGCCCGCATTGTGCCACCGAGGTGGATGCGGCACTATTGTTCTATGGCTGCATCTTCGGAAAGCGCTGATTTAGCGCTGCTGACCGGCCCGGACGCCGGGTCGATGCTCGCCACCGCGCTTCCCGCTTGGCAGCTCATCTCCTGGGCGGTCCACCGCGTCAATCACCGCCCCGGGGCCGGCGTGACCGTGAGCTACACCGTGACGGCGCGCGCCCGCGGAGAAGGCGGGCGCCCCACTGGCCAAGCGCGCGAAAAATACGTATGTGCATCCACCGCGCAGCTCTCCCAAACTTTCACCCCCACCCTCGTGCGCCTCACCCACCGCGATACTGCCGTGTGGGTCTGGGAATATCCCCATGACCCCGAGCTTCCCGCGCTCCCGCTGGCCGTCACCCCGAGCCGAATGTCGGCATTCCTGGGAGAAAAAGTTGCGGTGGAGCTCAAAAGCTACCGGCCCACCAGGCGCGCCGTCGTCAAAGTCACCACCGGGGGCGGCGGCAGTGCCTTCGCGAAAGTGCTGCGCCCACCGGCCGCGCAGTCCCTGGCCAAACGCCATCGCATGCTCGGCCAAGCCGGGGTGCTCGCCCCGCGGGTGGTGCGCGAAGATCCGAGCGGCCTCGTTCTTATTTCCACCCTCCCGGGCGAGCCGCTAGCCAATTGGCTCGCCCGCGGGCTGGGGGAGGAGAGCGTCGCGCTTTTCGATACCCTGTGGAATCTGCAAGAAAGCCTGCCGGCCGCGGCCATCCACCTCACCCACCGGCCGGCCTGGGCTGATCGGGTGGGCCACTACGCGCACGCCGCCGCGGTAGCCCTCCCCGGAATCGCGGCTCGCGCCCACGCGGTGGCCAGTGGAGTCACGGAGATGATGGCCAGCCTCGATCCCGGGCCCATCGTGCCCGTGCACGGCGATTTTTACGAAGCCAATATTTTCGTGCAGCGCGGGTCCGCGGTAGGCGCGCCCGCACCAACGGGGCGCGCGGCGGGAAGCCCCACCGGCTGGAGTGCCGGCGTTATTGATGTGGATTCCCTCGGGCCGGGCTACCGCGCTGATGACTGGGCCTGCCTGCTCGGGCATATGAGCGTGCTACCCCACCTGGCCCCGGCCGCCTACCCGCACCTGCGTTCCATCCTGGGGCAGTGGTGTGCTTTGCTGGAACAGCGTTTACCTGCCGCACCCGTGTACGCGCGAGCAGCCGGGGTCACGCTCTCCCTCGTTGCCGGGGCAGCTCGCACCGACGGCACCCGCTGGGAACACGATGCCCTCGGGCGGCTGCGCGAAGCCGAATACTGGCTTTCCCGGGCGCGCTACCTGGCCGGATATGGAGGAAATGCCTACCCGCGGGGCTAGATGCGCTCCCGATACACCCGCTGCCCGGCGAGCGGCGTCGTCGTTAAAAACCCGGATTTTTCGTCACCTGACAGTGCCGCACCCACCACGCACAAACGATACTGTTCACCCGCTCGTTACATTGTGCTTGCTTTCCGGTAAATGAGTTAAGTGAACCTTAGAGGGCCCACGTTCTGTTAGAAGGGATAAAAGGACAATGGGATCCTCACATTTCACTGCCCGGCGCGCGGTGGCAGCAGCAGCTGTGGCCGCCGTCGGCTTCTCGGCGCTCGCGGGAGGTGCCGCTTCGGCGGAAAATACCACCTACCGCACCGCAAACGGGCCGGAAAACTGCGTTATTTTTGATTCGCAAGGAAACGTTATTCCGCCCAAACCTGGCGATTGCGCGCAATTCGGTAAGGCGGGTCAGGGGCGTTCCAACGCCAAGGCCCGCAACGTCATCCTCATTATTGGTGACGGCATGGGCCAGTCGGAAATCACCGCGGCCCGCAACTACCTCAAGGGCGCCTCGGGGCGTTTCGAAGGTATTGACGAACTCACCTCCGAAGGTATGTACACGCACCATTCCCTCTACAAGGATGGTGCTTTCAATTACGTGACTGATTCGGCCGCCTCGGGAACCGCCTGGGCCACCGGTACGAAGACGTACAACGGAGCCATCGGCGTGGATCTGGCCGGCAAGCCGGTGCAGAACCTCATCGAGCAGGCCAAGAACGCCGGGATGCGTACCGGCAACGTGACCACCTCCGATATTCAGGATGCCACCCCGGCCGTGATGGGTGCGCATTCCACCAGCCGCAGCTACTACGCTCCTTCCGGTAACTCGAAGCCGGCCAAGGGCGCGGACCTGCGTGAAAACGGCGGGCTCGGCTCCATCTCGGAGCAGATTGTGGATACCCGCGCGGACGTGACCCTGGGCGGCGGCGCAAAGTACTTCGACGCCATGGTGACCACCGCCTCCGGGAACACCAACCCCTTCCTCGAGGGTGCGGCCAAGTACAACACCCAGTGGGAAGCCAATAAGTCGGTTGTGGACAACGCCCGCGCGAATGATTTCCAGGTGGTGACCACCGCCGACGAGCTCGCGGGAATCACCAAGGCCAATCAGGATTCCCCGGTTCTCGGGCTGTTTGCGCCCTCGAATATGACCACGGCCTACAAGTCCTCCCAGGCGAAGGTCGGCGGGGCGAAGGCCGATCCGCTCACCTGCGAAAAGCAAGATATTGGCACCGAGCCTGAACTCGTGGATATGACCCGCAAGGCCATTGAACTTCTCGATGACCCGAGCGCGGAGAAGGGCTTCTTCCTCCAGGTCGAATCCGCCTCTATCGACAAGCGCGATCACGCTTCGGATGCCTGCGGGCAGATCGGGGAAACTGATCGCCTCGACCAGGCCACCAAGGTTGCCCTGGACTTCGCGAAGAAGGACGGGCAGACCCTCGTTATCGTGACCGCGGATCACTCGCATACCGCGCAGATTGTGTCCGACGGCGACGACCACGTGGGCCCCGTGACCCGCCTGACCACCGCCGATGGTTCGCCCATGTCCATCCTTTACGGCACTACGAAGGTAGCTGAGGATGGCACGAATGCCGGTTCCCAGCAGCACACCGGCGCGCAGCTGCGCGTGGCCGCCTACGGCCCCGGTGAAGAAAATGTGCTGGGCCAAACCGACCAGACCGATCTTTTCTACACCATCGGTAACGCACTCTCGCTCAACGCCGAAGCTTCCACCGCCGCCAGCGATGCCAATCTGGCCAAGCCGGTAGCCGGTGGGGCCAAGATGGCCATCGCCGTGGACGAAAACGGCAAGGTGACCGTGCCGGCCCCCGGTGATTTCGCCCAGTACGGCAAGGACGGCGAGCAGCGCTCGGACGCCAAGGCCAAGAACGTGGTGCTCTTCATCGGTGACGGGATGGGCGATTCGGAAATCACCTCCGCCCGCAACTACCTTTACGGGGCGAACGGGCGCCTGCCCGGTATCGATAACCTCGACTACACCGGGTCCTACACCCACTTCTCCATTGATCGCGACGGCGCCATCAACTACGTGACCGATTCGGCCGCTTCGGGTACCGCCTGGGCCACCGGCACCAAGACCTACAACGGCGCTATCGGCGTGGACCTGGCCCAGAAGCCCCAGGAGAATCTCCTGGAGAAGGCGAAGCGGGCCGGGCTCAAGACCGGTAATATCACCACCTCGGAAGTGCAGGATGCCACCCCGGCGGTCATGGGTGCTCACGTGACCAGCCGCTCGCATTACGCTCCCTCCGGGAACGCGAAGCCCGCCAAGGGTTCCGATCTGCGTGAAAACGGCGGGATGGGTTCGATTTCCGAACAGCTCGTGGATACTCGCGCGGACGTGACGATGGGCGGCGGCGCGAAGTACTTCGACGCCGAAGTTCAGGTGTCCGGTACCTGGGGTGAGACGACGCGGTGGACGGCCGGTAAGTCCGTGCTGGAAAACGCGCGCGATAATGACTTCCAGATTGTGACGACGGCGGAGCAGATGGCTGCCCTGACCGAAGCCAACCAGGATAAGCCGGTCCTCGGCCTCTTCACCCCGGGCAATATGCCGCGCATGTTCAACGAGTCGGTGCCTACCCCGGGCAAGCCGACAACCTACGAGACCTGCACGATTAACGAAGCCCGGACCGCCGATGTTCCCACTCTGGCGGCCATGACCCAAAAGTCCATGGATCTGCTCAAGAACGACGCCGGATTCTTCCTCCAGGTGGAAGCCGCCTCGATTGATAAGGCTGATCACGGGGCGGATGCCTGCGGTCAGATTGGCGAACTGGACGATTTGGACCAGGCCGTTGCGGTGGCGCAGCGCTGGGCCAAGGAGAATGGCGAACCCACTCTTATCCTCGTGACCGCCGATCACGCCCACACCTCGCAGATTGTGAGCGCGGGAAGCACGACCTCCGGTGTGAACACCATCCTCAAGACGGTGGATGGCGACTACATGCAGATGTCCTATAACACCGCGACCTCCAATGAAGTGGCGCGCGGCGGCCAGGGCCACACCGGTGCCCAGCTGCGTATCGCGGCCTCCGGCCCGGGTGCGGAAAACGTGATCGGGCGTACCGATCAGACCGACCTGCACTACACCGTGGCGAATGCGCTCGGCCTGGATAAGGAATCGCAGCCGGTGGTCAATCAGTTCGTGAAGGAAGGTGCCAAGCCGGATCCGAGTGTTGATCCGAGCGCTGACCCGAGCGTGAATCCGACTCCGGAACCGGGTACGGACCCGAGCGGTGATCCCACCGTCCCGGCCGAGCCGTCCGATAACGGCAACACCTTCTACGTATCCAATAACTGGACCGCCACCGTGGCCCAGGCGGTCTTCAGCTTCGGGCGCGCCGGCGATGACGTACTCGTGGGCGACTGGAACGGGGATGGCAAGGATAGCTTCGCGGTGCGCCGCGGCAACACCTTCTACGTCTCCGATACCCTCGCGGGCGGCAAGGCCCCCATCGAATTCTCCTACGGTAAGGCCGGTGACACCGTGCTCGTGGGCGACTGGGATGGCGATGGTAAGGACACCTTCGCGGTCCAGCGCGGCAACACCTTCTACGTGGCGAACTCCCTCAAGAGCGGGAACGCGGACGAGGTTATTAGCTACGGCCGCTACGGGGATACCCCGCTGGTCGGTGACTGGGATGGCGACGGCAAGGACACCTTCGCGGTACGCCGCGGCAATGTCATCTTCGTCAAGAACGCCATTGTTTCGGGTAACGCCGATACCCAGTTCTCCTACGGCAAGGCCGCGGATGAAATCTTCACCGGAGATTTCGACGGTAACGGCACCGATACCTTCGCGGTGCGCCGCGGCAACGCGCTGCTCGTGAAGAACTCCCTCAACGCCGGCCCGGCCGATCTCACGCTCCACTACGGGCGCGTGGCCGATGAGCTCTTCGTTGGCGACTGGGATGGTAACGGCACCGATACCCCGGCGGTGCGGCGCTAAGTACCGGCACTGTACGTCGGCACTATAAAATACGGCACTGCGCACCGGCGCTAAATACCGGCGCTCAGCTGCCTGAATAACGGGTCAAGCACTGTGGGCCGCGGCGGAAACGTCGCGGCCCACATGTGTTGGGAGGCTGCCGGATTGGCCATGTGGAGCACAGCCAGCCGGCTAGGCAGCTCTCCGGCTGCTAGGCGAAGTAATCGCGCAGCCGCGCCATGCCCTCGGCTAGCTCTTCATCAGAGAGCGCGTAGGAGAAGCGCAGGAAGCCGCCCACCCCGAAGGCTTCCCCGGGCACCGCGGCAACATTAATATCGCTCAGGAGCTGATCGGCCAGCTCCAAGGAGCTCGTGGCGCGGCGGGGGCCCGCCCCGCCCAGCAGGCCTGCGACGTCGGCAAAAACATAGAAGGCGCCATCCGGGGGCGCGACCTCCACCCCGTCGATACTGGCCAGTTCGCGCACGATGCGGCCGCGGCGGCGCGCGAAACCTTCGCGCATTTCCTCGATGCGGTCGCGCGGGCCGGTGAGCGCGGCGATGGTGGCCCGCTGCGCCACGTTATTGACATTCCCGGTCAGATGCGAATGCACCCGCTTGACCGCGGCCATCACATCCGCCGGGCCGTAGAGCCACCCAACCCGCCAGCCCGTCATCGCGAAGGACTTCGAAACCCCGCCGATCACCAGGGTCTGCTGGGCCAGCTCGGGCACTTCGGCCAGCGGGTAGGCGGTGCGCACGCCGTCGTAGGTGAGGTGTTCGTAAATTTCATCGACCACCAGCCAAATCCCGTGCTCAAGGGCCCAAGCGCCAATAGCGCGCACTTCCGCGGCGCTGTAAACCGCGCCGGTCGGATTGGTGGGCGAGCACAGCAGCAGCGCCTTCGTTTTCTCGGTGCGGGCGGCCTCGAGCTGCTCCACGCTCACCTTGAAGCCCTGCGCCGGGGGCGCGTACACCTCGGTCACGGTACCGCCGAAGAGCTTAATGACTTCCGGGTAGGTCACCCAGTAGGGGGAGGGGAGGAGCACGTTATCGCCCGGGTCGATGAGCGCCGCCCACGCTTCGAAATTGGCCTGTTTCGCCCCATTAGTAACGACGACGCAGCTCGGGTCAATCCGCACCCCGGCATCGAAAGCGACTTTGGCGCAAATCGCCTCGCGCAGTTCCGGCAAGCCGTTGGGGTCGGAGTATTTGTGATTACGGATATCGCCGGTGGCGGCGGCCGCGGCGGCAACAATATGATCCGGGGTGGGGAAATCCGGTTCCCCGGCCCCGAAGGAAATAATGGGGCGGCCGGCGGCCCGCAGCTCACGCTGGCGGGCATCCACCGCGAGGGTGGCGGAGGGAGCAAGGGCTTCCAGGCGCGCGGAAACGCGGCGCGGGGTACGGGGGCTCGGTGTAGTACTCACCCTCCCATTAAACACTGTCCCGGATGCGGCTGTGACCTTTCTCCAAGGGAAGTGCTGGAAGTGGACGGCCGGGGCGTTATCGACTATGCTATTCCGGGTATGACGGCCTCGCGGTCGTGATACTCCAACGTCCACCTGGCGGCCGGAGCTCGCGGAGCACCCCGGTTTCAGGCATAATGGTGGAGTTGCCAACCTAGGGTAGTGGCGCAATTGGTAGCGCATCGGTCTCCAAAACCGGCGGTTGGGGGTTCGAGTCCCTCCTACCCTGCTCCTGCCCCGCCAATACTGACGGGGCATTGTTACGACGAGGAAAAGGACGCACTGTGAAGGAAGTTGCAGCATCCAAGTCCTCCAAGGGCGCTGCGGAGAAGAAGGGCTTCTTTGCCCGGCTCGCGCAGTTCTTCCACGAAATCTTCGGTGAATTGAAGCGCGTCCAGCGCCCCTCCCGGGAGGAACTGGGGCAGCTGTTCACCACGGTGGTGCTCTTCATCCTCGCCGTGATGGTCTTTATCGGAATCTTCGATCTTATTTTCGGTCGCGCCACCGTCTGGATCTTCGGGTAGGTCCAGAACCAGGGCCGGCCCCAAGAACAGTGAGGGAACAGCGTGTCTGAGAACAATACCGCGCACGACGATCTTTTTATGGAACCGGGTGCAAGCGCGCCCGCTGAGGAGGCTGCTCCCAGCGCGGATTCCCTCACCGATACCACCACCCCGGAAAGCGTAGCCGCGGAAGAAACCGCCGGCCTGGCTTCCGAAGAAGTGCCCGAAGCCGCTGTTGAAACTGGCGAGCCGGCTGAGGAACCCGCTCCGGCTTCCTCCAAGAAGGGCAAGAAGAAGGACGGCATCGTCACCGAAGAAGAGGTGCGGGCCAAGCTCAAGGGCCTGGAAGGCCGCTGGTACGTTCTCCACACGTATTCCGGTTACGAAAAGCGCGTCAAGCAGGACTTGGAAGTCCGCATTGTCTCCATGAATATGGAGGACTACATCTTCCAGATCGAAGTCCCCATGGAAGAAGTCTTCGAAGTGCGCCGCGGGCAGCGCAAGCTGGTATCGCGGGTGCGCATGCCCGGTTACGTGCTCATTCGCATGAACCTCACCGATGACTCCTGGCGCGTGGTGCAATCCACCAATGGCGTGACCGGATTCGTGGGCAACGGCCGTACCCCGGTGGCCCTCACCTTTGATGAGGTTGTCACCATGCTGACCCCGGTGGTGGAAGCCGCCGCGGCAGACGAAGCACGCGCCGCGGGCCTGCCCACCGGCGCCACTCCGGAAACCATCGCTCCCTTCGAAGTGGGCGATCCGGTTACCCTCACCGCCGAACCATGGGCCGGAATGCCGGCCACCGTCTCGGAAATCGACGCGGAAAACCAGCGCCTCACCGTGATGATGACGCTCGTCGGTCAGGAAACCCCGGTGGAGCTCTCCTTCGCCCAGGTGCGCAAGGAAGACTAAGTTCCACGTGGCCGCTGCGGCGGCGTCGTACTTCCGTAACCTGCGCACGCATAGACGTAAGGGTGTAGAAACGCGAGTACGCCGGCAACGCAGGCTCGTATCTCGCGCAATGTAACACAAGCTCCGCGGTGTGTCTCACACAGGCGGGGCTTTGTGCATCGCTTACTTTCCCGTAATATAGATAGGCGTGCCGTCGCTAGCCATTGCGACGGCTGTTCAATGAGAAAAGGACCAGATATGGCACCGAAGAAGAAGGTTGCAGGCTTCATTAAGCTACAGATTCCTGCCGGCCAGGCCACCCCGGCCCCGCCGGTTGGTCCGGCTCTCGGTCAGCACGGCGTGAACATTGTTGAGTTCACGAAGGCGTACAACGCCGCGACCGAATCCCAGCGCGGAAACATCGTCCCGGTGGAAATCACCGTCTACGAAGACCGCACATTTGATTTTGTTCTCAAGACCCCGCCGGCGGCGCAGCTCATCAAGAAGGCTGCCGGGGTGCAGAAGGGTTCGCCCACTCCGCACACCCAGAAGGTTGGGCACCTCACGGCCGATCAGCTTCGCGAAATCGCGAAGATCAAGGAGCCGGACCTCAATGCGAACGACATTGACAACGCCGCCCGCATTATCGCCGGCACCGCCCGCTCCATGGGCATCACCTCGGACGCTATCTAAATAGCGCGTGCTGGAAGGCGGCAGCGCCGTCGTTCCACCGCAATCCGAGACCACAACGTAACCGGAGCTAAGAGCATCGAGCAACCGCGCTCTTAGACTCCGCAGGTTCCCGAGTGGAACCGTGGAAGGGCCACGCAGGCTCGCTGACCACACCTGCACTAAAGGAGAAGCAGAAATGGCAAAGCGCTCGAAGGCATACCGCGCCGCAGCAGAAAAGATTGCGCCCGGTGTGCTCTACACCCCCGTGGAGGCAATGCGCCTCGCGAAGGAAACGTCCGTGACGAAGTTTGACGCAACCGTGGAAGTTGTGTTCCGTCTCGGCGTGGATCCGCGTAAGGCGGATCAGATGGTTCGCGGTACCGTGAGCCTGCCCAATGGCACCGGCAAGACCGCCCGGGTGATCGTCTTCGCCCAGGGCGAGCGCGCCCAGCAGGCTATTGACGCCGGCGCGGACGAAGTTGGCAGCGACGAACTCATTGAACGCGTTGCTGGCGGCTGGACTGATTTCGATTCGGCGGTGGCCACCCCGGATATGATGGGCAAGGTCGGCCGCCTCGGCCGCGTGCTCGGCCCCCGCGGCCTCATGCCGAACCCCAAGACGGGCACCGTCACCATGGACGTGGCGAAGGCCGTCAGCGATATCAAGGGCGGACGTATCGAATTCCGCGTGGATAAGAACTCCAACCTGCCCTTCATTATCGGCAACACCTCCTTCACCGAGCAGCAGCTCCTGGAGAACTACGCTGCCGCCTACGAGGAGATCATGCGTCTCAAGCCTTCCTCCTCGAAGGGTCGCTACATCCTCAAGGCTACCGTGTCCACCACGATGGGCCCCGGCATCCCGATTGATGCCACCAAGACTCGCGCCGAAGCCTAAGGGCCGGTTGGCGATTAAGCGGATATACGCGTAACGCGAAGGGCGGGGATCCTCAGGGGTCTCCGCCCTTTGTTATACGTACGGCGGTTCGCGTATCTGCGCGCATACATCGCTGTGGCGGGCGCGCGCGTTCCGCCGTTTTTTCTTGTCGTAACCGTGCTTTAGGCTAGAGCCGTGACTTTCCATCCGCGCGTACGTGACGCTTTGCTCGCCTGCCTCCTCATGCTGCTCTGCCTGGGGTGGGCGGCGTGGGCCTTCGCGCACAACCCGTCCATCAACCCGGTGGGGGAGTGGACCTACCTGGACTATTCCCTCAAGGCATCCAGTGGCACCGTCCCCGCCCCCGGGGATGTGATGGCCCCGCAGGCCCGCCAGGCCTGGGCCTGCCATGCCCCGGCCGGTACTGCCATCACCCCACCACCCTGCGATGCCTGGGATCAGGTGGCCCCGGCGGATTGGCCCTATCGCGCGGAAAACTACAATGCTTTCCACCCGCCCCTGTATTTTTTGGTCGACGGCGCCATCGCGCGCCTGGCCGGCCTGGCAGGATTGAGCTTCCTCACGGGCGCCCGCCTGGGGTCGGCGGTGCTGGTAGCCGCCGGAGTGGGGCTTTTCTACGCCGCGCTGCGCGCCTGGCGCTTGAGCCCGGTGGTGTCCTTCGCGGCGGCGCTGTTCTTCCTGGCGGTGCCCTCGGTGGCGGCCAGTGCCACCATGGTGCATAACGATGCCGTGGGCCCGCTGGCCGGCGCGGCCGCGGCATGGCTGAGCGCGCGCATCGTGGTAGGTAAGAAAACCGGCTGGGTGCTGCCCGCGCTGATAACCGCGGCTATCTGCCTCTCCCGGGTCATTTCCATCACCGGAATTTTGGCGATTCTGGTGCCGGTTACCTTGGCGATTTGTTGGCCGGGCCTGGTGGGCTTCGGGCGGGCGCAGCGGCGCCACCTCGCGGTGCTGCTCGGTACTCAGGTACTCACGGTGGCCGCCTGCTACCTGGGCTGGGATGCTATCCAGGGCGCCCGTACCCCAGAAGGCTACGTGCCCGCCATCAACGCGATCTCTACCTCGCCGGTAAGCGAGGCCAGTACTGGGCGGCTCCTTCTCAGCCTTCTCAATCCCTACGGCCTAACCAATCCCGCGGCGAAATACCACTTTTCCCCGGAGCTCATCTCCGCTCCCACCCAGATCTGGGGCACGGTGGCCTATGTTGTTCTGCTGGTCGGACCGCTCCTCGCGCTGGTGGCGGGGCTGCGCTCGGTGCGCGGGCGGGTGCTCGGTCTATCGGGCGCTACCGGGCCACTTATTGTGGGCGTGGTGGTCCAGGCGCGGGAAATTATCAACGGCGGTCTTTACTTCCGTTCCATTCCGCGCCGCTACGGGATCGCCAATGTGGCAGGGGCACTGGCCGCTATCGCCCACCTGGCAGACCGGCCCATCTGGCGCGGTGTGCTCATGGGGGCCGGGGCGCTGGGGTACCTGTGTTTGCTCGCCGGGCCGGTGTGGGCGTAGCTGCGCCGTCGTACCTATATGGACCGGGCCAGCGCACGCTATATGTACGCCTTCAGTGCGTGTGCCGGACCGCCGGCGGTGCACGGGCCGGAAGTGGATCTTCGCGGAGGGCCACCTATCCGCGCCCGTGAGGCAAGCCACGCGGATCGGCCTTGGCGTGGCCGCGCGAAAACGATAGACTAACCGATGCCAAAGACCGCAGGTTCCAACGGGATCAAACTCGCACCGCGAGGCCAGCGCAGGTAAGAACAGAGCTAAATGTTGCCGTGCTCACGGCAGGTCATCCAAGCCCCGTGCCTTACCGCGCGGGGCTTTTTCGTTGCCGATCCTGCGGGTAAGACCGGAAGGAGGCCCCATGGCACGGACCGATAAGTCTGCAGCGATTGCGGAACTCAAGGAGCTCTTCGAGAACTCCACCGCTGTGCTGTTTACTGAGTACCGTGGCCTGACGGTCGGCCAGATGAAAGATCTGCGCCGGTCGTTCCAGGGTGGAGCTGTCTACAAGGTCGCCAAGAACACCCTTCTTGATATCGCCGCGAAGCAGGCCGGAGTCGAGGTAGCGGAGGGGACCTTCCAGGGTCCGACCGCCGTTGCTTTCGTCACCGGTGAAGCTCCGGAAGCCGCGAAGGCCCTCAAGACCTTCGCCAAGGAGAACGAAGCCCTTATCCTCAAGGGCGGCGTGATGGACGGCGCCCAGCTGTCCGCAGACGACGTCAAGCAGCTCGCGGAACTCGAATCCCGCGAAGTCCTGCTGGCCAAGTCCGCCGGTGTTCTCAAGGCGCTCATGTACCAGGCAGCGTACGTACTCAACGCGCCGGCCACCAAGGCCGTTCGCACCATCGACGCCTTGCGCGCCAAGCAGGAAGCGGCTGCGTAGCCACTTCCACCTCGGAATATCACGGGTATCGAATAGCGACTATCACGGATATTTCGGAGTTTTCGCGGCTCGGCATACGCGTCGCGGAGCGGCCCCCAGCCGCGCACCCAGTTAGATCTGCACGGCAGGTATTTCTGCCCATCAGATAGAGTCTGCTCGCTAGAGCGGAAAGGAAGGCCATCATGGCTAAGCTCTCGACCGAAGAGCTCATTGCAGCTTTCAAGGAGCTCACCCTCGTTGAGCTCAACGATTTCGTCAAGGCGTTCGAAGAGGAATTCGACGTTGAAGCCGCGGCTCCCGTTGCCGCCGTTGCCGCTCCGGCCGCTGCCGGTGGCGACGCCGGTGCTGCCGCCGAAGAGAAGTCCGACTTCGATGTTGTTATCGAAGCCGCTGGCGACAAGAAGGTTGCGGTCATCAAGGAAGTCCGCGCCCTCACCTCCCTCGGCCTCAAGGAAGCCAAGGACCTCGTGGACTCGGCTCCCAAGGCCGTCCTCGAAGGTGTGGACAAGGACACCGCCGAAAAGGCCAAGGAAGCCCTCGAGGGCGCCGGCGCCACCGTTACCCTCAAGTAACACGGCACGCCGAAAACTCGGCTAATCGGCTGAAAAATCAGCCATCGGCGCGCGGGCTTCACGCCCGCCCTCCACTCCACAAGCGGATACGCCCCGGCGTATCCGCTTGTTTGGTTTCCGTGATGTGAGACCCCGTGCTATTGGCCGTCCGGCGCCGTGCTGGATCGCAAAGTGGTACTGGAGCTACAGTCAAACCACGATTTTCTGTCGTGGAGTACCACTTTGTCAGTCCCGATGTTCTCCAGTACCACTTTGTCGCGATGGTACGCACGAAGGTTGTTCCCGGCTACACTGGCACGGGTGAGCATCGGCGCACAGGCGGATGCGAGGCCCGAGGCAGGGCCGGAAACGGATACCAGCTCGCCCCGGAAACGAGCCGGGACGAGCCCGGAAACGCCCCGGAAACGAGCCCGGATACAAACTCAACGATGATAACGAAGACGAACGTGAAGATGACGCAGGAAACAACGACGAATCACAGCCCCGAATCGTGCTTAAACCAGAGCTCCGAATCGCCCCAGGAGCAAACCCTGAACCCGGGCTCAAAGAAGAGCCCGAGTCAGACCCCGGAGCAAAGCCCGAACCAGCGCTCAAGCGAAGCCCTGAGTTGGCGCCCCCTCACCCCGAGCGATATTCCTGCGTGGGCCGCGCTGGGCGCCGCGGATCCTTCTCTGCTCCACTCCGCCACGGAGCGCGATCTGCGCGATTTCCTCGCCAATCCTGAGGTCGATCCGGCCACTGAAACCCTCGCGCTGTACCGCGGCGATCACCTCCTCGCCGGAGCCACCGTATCCACGATGGGCGACGTCGACCAAGATGATGACCTCGATATTTATATCGGCTATGCCTGCCCGGACCTCACGTACCTCCCCGAACTCCTCAGCCGCTGCGAGCAGCTCGCCATCGGACTCGCCGAACGCTCCGAAACCCGCTATTCCGGGCTGTCGGTGCAGGTAGCGCGCGATGATGACGCAGAAGAAACCAACGCGGCGCTGGGAGAGCTCGGCTACCGCCTCACCCGCAAATACGAAGTGATGCGCCGCCCGGCCGCGCAAATCCCTACCGTCCACATCGACGGCGTGACCTTCCGCGCCCCCACCCTCGCCGACGAAGAACCGCTGCGCCTCGCCCACGCCGAAGCTTTCCGTGACCACTACGGGCGTTACGATTACGAGGCCGCATCCTGGCACTCCTTCCTCACCGGGTGGCGCATGCGCCTGGACTGCTCCGTCGTGGCGCTCAGCGAAGAAACCGGCGCGGTAGTGGGCTACGCGCTCGCCAATGACTACGGCACCGAGCTCTATATCGAATATCTCGGCTCGCTGCGGGCCGTGCGCGGGCGCGGGGTGGGCGGCCAGCTTGTGGACCGGGTCATCACCAATGCGGCACGGGCCGGGTATGCCACCGTAGGGCTGGACGTGGATACCCATAGTTCCACCGGGGCCGGCCGGCTGTACACCGCCCACGGGTTTGAAGGCTACTGCGCCGAGGTGACCCTCGAAAAACGCTTGCGCTAGAGGAGGTGACCACGCGGGACTGCGGCGTCGTCGTGCTACCGGAACGCCCCGAGCAACGGCGCCCCGGCGCACGCAAGCTCGCCACCCGGCCCGGGCCGCGCCACATACGCACGCACCCGCAGACCTGCGCGAACGCCCCGCGCCCCGGCGCCCCGGCGCGCCCGCACTTGCATGTACGCCGTTCTTGTGCGAAAGTACTTTCGGACGATGAAGTTCAGATGAGATACCGGCACCGCCAAGCGCTGGTATCCCTATGTGTGACCCCTCGCATAGGCCTGGGGTCTTGGTTCTTGCCGTTAAAACGTGTAGTGTAGAAACTTGCGTTGACACTCCTATGCCCTTGATCACCTCCGCAGCGCTTTTCGGCGTGATATCGCGGTTTTCGGTGAGGGTGACTGGATTGTCCTTCTGCCAGATTCGTCAGGGAAGGATCCACTTTGGCTGCTTCGCGCACATACTCGCTCGCTGCACATAACGGCAAGCCGGTTGTTGACCGCGTATCTTTCGCGAAAATCCATGAACCACTGCAAGTGCCGAATTTGCTCGGCCTCCAAACCGATAGTTTCGGTTGGCTGATCGGCTCGGATAAATGGGTCGCGGAAAACCCCGGCGTTCAGTCCGGGCTCGAAGAAATCTTCGAAGAAATTTCCCCGATCGAAAATGCCGCGCAAACCATGGGCCTGGTGCTCTCCGCCCCGCATCTCGAGGAACCGAAGTACTCCATCCTCGAATGCCGCGAACGCGATCTCACCTACTCGGCCCCCCTGTACGTCACCGCGGAATTCCAGAACTACGAAACGGGCGAAATCAAGTCGCAGACCACCTTCATTGGCGACTTCCCGCTCATGACGGACCGCGGTACCTTCATCGTGAACGGTACCGAGCGTGTAGTGGTGTCCCAGCTGGTGCGTTCCCCGGGCGTGTACTTCGAGCGCACCGCGGATAAGACCTCCGATAAGGATATTTACAACACCAAGGTGATTCCCTCCCGCGGCGCCTGGCTGGAATTCGAAATCGATAAGCGCGATGCGGTGGGCGTGCGCGTGGACCGCAAGCGTAAGCAGTCCGTGACTGTCTTCCTCAAGGCCCTGGGCATGACGGAATCGGAAATTCGCGAAACCTTCTCCGAATTCCCCATCCTCATTGACACCCTGGAAAAGGACACCGTCCACAACCAGGAAGAAGCCCTGCAGGATCTCTACCGCAAGCTGCGCCCGGGTGAACCGCCCACAGCGGAAGCGGGCCGTACCCTGCTCAATAACTTCTACTTCAACCCCAAGCGGTACGACACCGCGAAGGTGGGGCGCTACAAGATCAACAAGAAGCTGGGCCTGCCGGAGGATAACACCGCTCGCCAGCTCACGCTCACGGATATCACCGCGGCGCTGCGCTACCTGCTTGCCCTCCACCAGGGCATGGATCGCATGGGGGAGGACGGCGAATTCCCGACCATCCTGTGCGCCGAAGGTGCCACCCCGGTGCGCGTGAGCACCGATGATATTGACAACTTCTCCAACCGGCGCGTGCGCGCGGTCGGTGAGCTCATCCAGAACCAGGTCCGCACCGGTTTGGCGCGCCTGGACCGGATGGTGCGCGAACGCATGACCACTCAGGAAGTGGAAGCGATTACGCCCTCCTCGCTCATCAATATCCGCCCGATTGTCGCCGCGATTAAGGAGTTCTTCGGAACGTCCCAGCTTTCGCAGTTCATGGATCAGAACAACCCGCTGGCGGGCCTGACCCACAAGCGCCGCCTCTCGGCCCTCGGCCCGGGCGGTCTGTCCCGTGATCGCGCGGGCATGGAAGTGCGCGACGTGCACCCCTCGCATTACGGGCGCATGTGCCCCATCGAAACTCCGGAAGGTCCGAACATCGGCCTCATCGGTTCGCTGGCCTCCTTCGCGCAGATCAATTCCTTCGGCTTCATCGAAACGCCCTACCGGCGCGTGGTCGATGGCCGGGTCACGAACGAGATCGATTACCTCCAGGCCGGGGACGAAGATAACCACAATATCGCCCAGGCCGAAGCGCCCATCGACGCGGACGGCCACTTCCTGGAAGAAGAAGCGCTCGTGCGCGTTCCGGGCGGCGAACCGGCCCTCGTTCCGGTGGACGAAATCGATTACATGGACGTGTCCGCGCGCCAGATGGTTTCCATCGGTACCGGCATGATTCCCTTCCTCGAGCACGACGATGCCAACCGCGCCCTCATGGGTGCGAATATGCAGCGCCAGGCCGTGCCGCTCATCCGCCCGGTTTCCCCGTACGTGGGAACCGGCTGGGAGATGCGTTGCGCGGTTGACTCCGGTGACGTGACGGTGGCCGCGGCCCCCGGCGTGGTCACCGAAGTGGATGCCGACGCCGTGCACGTGGAACAGGACGACGGCCGCCACGTCATCTACAAGATGTCCAAGTTCGAACGTTCCAACCCCGGCAACTGCATTAACCAGCGCGTGGTCGTTTCCGCTGGGGACCGCCTGGAAGCGGGAACTCTTATTGCCGACGGCGCAGCTACCGAAGGTGGCGAACTCGCGCTGGGGCAGAACTTGCTCGTGGCCTTCATGTCCTGGAATGGCTACAACTACGAAGACGCCATCATCCTCTCCGAGCGCTGCGTGCGCGATGACCTCCTCACCTCGATCCACATCGAGGAACACGAGGTCGATGCGCGTGATACCAAGCTCGGCCCGGAGGAAATCACCCGCGATATCCCCAATGTGTCTGAGGAAATGCTTTCGCATCTCGATGATCACGGGATTATTCGCATCGGTGCGGAAGTGCGCGCCGGCGATATCATCGTGGGCAAGATTACCCCCAAGGGGGAAACCGAACTCACCAGCGAAGAGCGCCTGCTGCGCGCCATCTTCGGGGAGAAGGCCAAGGAAGTTCGCGATACCTCGCTGCGCGTCCCGCACGGCGAATCCGGCATCGTCATCGATATCCGCCAGTTCGATAAGGAAAATAACGACGAACTGCCCTCGGATGTTAATGAGACCGTTCGCGTGTACATCGCCCAGCGCCGCAAGATCACGGTGGGCGATAAGATGGCCGGCCGCCACGGAAATAAGGGCGTTATCTCCCGCATTCTTCCGGTGGAAGATATGCCCTTCATGGAAGACGGCACCCCGGTTGATATCATCCTCAACCCGCTGGGCGTTCCCGGCCGCATGAACCTCGGCCAGGTGTACGAACTGCACCTGGGTTGGGTGGCTTCCCGCGGGTGGGATGCCAGCGCCGCCCGGGAAGCGGGTGAAGAATGGGCCCTGCGCCTGCCCGAAGATACCGTCAAGGCCGCCCCGGGTACCCGGGTTGCCACCCCGGTATTCGACGGCCTCCAGGCCGATGAGCTGGACGGACTGCTCCAGTCCACCCTCCCGGATGCGGAAGGCCACACCCTGGTCAATCGCTTCGGCAAGGCCCGGCTCTTCGACGGGCGCACCGGCGATCCCTTCCCGGATCCGGTCTCGGTTGGCTACATGTACATGCTCAAGCTGCACCACCTCGTGGATGATAAGATCCACGCCCGGTCCACCGGTCCGTACTCGATGGTGACCCAGCAGCCCCTGGGCGGTAAGGCACAATTCGGCGGCCAGCGCTTCGGTGAAATGGAAGTGTGGGCCCTGGAAGCTTACGGTGCCGCACACACCCTGCAGGAAATGCTCACGATCAAGTCCGACGACACCGTGGGCCGCGTCAAGGTGTACGAAGCCATCGTCAAGGGCGATAACGTCCCCGAAGCTGGTATTCCGGAATCCTTCAAGGTTCTTATGCAGGAAATGCGGTCGCTGTGCCTGAATGTGGCAGCTCTCGATGCATCCGGTCAGGTCATTGACCTCCAGGATGCAGAAGAAGATCGCATGCGCGCTGCGGCCGGCCCGGAGGAGCCCGTGCTGCAGACCGGTCTGGAGGATCTGTCCACCGGAGCCGACTTCTAAAATCTCAAATCTTCTTAGTGGCGCACAACATCGGAAGTAGGAATCTTGCTCGACGTTAATCGTTTTGACCAGCTCCACATTGGTCTGGCAACCTCGGATGATATCCGTGCCTGGTCGCACGGTGAGGTGAAGAAGCCGGAAACTATCAACTACCGCACCCTCAAGCCGGAAAAGGACGGCCTGTTCGGCGAACAGATCTTCGGGCCCACCCGCGATTGGGAATGTGCCTGCGGTAAGTACAAGCGGCCGCGGTTCAAGGGCATCGTCTGCGAACGCTGCGGCGTGGAAGTCACCCGCTCGAAGGTGCGGCGCGAACGGATGGGCCATATTGAGCTCGCCGCTCCCGTCACCCATATTTGGTACTTCAAGGGCGTGCCCTCGCGCCTGGGCTACCTCCTGGACGTAGCCCCCAAGGACCTCGAAAAGGTCATCTACTTCGCCGCCTATATGGTGACCGAAGTTGATGAAGAAGCCCGCCGCGCAGATATGCCCACCCTCCAGTCCGAATACGAACTGGAGCGCCGCGCCCTGGAAAAGAACCGGGATGTTGCCCTCGAAAGCCGCCAGCAGGAGCTCGAAAAGGAGCTCGCGCAGGCCGAAGAAGATGGCGCGACCGATTCCCAGAAGCAGAAGATCAAGCGCGCGGCCGATAACGACCTCGCCAAGATCCGCAAGAATACGGATCGCGAACTCGAGCGCCTGGAAACCATGTGGGATCGCTTCACCAAGCTCAAGGTGGGGGATCTGGAAGGCGATGAAGACCTCTACCGCGAAATGGACGCGCACTACGGCGACTACTTCAAGGCCGCCCGCGGTGCGGAAGCGATCCAGGCCCGGCTGCGTTCCTTCGATCTGCAGGCCGAACATGACCGCCTCGTGGAGGTCATCGAATCGGGTACCGCCCAGCGCAAGGCTCGCGCCCTCAAGCGCATCAAGGTGGTCAACGCCTTCCTGCACTCGGATACCAAGCCCGAATCGATGGTGCTTGATGCCCTCCCGGTGATCCCGCCGGACCTGCGCCCCATGGTGCAGCTGGACGGTGGCCGCTTCGCGACCTCCGATCTCAACGACCTCTACCGCCGCGTGATCAACCGGAATAACCGCCTCAAGCGCATGCTGGACCTGGGCGCCCCGGAGATCATGGTCAATAACGAAAAGCGCATGCTCCAGGAATCCGTGGACGCGCTCTTCGATAACGGCCGGCGCGGGCGCCCGGTGCAGGGCGCGGGCAACCGCCCCCTCAAGTCGCTCTCCGATATGCTCAAGGGCAAGCAGGGCCGCTTCCGCCAGAACCTCCTGGGTAAGCGCGTGGACTACTCGGGCCGCTCCGTGATCGTGGTGGGCCCGACCATGAAGCTGCACCAGTGCGGGCTGCCGCGTGTGATGGCCCTCGAACTGTTCAAGCCCTTCGTGCAAAAGCGCCTGGTGGACCTGGAAATCGCCAAGAATATCAAGGCGTCCAAGCGTTTCATCGACCGCCAGCGCCCCGAAGTATGGGACGTTCTCGAAGAGGTTATGCGCGAGCACCCGGTGCTCCTCAACCGCGCACCTACCCTGCACCGCCTGGGCATTCAGGCTTTCGAGCCGCTCATGATTGAAGGCAAGGCGATCCGCCTGCACCCGCTGGTGTGCTCCGCCTTCAACGCGGACTTCGACGGCGACCAGATGGCCGTGCACCTCCCGCTTTCCGTGGAAGCCCAGGCCGAGGCGCGCATCCTCATGCTCTCCTCGAATAACATCCTCAAGCCCTCCGACGGGCGCCCCGTGACCATGCCTTCGCAGGACATGGTGATCGGGCTGTTCTACCTGACATCTCAGGTCGACGGCGCCACCGGGGAAGGCCGCTACTTCACCTCCATTGATGAAGCGCAGATGGCCTATGACATGGGCAGTCTTGACCTCAATGCGAAGGTGAAGATTCGTTTCGAAGCGGACGTTGTTCCCCCGCGCGGCTGGAAGGCCCCGGAGAACTTCGAAGAAGGCGACCGGCTGCTGCTGGAAACCACCCTGGGCCGCGCGATCTTTAATGATTCGCTCCCGGTGGACTTCCCCTACGTCAATGAGACCGTCGATAAGAAGGTGCTCGGCGGGATCGTCAATCGCCTGGCCGAACGCTACGAGAAGGTCTACGTGGCCGCCTCGCTGGACGCCCTGAAATCAGCTGGTTTCTACTGGGCCGGGCGCAGCGGCGCCACCATTGCGGTATCGGACGTCGTCGTACCCGAATCGAAGCCGGAAATTCTGGCGGAAGCCGAAAAGAAGGCCGCGGTTATCGAAAACCAGTTCCTCACCGGCCGTATCGAGGACGAGGATCGCCGCCGCGACCTCGTGGACCTCTGGTCGGAAGTGACGGACGCGATTGCCGTGGAGATGCGCGAAAACTTCACCGCGGATAACACCGTGAACCGAATGGTGTCCTCCGGGGCGCGCGGTAACTGGGAACAGGTCCGCCAGATCGCGGGTATGCGCGGCCTGGTGGCCGACCCGAAGGGCGCGATTATTCCCCGCCCGATTACCTCGAATTACCGCGAGGGCCTCTCGGTTTTGGAATACTTCGTGGCGACCCACGGCGCCCGCAAGGGCCTGGCGGATACCGCCTTGCGTACCGCCGATTCCGGGTACCTTACCCGCCGCCTCGTGGACGTGGCGCAGGATGTTATCGTGCGCGAATCCGATTGCGGGACCAGCCGCGGCCTGACCAAGACCATCGCGGAGAAGGGCGCCGACGGCACCCTCATTCCCGATCCGCAGCTGGATACTTCCGTGTACGCTCGCACCCTCGCGAAGGACGTTGTATCCGAGGATGGCGAAGTGCTGGCGGCTGCCGGAACCGATCTGGGCGATGCGATTATCGAGCATCTCATTGAGAATGGCGTGACCCAGGTTTCGGTGCGTTCCGTGCTGACCTGCCAGTCGCGCACCGGTACCTGCGCCAAGTGCTACGGCCGCTCCATGGCCACCGGCAAGCTCGTGGATATCGGCGAAGCGGTGGGTATCGTGGCCGCCCAGTCCATTGGTGAACCGGGTACCCAGCTGACGATGCGTACCTTCCACACCGGTGGTTCGGCCTCCGCGGACGACATCACCCAGGGTCTTCCCCGTGTGCAGGAACTCTTCGAAGCCCGTACCCCGAAGGGCGAGGCCCCGATCGCGGAAGCGGCCGGCATCCTCCAGATCGAGGATGGGGAGCGCGTACGTCGCCTCATTATTCAGCGCGACGACGCCGAAGAGGACCTTGTCTACCAGGTCTCCAAGCGAGCCAAGCTCTTCGTTCCCGAAGGCGGCCACGTCAATGTTGGTCAGCAGCTCGTGGAAGGTAGCGTGGACCCCAAGAAGGTGCTGCGTATTTCCGGGCGCCGGGTGGCTCAGGAACATATCGTTTCCGAAGTGCAGGCGGTGTACCGCTCCCAGGGCGTGGAAATCCACGACAAGCACATCGAGGTCATCGTGCGCCAGATGCTGCGCCGCATTACCGTGCTGGAAGCGGGAACCACGAAGCTGCTCCCGGGCGAACTCGTGGATGTGGCGCGCTTTGAAGATGAGAACCGCGCGGCGATGGCCGAAGGTGGCAAGCCCGCCTCCGGGCGCCCCGAGCTCATGGGTATTACCAAGGCCTCCCTGGCCACGGATTCCTGGCTCTCGGCGGCCTCCTTCCAGGAGACCACCCGCGTCCTCACCGAGGCTGCACTCAATTCCAAGTCCGATCCGCTCGAGGGCCTGAAGGAAAACGTTATCCTTGGTAAGCTCATCCCGGCCGGTACCGGCCTGGAGACGATGCGCTCGGCCAAGATCGAACCGACTGCCGAAGCTCGGGTGGAGTTCGAAAAGAACAATGGCTTTGCCGCCACCGATTTCGACATGTTCGATGACACCTTCCCGTATACCGACTTCCAAGAGTTCGATCTCGGAGCCGGCTACGGAATGTTCTCCTAAATAAGTTCCCCGGTAGCGGGGGAGTTCCCAGCGGGGCGGCCACGGTGTGGCCGCCCCGCTGCGGCGTCGTCGTAAAAAGAAACGCGGCGCAGAAAAACGGCCCGGGTGGGCCCGCAGCCCGTGTGTTTCCTAACACCTCAGCCCGCGAAGCTTTGACGGCTCCTCGCATTAACCGCTATTCTTGTTTAGGTTGCCTGTTTGCGGGTCTGTTGTGGCGGCCCTCGGCCGTCCCGTAATGAGCGGTGTGCGTTCGGGCAGATTTGGCAAACGTTATAATATTCATCTGTCTATCAGGAGAAGTAGTGCCTACAATTCAGCAGCTGGTCCGCGAGGGCCGCGCGAAGAAGAAGCGCGCTCCTAAGCGCCCGGCGCTTAAGGGGAGCCCCCAGCGTCGTGGGGTGTGCACCCGCGTGTTCACCACCACCCCCAAGAAACCGAACTCTGCGCTCCGTAAGGTTGCCCGTGTTCGCTTGTCCTCCGGCATCGAAGTGACGGCGTACATTCCCGGTGAAGGTCACAACCTGCAGGAACACTCCATTGTCCTCGTTCGCGGCGGTGGCGTGAAGGACCTCCCCGGTGTGCGGTACAAGATCGTCCGCGGCGCCCTTGACACCCAGGGCGTGAAGAGCCGCAACCAGGCTCGTTCCCGTTACGGCGCCAAGAAGGAGAAGAAGTAATGCCTCGTAAGGGTCCGGTTAAGAAGCGTCCGCTGGTTAGCGATCCGGTTTACAATTCCCAGCTGGTGACCCAGCTGGTCAACCGCGTGCTCGTGGATGGCAAGAAGTCCCTGGCGCAGTCCATCGTCTACGGTGCGATGGAAGGCGTGGCGGAAAAGTCCGGGCAGGATGCCCTGGCGGTTCTCAAGCGCGCTATGGATAACATTCGTCCGCAGCTGGAAGTGCGTTCCCGCCGTGTTGGTGGCGCCACCTACCAGGTGCCGGTGGAAGTCAAGGCTGGCCGTTCCACGGCCCTCGGCCTGCGCTGGCTGGTGGAATTCGCGCGCCAGCGCCGCGAAAACACCATGACGGAACGTCTCCTCAACGAAATCCTCGATGCCTCCAACGGCCTTGGTGGTGCTGTGAAGCGCCGCGAGGATACCCACCGCATGGCGGAAGCCAATAAGGCCTTCGCCCACTACCGCTGGTAATCACCAGGGTTATCTGACCCGCGATATAGAAGAGAGCGAAAAGTGGCACAAGAAGTGCTTACGGACCTTTCCAAGGTTCGCAATATCGGCATCATGGCGCACATCGATGCCGGCAAAACAACGACCACCGAACGCATCCTGCTCTACACCGGCATCAACCACAAGCTGGGTGAAACCCATGACGGCGCCTCGACGACCGACTGGATGGAACAGGAAAAGGAACGCGGCATTACGATTACGTCTGCCGCTGTGACCGCGTTCTGGAAGGGTACGCAGTTCAATATCATCGACACCCCCGGCCACGTTGATTTCACCGTGGAAGTGGAGCGGTCCCTGCGCGTGCTGGACGGCGCCATCGCGGTGTTCGACGGTAAGGAAGGCGTGGAGCCGCAGTCGGAAACCGTGTGGCGTCAGGCTGATAAGTACCATGTGCCGCGTATTTGCCTCATCAACAAGATGGATAAGTTGGGGGCTAACTTCGACTTCTCCGTCCAGACCATTCGGGACCGCCTCGGCGCCCACCCGACTGTCATCACCTTCCCGATCGGCGCGGAGAATGACTTCTCCGGCGTGGTGGATGTCCTCAAGATGAAGGCCATCCGCTTCCCCGAAAAGGACGCCCAGGGTAATGACACCTGGGGCGCCGTGGTGGTGGAAGAGGATATCCCCGCGGAACTGCAGGCCAAGGCCGAAGAACTGCGTATGGCCGCCATGGAAGATGCCGCCGAAGCCTCCGATGAACTCATGGAGAAGTACCTCGAGGACGGCGAGCTGAGCACCGAGGATATGATCAAGGGTCTGCGTATCCGCACCATCGCCTCGGAAATCTACCCCGTGTACGCCGGTTCGGCTTACAAGAACAAGGGTATTCAGCCCGCGCTGGACGGCGTGGTGAACTTCCTGCCCGCCCCGATTGACGTTCCCGCTATCAAGGGCTTCAAGCCGGGTCACGAAGAAGACGGCGAAACCGAAGAACGCCACCCGAGCGAGAACGAACCGTTCTCCGCGCTGGCCTTCAAGATTGCGGTGCACCCCTTCTACGGCAAGCTCACCTACATCCGCGTGTACTCCGGTAAGGTTTCGGCCGGCACCCAGGTGCTCAACTCGGTCAAGGGCCGCAAGGAGCGCGTGGGCAAGATGTTCCAGATGCACTCCAATAAGGAAAACCCTGTTGAAGAAGCGCATGCCGGGCATATTTACGCGTTCATTGGGCTGAAGGATACCACCACCGGTGATACCCTCTGCGCCCAGGACGCCCCGATTATTCTTGAGTCCATGTCCTTCCCGGAGCCCGTGATTCACGTGGCGATTGAGCCGAAGTCGAAGGGTGACCAAGAAAAGCTTTCCGTGGCTATTCAGAAGCTCGCGGAAGAGGATCCGACCTTCACGGTTCGTCAGGATGAGGAAACCGGCCAGACCGTTATCGGCGGTATGGGCGAACTCCACCTCGATATCCTCGTCGACCGTATGAAGCGTGAGTTCAAGGTTGATGCGAACGTCGGTGCTCCGATGGTTGCCTACCGCGAGACGATCCGCAAGAAGGTCGATAGCGTCGAATACACCCATAAGAAGCAGACGGGTGGTTCGGGCCAGTTCGCGCGTGTCATCGTCACGTTTGAGCCGCTTGACTCCAACGAAGACGGCGATACTTACGAATTTGTCAACGCCGTGACCGGTGGTCGCGTTCCGCGTGAATACATCCCGTCTGTTGATCAGGGTATCCAGGAAGCCATGCAGAATGGTGTCCTCGCCGGGTTCCCGGTGGTGGGCGTCAAGGCCACCCTGGAAGACGGCGCTTATCACGACGTCGACTCCTCGGAGCTGGCGTTCAAGATCGCGGGTAACCAGGTGTTCAAGGAAGGCGCACGCCGCGCCAACCCGGTGCTCCTGGAGCCCATCATGGACGTGGAAGTCCGCACCCCGGAAGAGTACATGGGCGACGTTATCGGCGACCTGAACTCCCGGCGCGGTATGATCAAGTCCATGGAGGATGCGACGGGCGTCAAGATCGTGCGCGCCAACGTGCCGCTGAGCGAAATGTTCGGCTACGTTGGTGACCTGCGGTCGAAGACCCAGGGGCGCGCGGTGTATTCCATGCAGATGGATTCCTACGCCGAAGTCCCGAAGGCCGTTGCGGAACAGATCATCGCGGAATCTCGTGGTGAATAGTCGCCGGTTTCGTTTACAATAGGTAACTGTTCGGAACAGACCGGATTATGCGCGAGCATCATCCACATAGCTGTAAGTAATTTCTAGAGTCCCAGGAGGGCCCAGTGGCGAAGGCCAAGTACGATAAGTCCAAGCCGCATATGAACATTGGCACCATCGGTCACGTCGATCACGGAAAGACGACCACGACCGCTGCTATCACCAAGGTTCTGTCGGATAAGTACCCGGATCTGAACGAGTACACCCCGTTCGATCAGGTTGACAACGCTCCCGAAGAGCGCCAGCGCGGTATTACCATCAACGTGTCCCACGTGGAATACCAGACCGAGAAGCGTCACTACGCACACGTTGACGCCCCCGGCCACGCGGACTACATCAAGAACATGATCACCGGTGCGGCCCAGATGGACGGCGCGATCCTCGTGGTTGCGGCGACCGACGGCCCGATGGCCCAGACCCGCGAGCACGTGCTGCTCGCCCGTCAGGTTGGCGTGCCCCAGATCATCGTTGCTCTCAACAAGTCCGATATGGTTGACGACGAAGAGCTGCTCGAACTCGTGGAAATGGAAGTTCGTGAACTTCTGTCCTCCCAGGAGTACCCGGGCGATGACCTCCCGGTCGTGAAGATCTCCGCTCTCAAGGCGCTGGAAGGCGATCCGAAGTGGGTTGCTTCCATCGAAGAGCTCATGGACCAGGTGGACAACTACTTCGAGGATCCGGTGCGTGACACCGATAAGCCGTTCCTCATGCCGATTGAGGACGTCTTCACCATTACCGGTCGTGGCACCGTGGTCACCGGCCGTGTGGAGCGCGGTATCCTCAACCTCAACGAGGAAGTGGAAATTCTCGGTATCCGCGATACCCAGAAGACCACCGTCACCGGTATCGAAATGTTCCACAAGCAGATGGACTACGCCGAAGCCGGCGAAAACTGCGGTCTGCTGCTCCGCGGTACCAAGCGTGAAGATGTTGAGCGCGGCCAGGTTGTGGCCAAGCCCGGCACCATCACCCCGCACACCCAGTTCGAAGCTCAGGTCTACGTGCTGAAGAAGGAAGAAGGCGGCCGTCACAACCCGTTCTTCTCCAACTACCGCCCGCAGTTCTACTTCCGCACCACGGACGTCACCGGCGTCATCACGCTGCCCGAAGGCACCGAGATGGTTATGCCCGGCGACAACACCGAGATGTCGGTTGAGCTCATCCAGCCCATCGCCATGGAAGAAGGCCTCGGCTTCGCTATTCGCGAGGGCGGCCACACCGTTGGTTCAGGGCGCGTCACCAAGATCATCAAGTAACTTTGATGCATCTGGGCGCAGCTACCCGGTCACCGGGTAACTGAGCAAAACGTCCGCCGCGAGGCGGGAAGGGACCCTAGCACTGCGCTAGGGTCCCTTTGTTATGCGTGGGTGTTATGGGCGCCGTACGGTGCGCCGTTACGCTTGATGCTTGCGTGCCGTACAGGTGCGCCGCTGCGCGATGCGCAACCGCGCGGGGATGCTTGCGCGCCGTCGTATATTTGCACGACGACGCAGAACTTGGCAGAGTGGCGCTATGGCTCTTGAGGACGTGTATAAGAAAATCGGGTTTCCCGGTGATATGGCGGGCAGCGTTGCCCCGGCAGCAGGAAACGCAGCCCCGGCAGCGGTGGGTGCTGCAGGCTCGGCGGGATCTGTCGCTCCGGCCGCGGTACTCTGGGATATGGACGGCACCCTGGTGGATTCTGAAGAGGAATGGGCCCGGGTATCTGGAAATGTGGTGCGTTCCCACGGTGGAATCTGGACCGATGAGGATGTGCTGGCGATCCGCGGTGCGGATACGATTGCGCACGGGCGGCGCATGATGGCCGCGGTACGCCGCGGCGGGGGAGAAGTGGACCCCTGGAAAATGTTTGCTGAGGTGCTAAGGGCCATGGCCGATCATATGGCCGATGCGGAACTTATTGACGGGGCGGCTGAGCTCCTCGATGCTTTCTCCGCGGCCGGCATCCCGCAGGCACTTGTTACGGCCACCCCGGGCCGCCCGGTGGAAATCTTCCTGGCCGGGCCGGGAAGCAGGCTGGAGGCGGCGGTTACCGGGGATGATGACGTCCCCGGTAAACCGAATCCCGCCCCGTACCTCCTGGGTGCGCAGCGCCTTGGCGTTCCTATTGAGAGCTGCCTCGCTTTCGAGGATTCCGGGCCGGGGCTGGCCGCGGCCCGCAATGCCGGCGCTTTCACCGTGGATGTGGGGGAGTTCCCCCTGGCTGAACTCGCGGCTTTGCTCTAGCACGCCGCCGCGCGGCCCACCCGCTAGAAGGACGTGATAACCACGCGCCCAATCCCGGCGTGATGATCCACCATCGCCTTATAGGTGGCGTCGATATCATCAAGGGCAATTTCCGTGGCGACAAGGTCATCCAGGTGGAGGCGGCCCTGCTGGTAGAACTCCACGTACTGGGGAATATCGGTCTTAATATCGGTATTCCCCATGTACACCGCGTGGATATGGCGCCGGTGCACGAAGAATTCGTTGAGCGGATTAATGGTCCACTCCATCTCCGGCTTGAAGACCCCGGCTACGTACACGTCCCCACCCTGGCGGGTGGCGGCGATGGCCGTCTCCATCGTGGGCACGATGCCGAGAGCCTCGAAGGACTTATCCACCCCGCGCCCCTCGGTCGCGGCGAAGATCTGCTCGATAACATCCCGGTCGCCCGCGTTCACGAAGTGGGTCATCCCGAATTTCTTTCCGAATTCTTCCTTCTCCGGGTTGGTATCCACCCCGATAATCCGGCTGGCCCCGGCAATGCGGGCGCCGTTGACGATGCTCAGGCCCACTCCGCCCAAGCCCACCACCGCCACGGTGTCACCGGGGCGTACCCGCGCGGTATTGAGAGCCGCGCCCGCGCCAGTAATGACCGCGCAGCCGATCACGCAGGCCTGCGGGAAAGGCATGTCCGGGTTGATCTTCGCGATCTGGTGTTCGTGCACGAGCGCCTGCTCCGCAAAGCCGGCAATGCCGTAGGTTTGGAAAATCGGTTCGCCTTTCCGGCTCAGCCGCGGGGCTTCGTCTGGGCCGCGTAGTGTTTCCTCCGGGAATTCGCATTCGTACATGCGTGATTCGCGGCAGGCCCGGCAGTGTCCGCAATACTGGATGAGGGAGGCAACCACGTGGTCACCCACCTTGATTTCCTTCACGTCCGGGCCTACGGCAGTAACCACGCCGGCGGCTTCGTGCCCGAGCACCTGCGGGAAGGGGAAACCGAAATTGGTGGTGGAGAGCGTGAGATCCGAGCGGCACAGGCCGGAAGCCTTGACGTCGAAAAGTACCTCGCGCCCGATGGGTTCGGCAATTTCGATATCTTCGATGGTGAACCCACCGCCCACAGAATTGACTACTGCTGCTTTCATGCTTACTCCTTTCCTGAAAGCGAGGAGAGGAACTCCGCCGCGGAGATTCCCTCCGGGAGAAGAATCGACTGGATATTGGCGAATTCGCGTACCCCTTCGTAGCCCATCTCGCGCCCGAAACCGGAGCGCTTGACACCGCCGAAAGGCATGCCGGCGGGAACAGCGGGAACCGGGGAGTTAATAGCAACGGTGCCGGTATCTACCCGGGCGGCAACGCGCGCGGCATGCGCAACGTCTACCGAATGAACCGTTCCGCCCAGCCCGTAGCACGAATCATTAGCCAGTCGGATTGCTTCTTCTTCCGAGGATACCCGGTACACGCTCCAGACCGGCCCGAAAATCTCCTCGTAGAAGAGGGGGTTATCCCGCTCCACGTTTTCGAGCAGGGTGGGCTGCACCCAGGTATCTCCCTCGGGAACGATATGGCCCAGGGGAGTGGCGCTCGCCCCGCCTTCGATAGCCCGCCGAATCTGATCATTGACCGTGGCGGCCTGCTCGCGGGACGACATGGGCGGCACGGTGGTGTCTTCTGCTGCCGGGTCCCCGGGCCGCAGCTGCGCGGTGCTCTCCTTGAGGCCGGTAACGAAACGGTCATAGAGCGCATCGGGAACGATCATGCGTTTGGGGGAGGCGCATACCTGGCCGGCATTGAAGCAGCGTCCCATAATTGCCAGCTGGATGGTGGCCTCAATATCGGCGTCGTCCAAAACAATAAAGGGATCGGAACCACCCAGTTCCATCACGGATTTCTTCAGGTGCCGGGACGCGAGCTGCGCGATTTTCGCTCCCGCAGCTTCTGAGCCGGTGAGCGTAACAATGCGTACCCGGTCGTCGCTGATGAGCCGCTCCACCTGCGCGTGGGTGGCGTAGAGATTTTGCCATACCCCGCGCGGCAGCCCGGCATCGTAGAGCACCTGGACAATCGCTGCGGCGCATTGCGGCAAAATCGACGCGTGCTTGAGGATAACCGTGTTGCCGCAGAGCATTGCGGGCGCGAAACCGCGAATGGCCTGGTAGTACGGGAAGTTCCACGGTTCAATTTCGACGACGACGCCCTCCGGGCGATAGTCAATATAGCCTTCAAAAGGTGCGGCGGTGGAGCTGACAGGGCGCGGAGCTAAAATATTTTCCGCTTCATCAGCGAGCCAACGCAGCATTGTTGGAACGGTGCCGCCGGCTTCCCCGGTGGCTTCCCCAATGAGTTTGCCCATTTCCAGGGTGGCCAGCGCCCCGAGTTCGCTCGCGCGTTCTTCCGCGATATCCGCGGCGCGGCGCAAAATAGCGGCGCGTTCGGCGATGGAGGTGCGGCTCCACGTCTGGAATGTTTCGTGGGCCAGCTCGAGGGCCTTATCCACCTCGGCATCGGTGGCATAGGGGAACTCGGCGAGCACCTCACCGGTATAGGGATTTGTTGATCGATAGGACATCTTTGTCTACCTCCTCGGTATGGTGGATGATCACCCGCCCGCAGCATCCGCGCTGCTAAGCGATGTAGATCACTTAAGGCCATGCTAGGTGGTGGCGGCATCCGGGGCAAGGGTGGGGCGACGGCGCCGCTGGCGGCCCGCGTGGCCGAGAGTCCGGGAGGCTGCGGCGTCGTCGTACCGCGACGTGAAGCGCTTCACCGCAACCGTTTCTTGCACGAAACGCGGCCTTTCGGTAAAATTTTTACCCGTGCCGGCAGGCCTTCGGGCTCGCTGGGAATGAGAAACGGCGCACGTTCGCCGTGAAAGTCTTGAAAGTACGCCGAAGTTTTTGGCATACTTAACAAGTTGCTCGGATTACGAGCGAAGGAACTTAATCGGTTACCCAACGCCGATTATCGTATAAAGGGTTCTCCGTAACCTCACATAGGGCATGGCTACTAGATTTACCTCCGGTACGACACGCCCGAGTGCGGGTACCGGGCACCGAAGCTAAAGAGAGGTAGACGCGCCATGGCGGGACAGAAGATCCGCATTCGGCTGAAGTCATATGACCACGAGGTCATTGATAGCGCGGCCAAGAAGCTCGTCGATGAAGTTGCGCGTACCGGCGCGACCGTGGTGGGACCCGTCCCGCTGCCGACGGAAAAAAACGTTTTTTGCGTTATCCGCTCGCCCCACAAGTACAAGGACTCCCGCGATCACTTTGAGATGCGCACACACAAGCGCCTTATTGACATCGTGGATCCCACCCTGAAGACGATTGACAGCCTGCGCCGTCTCGATCTTCCGGCTGACGTCAACGTGGAAATCAAGCTCTGAGGTAATACGCAATGAACTCCAAGCAAGCTGTTGCCAGCAAGCCCGTGAAGGCGTTGCTGGGCACGAAGCTGGGGATGACCCAGCTCTGGGATGAGGACGGGCGCCTCCTTCCCATTACCGTTGTGCGCGTGGGCACCAATGTGGTGACCCAGGTTCGCACCCCCGAGGTTGACGGCTATTCCGCCGTGCAGCTCGCCTCGGGCGATGAAAAGACGAAGAACGTCACCAAGCCGCTCCAGGGCCACTTCGCTAAGGCCGGTGTTACGCCGCGCAAGAAGCTGGCGGAAATCCGCACCCCCGATGCCAGTGAATACACGCTCGGGCAGGAACTGACCGCGGATATCTTCGAAGCCGGTCAGTCCGTTGACGTTATCGGTACCTCCCGCGGTAAGGGCTTCGCCGGTGTGATGAAGCGTCACGGCTTCGCCGGTGTGTCGGCCTCCCACGGTGCGCACCGCAACCACCGCAAGCCCGGTTCCATCGGCGCCTGCGCCACCCCCTCGCGCGTCTTCAAGGGTCTGCGCATGGCTGGTCGCATGGGTCAGGACCGTGTCACGGTGCAGAATCTGTCCATCCACTCCGTTGACCTCGAGAACGGCCTGTTGCTCGTGGTTGGCGCCATCCCCGGTGCAAAGGGTGGCTCGGTTGTGGTCCGCACGTCCGTGAAGGGAGCCTAACAATGGCAGACTTCAAGATTGACGTTCTCGATGAAACCGGCAAGGTGACCTCGCAGGCCACCCTCCCGGCTCAGCTCTTTGATCTCGACTTCAATATGGCGCTGGTCCACCAGGTCGTTAACGCGCAGCAAGCTGCCGCTCGCCTCGGTACCCACGCCACGAAGACCCGCGGTCAGGTGTCCGGCGGCGGCAAGAAGCCGTGGCGCCAGAAGGGGACCGGCCGGGCCCGCCAGGGTTCGATCCGCGCTCCGCAGTGGGTCGGTGGCGGCGTTGTCCACGGCCCGCAGCCGCGTGACTACTCGCAGCGCACCCCCAAGAAGATGATCGCGGCCGCGCTGCTGCAGTCCCTTTCGGACCGGGCTCGCCACGAGCGTATTCACGCCGTGACCGCTTTTGTTGCCGATGAGACCCCGTCCACCAAGGCGGCGCGTACGCTCATCGAGAAGATGAACGAGGGGCGCAAGGCGCTCGTCGTGGTCCAGCGTGAAGATGACGCCTCGGTGCTCTCCGTGCGCAACCTCCCGCAGATCCACGTCCTCTACGTTGATCAGCTCAATAGCTACGACGTTCTTGCTGCTGACGACGTTATCTTCACCGAAGCCGCGCTCGGCGCGTTCGTGGAGAAGAACACCAAGAAGGATGAGAAGTAATGACTGAGAACGGTAACTTCTGGAATAAGAACCCGCACGATGTCATCCTCGCCCCGGTGATGTCGGAGAAGAGCGCGCTGCTCGAAGAACAGGGTAAGTACACCTTCTTCGTTGATCCGCGTTCGAATAAGACCGAAATCAAGCAGGCCGTCGAAGCGATTTTTGGCGTCAAGGTTGCCTCCGTCAATACGCAGAACCGCCAGGGCAAGACCCGGCGTACGCGCAACGGCATCGGGCGGCGCAAGAATACCAAGCGGGCCATCGTCACCTTGCGTGAAGGCTCCATCGACATCTACGGCGAAATCGTCTAATAGGCGATTCGAGGAACTGAGGAATAAGAACTCATGGGAATTCGTAAGTACAAGCCGACGACCCCGGGTCGTCGCGGTGCGAGCGTTGCCGACTTCGCCGAGATCACTCGTTCGACCCCGGAGAAGTCCCTCGTTCGTCCCCTGAAGAAGACCGGTGGGCGTAACAACCAGGGACGCATCACCACCCGTCACAAGGGCGGTGGGCACAAGCGCCAGTACCGTCTCATCGACTTCCGTCGCTGGGATAAGGACGGCGTGCCGGCCAAGGTTGCGCACATTGAATACGATCCGAACCGCACCGCGCGCATTGCGCTGCTTCACTTCGTTGATGGCGAGAAGCGTTACATCGTTGCTCCCCGCGGCGTGAAGCAGGGCGATCTCATCGAAACCGGTCCGAATGCGGATATCAAGCCCGGCAACAACCTGCCGCTGCGCAATATCCCGCTCGGTACCACGGTGCACAATGTGGAACTCAAGCCGCTGGGCGGGGCCAAGATCGCCCGCAGCGCCGGCGCTTCCGTGCAGTTGGTTGCCCGCGAAGGCAAGTACGCGCAGCTGCGTATGCCCTCCGGTGAAATCCGTAACGTGGACGTGCGTTGCCGCGCCACCGTCGGTGAAGTCGGCAATGCCGAGCAGGCGAATATCAACTGGGGTAAGGCCGGCCGTATGCGCTGGAAGGGCGTGCGCCCGACCGTCCGCGGTGTTGTGATGAACCCGGTGGACCACCCGCACGGTGGTGGTGAAGGTAAGACGTCCGGTGGGCGCCATCCCGTTAGCCCGTGGGGCAAGAAGGAAGGCCGTACCCGCCGTCCGAACAAGGCCAGCGACAAGCTCATCGTGCGCCGTCGCAAGACCGGCAAGAAGCGCTGAGGAAGGATTAGCTGATGCCCCGCAGTTTGAAGAAGGGTCCGTTCGTCGACGAGCACCTCTACAAGAAGGTCGACGAGCAGAACGAGAAGAACACCAAGAACGTAATCAAGACCTGGTCGCGTCGGTCGGTTATCACCCCCGATTTCCTGGGTCACACCTTTGCAGTGCACGATGGACGCAAGCATGTGCCGGTATTCATTACCGAATCCATGGTTGGCCACAAGCTCGGGGAGTTCGCCCCGACCCGCACCTTCCGCGGGCACGACAAGGACGACCGAAAGGGCCGCCGGCGCTAAGCCGGGGCCTCGAGCGAGAGAGTAAGGCAGAACTATGGAAGCAAAGGCGCAGGCGCGCTTCGTGCGCGTGTCGCCCATGAAGGCCCGTCGTGTCGTGGACACCATCCGCGGCCGGCGCGCCCTGGACGCTATTGACGTACTGCAGTTCGCACCGTTTGCGGCCGCCACTCCGGTTCGTAAGATCGTGGAGTCGGCCATCGCCAACGCGCGCTACGCCGCCGAGCAGGCGGGGGAGCGCTTCGATGAGTCCGAGCTGTTCATTGGCGAAATTTACGCCGATGAAGGCCCGACGATGAAGCGTATCCAGCCGCGTGCCCAGGGCCGGGCGAACCGCATCAACAAGCGGACGAGTCACATCACCGTTATCGTTACCGACGAGAAGCCCAAGACCAAGAACCAGAGGAGGGCCCGCTAGTGGGACAGAAAGTCAACCCTATTGGGTTCCGTCTCGGCATCACGACCGACCACCGCTCCAAGTGGTTCGCTGATTCCACCAAGAAGGGGCAGCGCTACTCGGACTACGTCCTCGAAGATGTCAAAATCCGTGACATGATCGAAAAGACGCTCGAGCGCGCCGGGATTTCCAGCGTGCACATCGAGCGCCGCGCCGAGCGCGTGGTTGTGGATATCCACACCGCTCGCCCCGGCATCGTCATTGGCCGGCGCGGTGCGGAAGCTGATCGCCTCCGCGCTGATCTGGAGAAGCTGACCGGTAAGGCCGTGCAGCTCAATATTCTCGAAGTGAAGAACCCGGAAGCTGACGCCCAGCTCGTGGCGCAGGGTATCGCGGAACAGCTCGCCTCGCGCGTGTCCTTCCGCCGCGCCATGCGCAAGGGTATCCAGTCCGCCGAGCGCGCCGGTGCCAAGGGCATCCGCGTGCAGTGCTCGGGCCGTCTGGGTGGCGCCGAAATGTCGCGTAGCGAGTTCTACCGCGAAGGGCGCGTGCCGCTGCACACCCTGCGCGCGAATATCAACTACGGTTTCTACGAAGCGCGTACCACCTTCGGCCGCATCGGCGTGAAGGTGTGGATCTACCGCGGTGATCTGACCGACGCTGAGTACTACCGCAGCCTCGCGGAAGCTCCGCGCGGTGGGCGCGGGGGCCGTTCGGATCGTCGCGGTCGCCGCGGCGCCGGTCGCGGTCGCGGTGGCCAGCGTGGGGAAGCCCGCAGCGAACAGGCTCAGAGCCCGGCGGCCGGAGCCGAAGCTCCGGTGGCCGCGCCGGAATCAACCGGAACGGAGGCATAACTCATGCTGATTCCTCGTCGTACTAAATGGCGCAAGCAGCACCGTCCGCACCGTAAGGGTATGGCCAAGGGCGGAACTCAGCTGGCTTTCGGTGAATACGGCATCCAGGCGCTCGAGCCGGCCTACATCACCAATCGTCAAATTGAAGCAGCCCGTATTGCCATGACGCGTCACGTCAAGCGTGGCGGTAAGATCTGGATCAATATCTTCCCGGATCGCCCGCTCACCAAGAAGCCGCTCGGCGTGCGTATGGGTTCGGGTAAGGGCCCGGTGGAAACCTGGGTTGCCAATATCAAGCCCGGCCGGGTCATGTTCGAAATGGCCGGCGTGGATGAGGCTCTCGCCCGTGAGGCCATGAGCCGCGCCCAGCACAAGCTGCCCATCAAGACCCGCTTTATCACCCGTGAGGAGGTTGAGTAATGGCTAAGGGACTGACCACCGCGGAACTCGACGCGATGACCGACGCGGAGCTTCTCGAGAAGCTTGCCGAGTCGAAGAAGGAACTGTTCAACCTCCGCTTCTCGGCGGTGACTCACCGCCTGGAGGACAGTGGCCGCCTGCGGGAAGTTCGTCGCGAGATTGCTCGCATTTACACCATTAAGAGCGAGCGGGAGAAGAACATTCGAACCGCTCCGGCCGCTCAGTAAGTGAGGATGAGATGAGCGAGAACGCAAGCACCGAAACACGTAATCATCGCAAGTCGCTGCGCGGCTACGTGGTCTCCGACAAAATGGACAAGACCGTTGTTGTTGAAGTTGAAGATCGCGTAAAGCACCCGCTATACGGTAAAGTTATTACCCGCACCAAGCGAGTGAAGGCGCACGACGAAAATAACGAAGTTCGCGTAGGCGATTTGGTTTCCATTATGGAAACCCGCCCGCTCTCCGCGACCAAGCACTTCCGGGTCGTTACGATCATCGAGAAGGCGAAGTAGTTAGGGCTTTCCTAGCTTGAGCGAATGTGACCGGCCTGAACGCAGGCGGCCCTCGCATGTGGGCCAAAGGCGTTTGGGCCGGCGCAGTTCGCGCGAACCCATTCGTTCGGCAAGGCTCGAATCCGAGAACCGGCACGACAATAGGAGATAGAAACACATGATCCAGCAGGAGACGCGGCTTAGCGTCGCCGATAACACCGGTGCCAAGGAACTTTTGTGCATCCGCGTGCTCGGCGGCTCCGGCCGGCGCTACGCCGGAATTGGTGACACCATCGTCGCCACCGTCAAGGATGCTATTCCGGGCGGAAACGTAAAGAAGGGCGACGTCGTCAAGGCGGTCGTCGTCCGTGCAGTTAAGGAAACGCGCCGCAAGGACGGGTCCTACATCAAGTTCGACGAAAACGCAGCCGTGCTGTTGAAGAACGACGGCGAACCCCGCGGCACCCGTATCTTCGGGCCCGTTGGGCGTGAGCTTCGCGACGCGAAGTTCATGCGCATCATTTCGCTGGCTCCGGAGGTGATCTAATGGCGAAGATTAAGAAGGATGATCTCGTCCAAGTTATCGCCGGGCGCGATAAGGGTATGCAGGGGCGCGTGCTTTCCGTTGATACCAAGCGTGATCGCGTCATCGTGGAAGGCGTCCAGCGCGTGAAGAAGCACGTGCGTGTGGGGCAGACCTCGCGGGGCGGCACCACCGGCGGTATTGAAACCGTTGAAGCACCGATTCACATTTCGAACGTTGCCCTCGTTCACGATGGCAAGCCGATTCGCGTGGGCTACCGCGAGGTAGAGGTGGAGCGCGACGGCAAGAAGAAGATTGTCCGTGAGCGCATCGGACGCCGCGGCGGGAAGGAAATCGAACTGTGAGCGATACCCCCCGTCTCAAGGTGAAGTACCGGGAACACATCATCCCGGAACTCCAGGAAGAATTTAAGTACGTCAATGTCAACCAGGTTCCCAAGATCGTCAAGGTCGTGGTGAATATGGGCGTGGGTGATGCTGCGCGTGACTCCAAGGTACTCGACGGCGCCGTCGCCGATATGACGGCGATTACCGGCCAGAAGCCGATGATCACCAAGGCCAAGAAGTCCATCGCGCAGTTTAAGCTGCGTGAAGGCCAGGCCATCGGGTGCTTCGTCACCATCCGCGGTGACCGCATGTGGGAATTCCTCGACCGGCTTATTTCCACCGCGCTGCCGCGTATCCGCGACTTCCGCGGCCTTTCGCCCAAGCAGTTTGACGGCAACGGGAACTACACCTTCGGTCTGACCGAACAGACCGTGTTCCACGAGATCGACCAGGACAAGATTGATCGCGTGCGCGGTATGGACATCACCGTGGTGACCTCTGCCGGGAGCGACGACGAAGGGCGCGCTCTTCTCAAGCATCTCGGATTCCCCTTCAAGGAGGCCTAAATATGGCAAAGACCGCTCTGAAGCAAAAGGCCGCCGGTAAGCAGAAGTTCGCCGTTCGTGCGTACACCCGTTGCAACCGGTGCGGCCGTCCGCATTCCGTTTACCGCAAGTTCGGCCTGTGCCGTATTTGCCTGCGTGAGTTGGCCCTGCGCGGCGAACTCCCCGGTGTTAAGAAGTCCAGCTGGTAAAGACTACGTCGCAGGTCCATCGGAAACCGCGACGAGGAAGGGCCACAGCCCAAAATGACAATGACTGACCCAATCGCAGACATGCTGACGCGTCTGCGTAACGCCAATTCGGCGTTCCATGAGTCGGTGTCTATGCCGTACTCCAAGATTAAGTCCCATATTGCGGACATCTTGAAGCGCGAAGGCTACATCGACTCCTACGAGGTGGAGAGTGCCCAGGTGGGCAAGACTCTCACCCTCACGTTGAAGTACGGATCGAACCGTGAGCGCGCCCTTGCTGGCGTCCGGCGCATCTCCAAGCCGGGCCTGCGCGTTTACGCGAAGTCCACGAACCTGCCGCGCGTTCTTGACGGCCTGGGTGTGGCTATTTTGTCCACCTCCTCCGGCCTCATGACGGACCGCGAGGCCAAGGATAAGGGCGTTGGCGGGGAAGTCCTCGCTTACGTCTGGTAATGGGAAGTAGGTGCAATAATGTCTCGAATTGGTAGGCTTCCCATCGCTATCCCCGGCGGCGTCGACGTGTCGGTTTCCGGCCAGGACGTCACCGTCAAGGGCCCCAAAGGTCAGCTCGCGCTCTCCGTGGCCGAGCCGATCGCGGTGAATGTTGATGACAATACGGTTCTGGTGACCCGGCCCAATGACGAGCGCGAATCGCGTTCGCTGCACGGCCTGACCCGCACCCTCGTCGCGAATATGATCGAGGGCGTCACCAACGGGTACACCAAGGCGATGGAAATCGTCGGAACCGGTTACCGCGTGGTCGCCAAGGGTTCTGATCTCGAATTCTCGCTGGGCTACTCCCACACGATTCTTTTCGAAGCTCCCGAGGGTATCACCTTTACGGTGACGACCCCGACCAAGTTCACGGTCTCGGGTATCGATAAGCAGCTCGTGGGTGAAACCGCAGCGAAGATTCGCAAGCTTCGTAAGCCCGAACCCTACAAGGGCAAGGGTGTCAAGTACGCGGACGAAGTTATTCGTCGCAAGGCTGGAAAGGCTGGTAAGTGATGGCTGTTACCATCAAGGGCAAGGGCAAGTACATCGCTCGTGCGCGCCGCCACTTCCGGTTGCGCAAGCGTATTTCCGGTACCGCCGCGCGGCCGCGTCTCGTGGTTTCGCGTTCCAACCGCCATATTTACGCCCAGGTTATCGACGACGTCGTGGGCCGCACTCTCGCGGCCGCCTCGTCCTACGAGGCTGACCTGCGCGAAGCGGAGGGTACCAAGACAGAAATCGCGCGGAAGGTCGGCGAACGCGTCGGTCAGCGCGCCAAGGACGCTGGGATCAGCGCCGTGGTCTTCGACCGCGGTGGCAACCAGTACCACGGTCGCGTTGCAGCTGTCGCCGAAGGTGCGCGCGAAGCAGGACTCGATTTCTAACGGCTGAGGAAAGGCAGAGGAAAATGGCTGCAGAGCAGCAGGATCCGGCCCAGAACGGCCGGGAAAATCGCAACGAAGGTCGTCGCGGCCGCCGCGACAACCGTCGTGAGAACCGCCGTGACAACCGTCGCGGTGAAGAAAAGAACGCTTATATCGAGCGCGTGGTGACCATTAACCGCGTTGCGAAGACGGTCAAGGGTGGCCGCCGGATGTCCTTCACCGCCCTCGTGGTGGTGGGCGACGGCAACGGCCTCGTGGGTGTCGGCTACGGCAAGGCCCGCGAAGTTCCCGCCGCTATCGCCAAGGGTACCGAGGAAGCGAAGAAGAACTTCTTCCGCATCCCGCGTATCGCGCGGACCATCCCGCACGTGGTGCAGGGCGAAGACGCCGCCGGCGTTGTGCTGCTGCGCCCGGCCGCTCCCGGTACCGGCGTTATCGCCGGCGGCCCGGTGCGCGCCATTATGGAGTGCGCGGGTATTCACGATGTGCTCTCCAAGTCGCTCGGTTCCTCGAACGCGATCAATATCGTGCACGCCACCGTGGCTGCCCTCAAGCAGCTTGAGCAGCCCGAAGCGGTTGCCGCCCGGCGTGGGCTCCCCATCGAGCGCGTCGTTCCCGAAGCTATGCTGCGGGCCCGCGCCGAAGCGGAAGCCAAGGAACGCGAGATCGAAGAGGCCGAAGCCGCCAAGGCGGAAAATGAGGCCGCGGCCGCGGGAGTTGGTGCGTAATGGCAAATCTTAAGATCACCCAGGTGAAGGGTGTTGTTGGTGCGATCCAGCGCCAGAAGGACACCCTGCGCACGCTCGGTCTGCGCAAGATCGGTCAGTCCGTTGTGCGCGAGGATACCCCCGAGGTGAAGGGCATGGTTCGCGCCGTGGCTCACCTCGTTACGGTGGAGGAGGTTGACTAATGGCGGAAGCAGAAAAGGATTCCATCATTAAGCTGCACGACCTGCGTCCGGCTCCCGGTTCGAACAAGGCGAAGATTCGCGTTGGTCGCGGTGAAGGATCCAAGGGTAAGACGTCCGGTCGCGGTACCAAGGGTACCCGGGCACGTAATACCGTGCGTCCCGGCTTCGAAGGTGGCCAGATGCCGCTGCATATGCGCCTTCCGAAGCTGCGCGGTTTCAAGAACCCGTTCCGGGTCGAATACCAGGTCATTAACGTTTCGGCGCTCGGCGAGCTCTTCCCCGAAGGTGGGAAGGTGACCTCGGCGGATCTCGTCGCCAAGGGCGCGGTTCGCAAGAACTCCCCGGTCAAGGTTCTCGGAACCGGTGAGATTTCCGTCAAGCTCGACGTCGAAGTGGAAGCGTGGTCGAATTCGGCTAAGGAAAAGATCGAGGCTGCCGGGGGTTCTATCTCCGCGCCGCAGGTCGAATCCAAGTAATACGCGCTGGCCGCACGGCCACCGTTTGACTGAGCACTCACCCACACTCTGTGGATGAACAGTGCGAAATTTGCTCGTCCCCGCTATTATGGCGGGGGCGAGCTTTTTTCTGGGCGCAGGCAGCCCTGCTGAAGTATTGCTTTGCTGCGGAAAGATTGCTTTCAGTGGCGAATAAGCAGCGTGGCCGGTGCGCCGTCGTACGTACTTTCCCAGAAAATACGCTTGTCCCCATTTCCGTCACCCGACGGTTCTCGACGATAACGGACTGCCCCGCGCGATCCGTCACCATCAGGAGGAATCTTGATTAAGGCTTTCGCAGCTGCTTTCCGCACCCCGGATCTGCGCCGCAAGTTGCTTTTCACCATGATGATTATGGTGATTTACCGCTTGGGCAGCTTCATCCCGGCTCCGTTCGTGAGCCTGAGTAATATTCGGGAGTGCACCACGCAGCAGTCGGGCGCGCAGGATCTCATCGATATGCTCAACCTGTTCTCAGGTGGCGCGATGATGCAGCTCTCCGTTTTCGCCCTCGGAATCATGCCCTATATTACGGCCTCGATTATTGTGCAGCTGCTGCGCGTGGTGATCCCGCGCTTCCAGGAACTGCATAAGCAGGGGCAGTCGGGTACCGCGAAGCTGACGGAATACACCCGCTACCTCACCATCGGGCTGGGCCTGCTCCAGTCCTCGGTTGTGGTGGCCACCGCGAACTTCACGCTTTTCGCCGGCTGCAAAGAACCGGTGATCCCGAATGCCACCTGGTGGACCTACACCATGACCATCCTCGCCATGACGGCCGGCACCGGCCTCATCATGTGGATGGCCGAACTCATCACCGAACGCGGGGTGGGTAACGGTATGTCCATCCTCATCTTCACGGGTATTTGCGCCGGCTTCCCCTCGATGATGGGTCAGATCTACGCCGGGCACGGCATCGGTACCCTCCTCATCGTGATCGTGGTCTTCGCGCTCATCACCCTGGTTGTTACCTTCGTGGAGCAGTCCCAGCGCCGCATTCCGGTCCAGTACGCCAAGCGTGTGATCGGCCGGCGCACCTACGGCGGGTCCACCACCTACCTGCCCATCAAGATCAATATGGCGAACGTTATCCCGGTGATCTTCGCTTCCTCGATCCTCATGCTCCCCACCATGATTTCCACCTTCGGGAATCAGAACTCTTCGTGGGTGATCTGGATCCAGCGCAATTTCCAGCACAATGGCTGGGCCTATATCCTCACCTACGCGCTTCTCACCTTCGCCTTCACCTTCTTCTACACCTCCATCGCCTTCGATACAGACGAAGTGGCGGACAATATGAAGAAGTACGGCGGCTTCATTCCGAATGTGCGCGCCGGCAAACCCACCGCGGATTACCTCCACTTTGTTTCGAATCGCCTCACCTGGGTGGGCGCCACCTACCTCACCATCGTGGCCCTCATCCCGCTGCTGCTCTTCAGCGCGCTCGGCATCGTACAGTCCGGTTTCGGCGGTACCTCCATCATGATTCTGGTGGGTGTGGGCCTCCAGACCGTCAAGGACATCAACGCCCAGCTCCAGCAGCGCCACTACGAAGGCTTCCTCGGCGGTATCCGCTAACGCGGCCTCGCCCCTTCTTTCAGGCGGGGCGCGCGGGCGCTCCGCATCGATAACACAGAAAGGTGCCACTCATGTCAGTACGTTTGATTTTGGTTGGCCCCCCGGGCGCGGGCAAAGGCACCCAGGCGGCCGGTATCGCGCAGCGCTACGGTATCCCGGCGATTTCCACCGGTGACCTGTTCCGCGCGCACGCCAAGGCCCAGGATGAACTCGGGCGCCTGGCGGCCTCCTATTCGGAAAAGGGCGAGCTGGTTCCTGATTCCGTCACCAACCAGATGGTGGAGGAGCGCCTGGGCGAAGCCGATGCGGCCGCCGGTTTCCTCCTGGATGGCTACCCTCGCAACCTCGACCAGGTGAGCGCCCTGGATGCCATGCTCGGTGAGAAGAACGTGGACGCCGTGGTGGAATTGCAGGCCGACGACGACGTGGTGGTCCAGCGCCTCCTCGGGCGCGCCCTCGAGCAGGGCCGTGCCGATGATACCGAGGATGTTATCCGCCACCGCATCGAGGTGTACCACGCCACCACCAAGCCGATTATCGACGCCTACGCCAGCCGCGGGCTCGTGGTCTCCGTCAATGGCCTGGGTACCGTGGAGGAAGTCGCGGCCGCGATTGATAGCGCGCTGCGCGATTTCCTGGGCCGGTAGGCGCACCGATGATTAATCTTCGCAGCGAGGCGGATATCCTGGGCATGCGCCAGGCCGCGCTCGTGGTGCGCGCGATTCACGATGACTTGCGCGCCCACGTGAAAGCCGGAATGTCGACGGCGCAGCTCGACCAGCGCGCCAAGGCCGTCTTGGAGGCACACGGGGCCGTCTCGAATTTTTACGGGTATTACGATTACCCGGCCCAGACCTGCATCTCGGTGAATAACACCGTGGTGCACGGTATCCCCAGCGAAGAGGAAATCCTGGAGCCGGGAGACTTGGTCTCCTTCGACTGCGGGGCGCTCCTCAACGGCTGGAATGGGGATTCCTGTTTCTCCATTGTTCTTCCGGGTGGGGATGAGAAGCAGATGGCCGCCCGCCAGCGGCTCTCCGATATTACGGAAGAATCCATGTGGGTGGGTATCGCCGCGATGGCCACCGGAAAATTTGTATCCGATATCGGGGCGGCTATCGACGATTTCGTGGTAGCCCAAGATCCCGAACCGGGCATCGTGGAAGAATTCACCGGGCACGGCATCGGGCGGGCCATGCACGAAGACCCCACGGTCTTCAACTACCGCACCCGCGGGCGCGGGCCCCGGCTCAAGGCCGGCATGGTGCTGTGCATCGAACCGATTCTTACCGCAGGCTCCCAGGAGAATATCACCCTGGCCGATGGCTGGACGGTTAAAACCGCGGACGGCCAGGATGCCTGCCATTGGGAAAGCCAAATCGCCAAGCACGCCGGAGGTATCTGGGTGCTCAACGAGCCCGATGGGGGAGCGGCCCGCCTCGCTAAGTACGGCGTGGTGCCGGTACCCCTCGGGGACTAAGCCGCGCCGTCGTACTGAAGGTGTGCGGTTCTGGGCTAAGGGCCTGCGCGCCGCAGCTGCGCCGTCGTACTAAAAGTGCACCGCGCACAACCGTTCCCCGCGCAATTCTCGCACTAC
>NZ_JBOZDP010000003.1:0-202982 GCF_051265835.1 Actinotignum inguinis | reverse complement strand
CCGCGCAGCGGGCCGCCGGCGTCGTCGTACAACGCAAGAAGGAGGAACAATGGCGGGCGTAGGGATGAAAGACGTGGCAAGCCGCGCCGGGGTATCCATCACCACGGTCTCCCACGTGCTCAACGGGACCCGGCGGGTGGCCGAATCCACCCGGATGCGGGTACTGGAGGCGGCAGCGGAACTGGGCTACTCCAGCCCGCGCACCGTCCGCTCCCTACGCGCCGGGGCCTCACCCGGAATCGCCATTGTGGGAACCCTGCTCGGCAACGCCGGGGGCACGGCGGTGGCCCTGGAACTGGCCCGCCAGGCCACCGACGCCGGCCTCGTGCCCTTCCTGCTGGATACCGGTGCGAACGTACACACCGAAGAAGCGGCCCTCAGCGCCCTCATCGCGCACCGCCTGGACGCGGTCATCATCAGCCCCGTGCCCGGATGGCGCCGGCACTCGCTGCCACGGCTGCGCCGCCACGCCATCCCCTTCGCGGTGGTCAACGGGAACGATCCCGCCGTGGTAGCCCCGCAGGTGAGCACCGACTACCAGCAGGGGATCCGCGATATCACCGCCCACCTCCTCGACCACGGGGTGCGCTACCCGGTGCTCTTCTACCCGGACCGGCGCATCGCCAACGGCTCGCAGCATATGCGCGGCTTCGAGGAAGCCCTGGTGGAACGGGGCCACCGGGTGACCCGCCACCAGCTGGTGGGCGCCCATTCCTCCCCGCGGGCGGTGCGCCGCCAGATCGCCCAGGTGCTTGACTCCTGCGCCCATATTGACGCCCTGGTGCTGGGCAGCTCGGCCATGTGCGTGCCCGCCATGGCGGAGATACGGCGCCGCGGCCTGGTGCCGGGCCGCGATATTCGCCTGGCCGTTTTCGACGATTCCCACCTGCCCGAAGCCCAATCATTCCTGCGCGCCGTTGACCCGGTAGAAGAGGTTGCCGAGCGCGCCATTACCGAAATCACCCGCCTGCTCGGTGACCCGGATGCCGCCGCGGAGCGGCACCGTACCCGACTGGTGCCCTGCACCGTCATCACCGGGCCGAGCTGCGGCTGCCCCACGGCGCCGCAGGAAAGCTCAACGGCGGGAACTGACCAACATCGGCTCTATGCCGCAGCCCACGGGCGCCGGCACGCCGGCTGGGTACCCGACCGTGCCCTCCTCAACGACGAGGGACACAGCCGCTCCCCACTGGCCGCCACGCCGCCCCCAACCCCCTCAACAAAGGAGGCACTCATGACACAGCTCGACCACTTCCCCGACCGTTTCTTCCCCGCCCTGCACGTGCGCCCGAACTTCGGGTGGGTCAACGACCCCAATGGCATCCACAAGGTGGGCGATACCTGGCATATGTTCTACCAGTACAACCCCAAGGCGCCCTGGCATGACCACATCCACTGGGGGCATGCCACCTCCACGGACCTCGTCAATTGGACGGCGCAGCCCATCGCCCTCAAACCGCGCCCCGGGCAGCCCGATTCGGCCGGCTGCTGGTCCGGCGTGGGCACCGTGCACGAGGGAGTATCCTCGCTGCTCTACACCGCCGTCACCCGCGGGGACGGCCCTTCCGTGACGGTCCTGGCGGAGGAAAACGCCGACCGGAGTGGCTGGGAGCCCACCGGCGTCGTCGCCACCATGCCGCCCATCGAAAACGTGCGCGCCATGCGCGACCCCTTCATTTTCCAGGTGGAGGGGCGCACCTACGCCATCCACGGCGGCGGCTTCGAGGACGGCACCCCCGTCATCTTCCTCTACGAATGCTCCGATTGGCGCAACTGGCGCTACCTGGACACCCTCCTGGTGGGCGACGACCCGCTCGCCTCCATCTACGCCCCGGCCTCCATCTGGGAATGCCCCCAGCTCATCCAGGTAGGGGAGGCGTGGGTGCTCATCGTCTCCCAGTGGGTGGAAGCGGAAACGCTGATGGATCACCTCACCGGGGTGGCCTACCTGGTGGGCGATCTGGATATGAGCGCCGGGTACCCCCGTTTCGTGCCCCGTGCCGGCGGTGAATTCGACGCCGGGCCCGACTTCTACGCGCCCCAGTGCGTGGTGGACGGGGAGCGCGTGCTCGCTTGGGGCTGGACCTGGGAAGGCTCCGACCGTACCGACGCCGATATCGACGCCTCGGGCTACAACGGTGCGCTCACCTACCCGCGCCAGGTGCGTATTTCCGACGGGCGCGTGTGGACCGAGCCGGCCCCCGAAATCTTCGCGTTGCGCGAGGGCGAAGGCGAGGTCGTGACCGAACTGCCCGAGCTGCGCTCCTTCTCCCTGGACCTGGAGGGCAGCGGCACCATCTCCCTGCGCGATTCGGAAACGAACGAGGTGCTCTTCACCGCCGCCGTGAGTGCGCCGGCCTCCCTGTGGATGGACGGCTCCCTGGTGGAGCTCTTCCAGGAAGGCACCACCTCCTTCACCCAGCGCATTTACCCGCGCGGGCAGGTGCGGATGGAGGTGAGCGGGGAGCTCACCGTCACCTGCTATCGCCTCTCCGCTTTTAACGACGACGGCGCCCGGCTCCCGCGTGCCTTGCGTTAAGGGGCAGCGCGGCACCGTGTCATAAAAGTAGTAGCGCGTAATAGGCGAAGCGGCGGATACCGGTGGGTATCCGCCGCTTCGGCTTGTATGCGAGAAATGTAGCTTTCCTGCTAGATGCAGGGCCTGGTGCCGAGTTGCGGGCGCCTGGTGGCTGGCATCGGTGGCCGGTGCTTAGTGGCGCACGCTCAGTGACTGGCGATTAGCTACTGGTGCCTAGCGGCGCGCCCGCCGGAGCGCCAGCGCACCGCCCGCTCCGAGGAGCACCGTGGCCGCGCCAATGGCGCCGCCCAGCTCCGCACCCGAGTGGGCCAGCTGCGGCTTGGCTGCGTTGGCCTTGGGTGTAGCTGTTGCGGTGGGCGCCGTGGCTGCCGTGGGCGTATTTGTTGCCGTGGGGGCGGCGGTTGCCGGGGCGGCAGGGGCGGAGGGGGCTGCCGGGGTACCGGTGACGGCCGGAGTGGCCGCGGGGCCGGCTGGCGGCGTCGTCGTAACACCTGGCGTGGAAGGCTGCGCCGGTTGCGCGGGAAGCGGGCGGGCAAGAATCTCATTCAGCTCCGCGATCTTCTTCTCGAGCGCCGCGGCGCCTTCGGTGAGCGTAGTCACGCGGGCCTGCGCCGCCTCGAGCGCCTTCGCCTTCTCTGCAACCTCGGCGCGCGCCGGTGCGGCCGCGGCCTCCGCGTCCTTGATCTGCTGGGCGAGCTCGGCCTCCATCGCCGGGCACTGCGCCTGCGCGCCGCGCAGCTCCTCGATCAGCGGCTTGAGCGTGTAAATCTGGGTATTGAGCTGCTGCTGTTGGGTGCGCAGCTGCTCAAGCTTCTTCTCCAGCGCGTCAATCTGCGCGCTGATCTCCGTCACATCCTCGCCGGCCTGCTGCATCTGCGTGCGCTTGACCACCAGCGCATTTTTCTCATCAATCGTGGCGTATTCAGTTTCCTGAACTTCCTTGAGCGTGGCCTGGAGTTGCGCCAGTTTCTTTTCCTGGCTAGCAATGGCGGGGCCGAGCTTGCCACACTCGGTGCTCAATTCCTGCTGCTGTGCGCGCAACGGAGCGAGGGGAGCTTCCTGGTCCGCGAGGCGCTGGCGCGCGGCGGCCAGGTCTTCTTCCAGGCTCGGAACCTTCGCCTTCTCGGCGGCCAGATCAGCGGTGACCCGAGCCAGTTCCGCTTCCGCGGCGGCCTTCTCCTCAGCGGCCTTATCCCTGTTCGTATCTGCAGCCGCGCGGGAAAGATTACTCGTCAGGCTGGTGGATGTGGCCGGGGCACCGAGCGCCGCGGCTGGAATGAACATGGCTGTGGCTGCGGCGGCGGCAACGGCCAGGTAACTCGGGTGCTTCATCGGGGTGTCTTCCTCTTCTTTGACTATGACGGTTTGCACCACAAGTTTATAGCGAAGTAATAAAAGGATATTAGGAAATGTGATGATAAAAATATCCAGGATAGTTTCAGCTTTGGGGTAGCCGGTGCGAGCTGGTTAAATGCCACGGTGCGGGAACCCATGGCGAGTTCCCGCACCGCTTGTGCATCGGAATAATCAGCTATGTGGCTAGCGCTTAGGCCCTAGTTCCCAGCCTTCCGGTCGGCTTCCTGGTTGCGCACCGCCCGGGCGGTGCCGTCCACCACTTCGGAGACGATACGCCGGCAGGCCGGCGCCGCATCCGTGGTGGCCAGCCATTCCTGGCCGAGGGCCAGCAGATCCACCCCGAGGTCGGTACGGCCGGCCAACTGAGCCGGGTAGGCGTACTCGAGCATATTCGAGGCGATTTCCACCGAATTGTTATCCCACATGTCCTTGGCCACCGCGAAGTACTTCTCCGCGTAGGTGCGCACGCTCTCCGCGGAGGAACGCCCGGTGCCCAGGGCGAGGTTGCGCTGGCGGGTATTGGTTTCCGGATGCACGATTTCTTCCCAAACCTTTTCCTTGGCTGCGCTATCGGGCAGCGCGCCTTCGGCCTGGGCCGCGAAAATCTGCCCGAAGGAGGAAGAATCGCGGGTGAACTCGGCGTCAATATCGGCCTGATCGGCCCGCCCGTTAGCCGCCAGGGCGATAAGGATATTCCAGCGGACTTCCTGGTCGACGTCGTAGCCTTCCGGAACGGCCACGCCGTCGCGCCACCCGGCAATAAGGCCGAGCTGCTCCTCGCTCACGGCCCGGCGCATCGCCGCACCCATGAGCTGGAGCTGGCGATCCGAACCCGGTGCCGCGGTGAGCGCCAATTCGAAAATACGCTCGGAAACGGCCGCCGCGAACTCCGTGCGGGTGGCCGGGTTGGAGTAGAGCTCCACCGCGGAATGCAGGGAGCCGAGCACCACGCGCAGCACGGTGCCATCGGTTTCATCCGCCAGCACCGCCAGCGCGATATCCGCGTAGGTGTGGGCGTCGAGTTCGCCGTCGCGCATCATATCCATGGCCGCGAAGACCACCACGGAGCGATCCAGGTGGTTATCGAATTTCTCGAGATTCTCCAGCGCCACCCGGAAGGAATCGGCATCGAAGCGGATCTTGGCGTAGCCCCAGTCCTGGCTGTTGAGCAGAATAAGATCGGGGCGCTCAGCACCCTGGAAGGACGCGATCTCGGTGCGCTCACCGGCAATATCCACCCATTCGGATTTCACGCAGCGCAGCCCGTCCCCGTCCAGGTCATAGCCGGCAATACGGATACGGTGCGGGCGCAGCGAAGAGTTCGCGTCGTTGCTCTGGACCACGGTGAGCCGGTCGATAACCCCGCCGCTGGCCTCCACTTCGGGCCGCAGGGTATTGACGCCGGATTCCTCCAGCCACACCCGGGTCCATTCCTTGAGGTCACGCCCGGAGGAAGCTTCCAGCTCGGTGAGCAGATCGGTGAGTGTGGCATTACCCCACTTGTGCTTAGCAATATAGGCCCGCACCCCGGCCAGGAACTGTTCTTGCCCCACGTACGCCACCAGCTGCTTGAGCACCGAAGCACCCTTACCGTAGGTGATGCCGTCAAAATTGACGAGCACATCTTCCAGATCGCGAATATCCGCGGCAATCGGGTGGGTGGAGGGAAGCTGATCCTGCTGGATCGCCCAGGTCTTCTCAGAGGCGAGGAAGGTGGTCCAGGCATCCTTCCAGCGAGTGTTATTGGCGGCGGCCAGGTGGCTCATGAACTCCGCGAAAGATTCGTTGAGCCACAGGTCATCCCACCACTTCATGGTGACCAGGTCGCCGAACCACATATGGGCCTGTTCGTGCAGGATGGTGATGGTGCGCCGGTCGATAATCGCGCCGGTGGGCTTGGTGCGGAAAACATAGGTTTCCACGATGGTCACCAGGCCCGGGTGCTCCATGGCGCCGGCATTGTATTCCGGGCAGAACACCTGGTCGTACTTGCGGAACGGGTAGGGGTGGCCGTAATTCGCTTCGTAATACTCGAAGCCCTGGCGGGTGATGGTGAAAATCTCATCGGCATCCAGGTAGGGGGCCAGCGACTTCCGCGCGTACACACCCAGCGGAATATCGCGCCCGTCGATGGAATGGAAGGGTTCGCCTTCCACACCCTCGTAGGGGCCGGCCACAATCGCCACCAGGTAGGTGGATAGGCGCTCGGTGGGCGTGAAATCCCAGCGCGCCTTGCCTTCACCCAGGGCCACCGGCTCCGGGGTGGGGGACACGGAGAACACCTTCCAGTTCTCCGGCGCGGTCACCGTAAAGGTGAAATTCGCCTTGAGGTCAGGCTGCTCAAAATTCGCGAAGACCCGCCGCGCGTCCGCCACCTCAAACTGGGAGTAGAGGTAGACCTCGCCGTCGGCCGGATCCACGTAACGGTGCAGGCCCTCACCGGTGCGCGAGTAGTACTGGGTGGATTCCACCCGCACCGTGTTCTGCGCCGCGAGGTTGGGCAGCGGCAGGCGCGAATCCTGGTAGCTGGCCGGGTCAAGCTCCGCGCCGTTGAGCACCACGCGCTCCACCGACTTCGCGATGAGGTCGAGGAACGTATCGGCACCCGGCGTGGCCTCAAAATCAATTTCGGTAACCGCCGCGAAGGTTTCCTCCCCGGTGGTCAGATCAAGTTCAATGCGGTAATTCTGCGTCGCTACGATCTGCGCGCGTTCCGCAGCTTCTGCGCGGGTGAGATTAGTCCCGGCCATCAAGCTTCCTTTCCTTGGCTTTCAGCACAATTTACGTGAAATCCTACCGGTTCTGGCGCGCCCTTGCCCGCACCGCCCGCTTTCAGCCGCACCGTTCGCGCGCCGTTGCCGCACCGTTCGCGCGCCGTTCCAGTTTCGCTCATGGCGCGAGGCGACCCACCGCGTCCGTTTTCACGCTTGGATAGAACCATGAGTACTCAGGTTGAATTTTGGTTTGATGCAACATGTCCGTGGACGTGGATTACCTCCCGCTGGGTCACCGAGGTGGCCACCGCTCGTGATTTCACCGTCACGTGGCGGCCTTTCTCCCTCGCGATCCTCAACGAGGGCAAAGATATTTCGCAGGAGTACCGCGCTCACGTGGAGGAGGGGCGCGAGACGGCGCTCGTCGCCATGAAAATCGCCCAGCTGGAAGGCAACGAGAAGCTCGGCGAGTTCTACACCGCTTTGGGCCAGGCTATTCACGAAGACCGGCGCCCCGTGGGGCGCGAGATTCTTGCCGAAGTGCTCGCGGCCCTCGGCGAAGGGAGCGAATATTTGAACGACGCCGCCCATTACGACGCCGCCCTGCGTGACAGCGTCGCATCCGGGCTGGCGCTCGTGGGAGACGAAGTCGGCGTGCCCATTATTTCTTTCGACGGCGCAGCCTTCTTCGGCCCCGTCATCTCCCCGGCCCCGCACGGGGAAGCCGCCCTCGCCCTCTGGGATGGCTGCCTCGCCCTGGCTCGCACCCCCGGTTTCTTTGAGCTCAAGCGCTCGCGTACCACGGGGCCAATTTTTAGCTAGCCGCCGAACTTGCTCCTCGGCTCAGCTGCCGTAGCTCTGCCCCGCGGGCGTGCTGGTAGCTGCGCACCGGTGTGACGGTTAGCTCTGCATCGGTGCGCCATGCGCCCGCGGGTGCGTTTAGATCCACCCGCGGGCCCGGGCGAGCTGCGCCGCCTCGGTGCGGGTGCTCGCCCCCGTTTTCCCGATAGCGGCAGACAGGTGATTACGCACCGTCCCCTGCGAGAGATACAGCTGCGCGGCCATGCTTTTCACGGTCGCCCCGCTGAGCGCCAGCCGCAGCACATCACCCTCGCGTTCGGTGAGCGGATTGGGCCCCATCTGCAAGGCCTGCGCGGCCAACTGCGGATCGATAGCGTAGCCGCCGCCCGCAACGGTGCGCAGCGCGGCGGCGAGCTCCTCAGCCGGCGCATCTTTCACCACGAAACCGCGCGCCCCGGCCGCCATGGCGCGCTGCAAATACCCGGCACGCCCGAAGGTCGTCACAATAACGACGCCGCAGCCGGCCCCCGCCGCCTGCAGTGCTTGCGCTGCTGCGATTCCGTCCACGTGCGGCATTTCAATATCAAGGAGCGCAATATCGGCACCGGTTTCCGCCACGGTGGGAACGACGGCGCTGCCATCTTCCAACTGCGCCACTATCTCAATATCCTCTTCCAGGTTGAGAAGCGCCGCCAAAGCCTCGCGCACCATCCGCTGATCATCGGCGATCACTACCCGGATGGGGCGGCGGTGCCCCGTAGCCGCACCGTTGCCCACGTGCGAGTTGGTGGCGGGGGCAGCACCGCCATCTACTTGTGCGCCGTCGTTCATAGGAACACCTCCACGCGAGTTCCCGGTTCCAGCCGGCTAATCGCCAGTGTTCCACCGGCAGCCTCCACGCGCTCGCGCAAACCGGTCAGCCCGGTACCTGCCGGAGCCCCCGCGGGAATGCCGGCGCCGTCGTCCTCCACCCGCAAGCGCGCGCCAGTCTCCCTCTGCTCGATAGTGATGGTGCAATTGCGCGCACCCGAATGGCGCACCGTATTCGTGACCGCTTCGCGCACCACCCACGCGAAAAGCTGGGCGGTGAGGAGGGGGAGCTCCGGGGGAGGCGTGAAATGCGCGGTGATACGCGCCGAACGGAGCAGTGCGTAAGCAGAATCCAGTTCAGCGTCGAGGGTGGGCTGGCGCAGGTCGGTGACGGTGGCCCGCACCGTGTCGATAGCGTTGCGCGAAATATTGAGACTGTCTTCTAATTCAGCGCGGGCCGCCTCCGGATTGCTCTCCAATAATCGCGCGGCCAGTTGAGTTTTCACGGTGATGGCGGTCAGCGAATGACCCAGCACATCATGGACCACGGAGGCCAGTTCGGAACGCTGCTCGGAAAGGATGAGCTCCGCGCGCATCCGCGCCGACCGCGTGGCAAATTCTTCCAGCAACCGCGAGATGAGAATGGGGATCATCGGGATGATAATGCTGCCCAGGAAGGCTCCCCACAAGAATCCATAGGGGGCTAAGAGGTGGGCCACCGCTCCGCCCGCGAAGCAGAGCAGCCCGCACGGAATCCCGGGGATAAGCGGGAGGGAGAAAATCCAGATCGCCGCGAAAAATGGCGCGGTGAAAGCGAAACCTAAGGGGAAAGGTGGGATGAGGGCGGCGGACAGCGCCAGGGTTACCGTCCAGAGCAGAAGGGAAACCCAGCGCGGCCAGGTCGGGCGCAGATCCGGGAACTGGAAAGCCAAGATATAGAAGAACGCGAACGCGGCCAGCCCGATATAACCGAGGGTGCGCTCGGCGGGCGAGAGCCCCTGGGTGAAGAGCACCCCGGCGAAAGGAAAGACCAGGAAAATCAGCCAGATCCCGCTACCGAAGAGCATGGTCAGGCGCTCGCGGCGGGTGGTGGGGGCCGCCGGTATTTGGTTAGCGGTGCGCCACATGCGGTTCAAATAATGGCTGGAGGGCGATGCTGCGGAGGCAGACGGAGCGGTGGAGGCCGCTGAGACGGCGGGAGACGGGGCGGAGCCTGCTGAAAGAGCGGCGGGGGATGGGGCCATACCATGAGCATAGCGGCCGCGAAGTTCCTCCGCGGCCGCCGCCCGTGCCTGCTGATGTGCTCGCACTTTAGCCGTACCTTAGCGCGGTACTCTAGCGCCGCACCGTCGAACGGCGCAGGGCCAGGAGCGCCAGTGCAGCGAAGATAATCGTCCACACCGCCACGTTTCCGATTGCCCAGGCGAAGGATTCGGTGGGGAGGATCTCCGGCATACCCGGCGTGGCGAAAGCACCGGTAATAATCACGTCCCCGTTCTGAGGCCAGTGCGCCAGCACGCCCGCCCCGTAGAAGGGTGTGTACCGGGCCAGCTCCATCATGGATCCGCTCAGCGGCATAAAGAGATTACCGAGGAAAGCGAGGAGCACCACCACACCGGAGGCAATGGACACCGCGGTTTCGCTGCGGAGCGCCAGGGCAACGGCGAGGCCGAAGAAAGCGAAGGGGAAGACACCCACCAGGCACAGTCCGGCGCTCGCGAGCCAGATCCCGGGGGTATCAAATTGCGCGGTGGTCAGAATTCCAAGGAGGAAGGTCGCGCCGATGGGGAGGCAGGCAATGAGGAGGCTGACGATAATTTTGCCCGCCAGGTAATCTCCGCGGCGCATGCCGGTCAGGGCCAGGTGGCGGCCCCAGCCGCTGTCGTGTTCCACGGCGGCGGCACCCGCCATGGATGTCGCGGCGGTGGCTGCCCCGTAGAGGGCCAGGCTCACCATGACGTAGGCGGCGATGGTGCCGCCGGGAATGTGCTTGTCCGTTCCCGGTGAAGCCACCCCGAAAACTGCGAAGATCACGAGGGGAAGGGCGATGAGGAAGATAAGGGAGTCCACCATCCGCAGATTTCGCCAGAGCTCGTGGCGGATATAGGAGAAGAAGATACTGGTGCGGGAACGGGGCGCAGCCGGGCTGGATATGGCGGTTGTCATGAGCGTGCTCCTTCGGGTGCCGCGGCGGCGGGGAAATCGGTTCGAGGCGCGGCCGTGAGGCTGAAGAACGCATCTTCGAGGCTGGCGGCAGAAATCTGGAGATGGGAGCCGAGGCCTTCATTGAGAATCACTGCGGCAAGCCGATCAGAATCAGCCACGGTGAAACGCACCAGGTCACCGTCTCGGTCCACCGTGTCGGCACCGGTGCGCCTAGCTATTTCTTCCGGAGAGATGGCGGACTGCGGATTCCAGATGACGGTGAGGTGGTGGCGTTGCTGGGCGGTAATCTCGGCAACGCTTCCGTCAGCTACGATGCGCCCGTTATTCATGAGGATGACTCGCTCGGCGAGGTCCTGAGCTTCTTGGAGGTAGTGGGTAGCGAAGATAATGGTGCGCCCGCGAGCGGCGTCGGCCCGAATATGCTCCCAGAAGTCACGGCGCGCCGTGGCATCCAGCCCCGCGGTGGGCTCATCGAGGATAAGCAGCTCCGGGTCGGATAACAGGGCGGCACCGAAGCGAATGCGCTGGATTTGCCCGCCGGAGCATTTGGCGATTTTCCGAGAGGCGAAATCGCTCATACCGGCACGTTCAATAACGTCGCTTACCGGCAGGTGGAAAGGGAGGCAGTCGGCGAGAAAATGGAGGGTTTCCGCGGCGGTGAGATCACGGAGCATTCCACCGGTCTGCAACATGGCCCCGATGTGCCCGGTAAGGGGCGGGGAGCCGGGAGTCTGGCCGAGAACTTCCAGGGTGCCGCGGCTGGGTTTGGTGAAGCCGAGCACCATATCGAGGAGCGTGGTTTTCCCGGCGCCGTTGGGGCCGAGGAGCGCCACGATTTCTCCGGTGTCGATTCGGAGGTCGATATTATCGACGGCGCGCACGTTCCCGAAAGAACGGCTGAGGGCGCGGGCGGAAACAGCTGGCTGTGCGATGCCGTCTGGCTGCATCGCGGCAGCCGGCTGTACGGTGCCGGCTGGGGGCGTCACTTGTGCCGGCCGGGTTGGGTGGGCCGAGTTGGCCACGGGTATTGTGTTCATGCCATCAGTGTAAAAATGGGCGGCGGGGCGCCGGAACTGCCATGCATCACCAATTCTTCATGACAGATGTCATGGATAGGTGGCCTGGTCAGTCCGGCACTCCGCCGCCGTAACGCCGTGGCAACTAGGCGCGCGTTAGCGCCGTCGTCGTGCTATTTCGGCACCGTGCGATGCCGTGCACGCTGCTTCGGCCGCGCATACGGAATAGTATGTATGCGCGATACCGCGCACGCAACATTCCGTATGCACGAAAGAGCGCTTTTACCAAATACGCACGCGTTCTTCCGGGGCGAGGTAGAGACCGTCGCCTTCTTCCAGGCCGAAAGCCTGCGCGAAGGCGTCGATATTTTTCACCGTGCCGTTGCACCGGAATTCGGACGGGGAATGCGGGTCGATGGCGATGAGCTGGCGTGCCCATTCGTCACGGTTCTTGCCCTGCCAGATCTTGGCGAAGGACAGGAAGACGCGCTGCGCGCCGGTGTAGCCGTCAATCACGGGGGCGGTTTCCAGAGTGAGGCCCTCGCGTTCCAGGTGGATTTCATAAGCCTTGAGCGCGATGGATAGGCCGCCCAAATCCCCGATGTTTTCACCCTGGGTGAGCTCACCGTTGACGTGGAAAGCCTCATCCCCGTTCAACTGGGCCGGAATATAGGAATTGAATTGCGCGATAAGAGCCGCGGTGCGCTTCTCAAATTCGGCGCGGTCCTCATCCGTCCACCAGTTATTGAGGGAGCCGTCCGCATCGAACTTCGAGCCCTGGTCATCGAAACCGTGCCCGATTTCGTGGCCGATCACCGCGCCGATACCGCCGTAATTGAAGGCCGCATCGCGATCCTGCTCGAAGAAAGGCCATTGCAAAATAGCGGCGGGGAATACGATCTCATTCCACTGCGGGTTGTAGTAGGCGTTGACCGTTTGCGGATTCATATGCCATTCGCTGCGATCAACTTCCTTGCCGAGCTTGGCGATGTTTTCCTCCACCTCAAATTCGCAGGCGGCGCGAATATTGGCCAGCAGATCCGTTCCGATCTGCATGGAGGAATAATCCTTCCACTTATCGGGGTAGCCGATCTTCGGGGCGAAGGTATCCAGCTTGGCCAGGGCGCGCTCCTTGGTGGCGTCACTCATCCAGTCAAGGCCCCGGATAGAAAGCCGGTAGGCATCCAGGAGATCCGCGACCAGCTGATCCATGGTTGCCTTATGTTCGGGCGGGAAGTAGGAGGCCACGTAGAGCTGGCCCACCGCTTCACCGAGCACACCATTGACCAGCTGCACCGCACGCTTCCAGCGATCCCGCTGCTGGGTGGTACCGGCCAGCACCTTGCCGTAGAAATCGAAATTCTTCGCGTCGATCACTTCGGGCAGGTAGGAAGCCCGCGCCAGCAGAATGCGCCAGCGGGTGTATTCCTGCAAGGTTTCCAGCGGGGTTTCCTCCCACAGCTGCGCGGCGGCCTGCAGCGCTTGCGGGGTAGTCACAATAATGGTGCCGAGCCCATCGGGATCATAACCGATGGCACGCAGCGCGGTGGCCCAGGGGAATTGTGGGGCCGAGGCCACGAAATCCGCGAAGGACATCGGGTTATTGACCTTATCCATATCCCGGGCATCCGTGCGGCTCATATGCGCGGCGGCGAGCTTCGTTTCCACTTCGATAACGCGCCCGGCGGCGGCCGTGATGGCGGGGCTGGGCTGGGTGGCCGTTTCATCAAAAGCCAGCTGGGCTAGTTGCGGCACAAACTCCCGGTAAGCATCCAGCATCGGAGCGAATTGCGCTTCGCGGTAGTAGGCTTCGTCAGGCAAGCCCAGGCCGGACTGGCCGATGGAAAATTCGTTCACATTGGGGTTGGCCAGGCTGGGGGCTACATCCACCCCGAAGAAGCTATTCACCCCGGTGCGCATGAGCGCGCCGATCACGCGGGCCAGATCTTCCTTTGTTTTTGCACTAGCTACCGGATCGAGATCAGCGGCGAGGGGAGCGGTGCCCTTTTCATTAATCGCCGCGGTATCAATAAAGGAACGGTAGAGGGCCACAACTTTCGCCAGCGATTCCGCCGGAACGCCCGGTGCGGAATCCGCGGCCGTTTCCGAAGGGGTAGCGCCTGCCGCATCAGCGGCCTTCTCAATGAGCTCACGTACGTGGAGCTCGGCTTCATCGCGCAGATCAATAAAGGAACCTACCGAGACCTGATCGGCCGGAATTTCCTTCTCACGCAACCAGGTGCCATTGACGGCACGGAAAAGATCATCTTGGGGGCGCACCGAAGTATCAGCGCCCGAAAGCACAGCATGCAAAGCAGTATCAGTCATGTGTCCAGGGTAGTGGACGCCTACGACACTTTAAATAGCGCATCGCCACGGGCGCAGCTTCCCGCCGGCCCGTGCCGCCGCACCGTTGCGGCGCACCGTGGGCGCCGTATGCACCGTTGGCCCCGTGGGCGCCGTCGCCGCACCATCCCCGAAGTAAAAGTGACAAGCGGCACAATAGGATAGGATTGCTGCATGCGAGTACATATTGGAACAGATCATGCCGGTTTCGAGCTCAAGGAATTCCTGGTGGAGAAGCTCGAAGCTAGTGGCTACGAAGTTGTTGATCACGGCGCAAAAACTTACGATGCGCTCGATGATTACCCCGCTCCGTGCATTGCCTGCGGGCAGGGCGTTGTAGATGACGCTGGGTCGCTGGGTATCGTGCTGGGTGGCTCCGGGAACGGCGAGCAGATTTCCGCGAATAAGGTGCGCGGGGTGCGCGCCATCCTCGCCTGGAATGAGGATACGGCCAAGCTCGGGCGCGAGCACAATAACGCCAACGTCATTTCCATCGGCGCGCGCCAGCACACCCAGGAAGAAGCCTGGGACCTGGTCAAGCTTTTCCTGGAGACGCCCTTCAGTGAAGACGAGCGCCACCAGCGCCGTATCGACCAGATCGCGCGGTACGAAGGCGCCTAAAGCAGTACGAAGGCGCCTCAAGCGGCCTAAATATATATCGCCGGATCGATGAGTGGTTCGTGATGGGCCGGGGTGCGTACCCGCGCGGGGATTCCCACCGCGGTCGCTTCCGCCGGCACATCATGAACGACGACGGCGTTTGCGCCCACCTGGGAACCGTCCCCAATGTGGACAGGGCCTAGTATTTTTGCGCCTGCCCCCACCATGACGCCGTTTCCCAAGGTGGGATGGCGTTTGACCGGTTCGGCTGATGACCCACCCAGGGTCACCCCGTGGTAGATCATGCAATCATCGCCGATCTCCGCGGTTTCCCCGATTACCACTCCCATGCCGTGGTCAATGAAGAAACGGCGGCCAATGTGGGCGCCGGGGTGGATTTCCACCCCGGTGAGCAACCGGGTGGCTTGGGAGAGGAGGCGCGCCGGTAGCCGGAGCCGCGGCGTCGCCTCCCACATCGCGTGTGCCACCCGGTGCCCCCATACGGCATGCACGCCGGAGTAAGCCAGTACCACTTCCAGGCGGGAACGCGCCGCCGGATCGCGCCGGCGCGCCGTATCAATATCTTCCCGCATGAGCCGGAGTGCTCGAGATAAACCCATAGGACCTACTCTAGCCGGCCACCCGCGCCGTGGGCGTATAGCCCCGCGCCAGGTTGGCCTGCGCCGTCGTACCGGTACCTCCCACTAGTCGCGGTAGGGATCGAAAAGAGGAGTGGAAGCGTAGCGCTCACCGAAATCGGGGATGATCACGACGATGCGCTTGCCGGCGGCTTCCTCGCGTCCCGCCACCTCGAGGGCGGCCTGGAGCGCGGCGCCTCCGGAAATGCCCAGCAGCAGGCCCTCCGAGGTAGCAGCCGCGCGGGCCACCTTAAGCGCCTTCGCGGTGGGAACTGGGATGACTTCGTTGTAGAGCTCGGTGTCAAGAACCTCAGGAACGAAATTCGCGCCGATACCCTGGATGCCGTGCGAACCGGCCCGCCCTTCGGAGAGCAGCGGGGATTCGGCGGGCTCCACCGCGATAATCTTCACGTCCGGGTTGTGACGGCGCAGCGCGCGCCCCGCCCCGGTAATGGTGCCCCCGGTGCCGATACCGGCAACGAAGTAATCCACCTTGCCTTCGGTATCCGCCCAGATTTCCTCACCGGTGGTCTTTTCGTGGATCGCCGGGTTGGCGACGTTCGTGAACTGGCTGGCCAGGATCGCGTTCTCGGTCGTTGCCACAATTTCTTCGGCGCGCGCCACGGCGCCCCGCATGCCTTCCTTCGGGTCGGTCAGCTCCAGGCGCGCCCCGAAAGCGCGCAGCAGCATGCGCCGTTCCACCGACATGGACGCCGGCATCGTCAAAATAACCTTGTAGCCGCGCGCGGCGCCCACCCAGGCTAGGCCGATCCCGGTATTCCCAGAGGTGCCCTCCACAATGGTGCCACCGGGGCGCAGCGCACCGGCCTTTTCAGCGGCGTCGACAATGGCCACCGCCACCCGGTCTTTCACCGAGTTGGCGGGATTGTAAAACTCAAGCTTGGCGAGGACTTCCGCGGAGCTGCCCTCCGCGAGCTTATTGATACGGACGAGGGGCGTGTGCCCCACTAGTTCAGTAGCGTCGTTGAAAATGGTCATATTTTCCTCCTCGGGTACGCTAACGCCGCTGCGAGCCATATTGTTCCCGCCGCTCCATAGTATTTTCTGGAGCGCGCGCGGCGCGCCGTGGCCCGAGATGTGGATAGAGCTGGGCAAATGCCCGCGCTAGCCGCGCGTTCCCGGCGCGGCGGAGTGTTCTTGCGGGAACCGGAGCGGCGGGTACGGTGCGGGAATGGTGCGCGGACGGCGCGCTAGCCGCGCGTGGTGGTGCCCGATTCCTGCGCGCGCCGTTCGGCCTCCGCGGCGAAAGCCGGAATGAGGAAATCGAGTTTGGTATCGAGGTTGGCCCGGTCGCGCCATTTCAGGCGGGAGAACAGCACAATATTTCCGCGGGTGGGCTGGGCGATATCGGCATCATCTTTGACGTTATTGAATGACGCGGCCGCGGCGTGGGTGGCCATAATGATATTGGTAACGGTATCCACCGCCAGCAGCCCGATTTCCACATCCCAGCCGGCGATATCTTCGAGCGCATTAATAAGGGCGTTGAGGTGTGGGGCAATGAAACGCGAGGTGGCGGAGAACTGCACGAAAAGCAGATCGAGCCCCGGGTGGGTATCCATGAGCTCCCACACTTTATTCGCATAATCGCGCAGCAACGCATCCGCACTATCCCCTTCGGGTGGAGGATATTCGCTCGAAACACGCGCCAAACATGCTTCCATGAGGTCTTCGCGGCTTTTGAAAAGGCGATAGAGAGCGGATGTAGCCACACCGAGCTTCTCGGCAACCTGGCCGAGCGTGAACCGATCCAAACCAATGTCGAAAACTGCATCGATTGCTTCATCGGCAGTAAAGGTCGGTTTAGGGCCGGTCTTCTTGTGTGACCGCAGGGGGCTTCTCATGGCATCACCGTATTCAGTGGTTGACGTATGTCGATACGGCGCAGCACGATGTGGCCGTTTTTGTTTATTTTAACGCGCTATAGACGAGTCGTCATGTTTATCCAGGTAGAGGGACCTCGATAATCGCATCCTCAATTTGTTCGACGCCGACATTCCCCGCGGATAACTCTGCCATCATAGCGGCCAGGGCTGCGCCGCGTTCCGTAGAAATATGCAGTTCAACACCGTGGTCGTGGTAGTCCATCTCCGGGGTAAAGCCGGCACCGGAGAGGGTAGCAATGTACTTGCCAGCATCGGAATGGGGGAGGAAAGCCCGGTAACGGGGCACGACGCGCCGTTCCACCATGCGGGCCTGGCCGAGCGCCTGGGTGACGGAATCCGAATATGCCCGCACCAGGCCACCGGTTCCCAGCAGGGTTCCCCCGAAATACCGGGTAACCACGGCGACGACGTCGGTGATGCCCGCGCCGAGGAGAGTATCGAGCATGGGGCGCCCGGCGGTGCCGGAGGGCTCGCCGTCATCGGAAGAACGGTGGATCGGAGCGCTACCAGCAACGGAGACCACGTAGGCGCTGCAATGGTGGCGCGCATCGGGGAAGCGCCGCTTCTCACCGTCGATTACGGCGCGCGCCTCCGCCTCGGTAGCAACCCGCTCCAGCACCGTGATAAAACGTGAACGCTTGATCTCAAGTTCGGTTTCGTAGCGAGCCCCGGCCTCTAATAGCACATCCGACATATCGGTATTGTCTCATCACCGCTGCACGCACGGGGCGCGGGGCAGCGGCGGATGGTGCGCCCGCCCGCCGTATGGCCCCGTTCCCGCCGTATGGCCCCGTTCCCGCCGTATGGCCCCGTTCCCGCCGTATGGTGCGGCGTCCATGCCAGCGTGCACCGTGCCGCACCATCCCCTCATACGGGGCGCGGCGATGCTTGATATCTCACACGCGCCATCTGGCGCGGCGGGGAGGTGATGAGGTAGACTCATTCGCTGTGTGTTATTGAAGTGCCGGTTCTGGCGCGGATATTCACGAAGATTCGTAGCGGCTGCGCAGGGCGGCCCGGAAAGTAGAGAGGAGCGGTTGACATGGCAGTACCTAAGCGCAAGATGTCCCGCAGCAACACCCGCTCTCGTCGCTCCCAGTGGAAGGCCGAGCTCACCGAGCTCCAGACCGTCCGCGTGCGGGGCCGCGAAGTGCGCATCCCGCGCAAGCTGGCCAAGGCTTACAAGAAGGGTCTGCTCTCGGACTAAGTCCGCGGGAAGCTCAAGCTTGCTTACCCTCGTGAGGATTCCTCACGAGGGTTTTTTATCTTGCGGGGCAGTTGCTGGCGGCAGCGGGCAGCTCATTTCCTAGAATGGAAGGGACACCGATGAAAGGGGTCCCCATGCAAACCCGTCGCTACGCCGCCATCCTCGCTGCCGCGGCTCGCCAGAAACTTAGCCGCCGCGCCGTTCCTCAGGCTGACGAGCTGCCGCGGGTGAAAGTCCACGCGGTCGCCGAGCGTGCCGTGGGGGAAGGCGTTGCCCGTTTCGCTGGCGGGGGAGTGGGCGGGCACGCCCCGGCTGCCCTGCTGCACCAGCTGTGCTTGGGCCCCACCCTCGATATTCTTGCCGACTCCCGCCTTCCCCTCGTTGCCACCGGCGCCGTGATCACCGACCTACGGTGGGAGATTCTCAGCCCAGTCCCCTTCGGCCGCCCGCTCACGGTGCGGGCTTGGGTCGCCAGTTTCGAGCGTGATGAGAAGGGCACGGCGCTCCTCGTCGCGGCGGATATTCTGTACGACGGCGCAGTATGTTACCGGGAAATCGCCCGTTACCTGGACCGCGGCAGCACCGGGAGCCCCGTGCACCTCACCGGGGCAGAACCGCAACCCGAGCACGGTGCCCAGCCGGAGGACGGCGCACCGTCCGCACCGTCCTCGGCCTCCGCTCCGTCTGCACCTGGCACGCCGTCCGCACCCGACGCTCCATCCGCCCCCAGCGCCGTTCTCGATTTCCGCGCTGAATTCGGGGTGGATGAGGCCGGGCATCTGCGCTACGCCACGCCCTACGCCCTGGCCGAACGGCGCTTCACCGCTAAAGATGCCCGCCATTGGGCCCGCCTGACGGGAGATATCAACCCGATCCACCTCTCGGGCGCCACCGCGCGCCTCTTCGGCTTTAGCGGGGCGGTGCTCCACGGCGCCGCCACCGATGCCTGGGCTTGCGGCCAGCTCGGCCTGCGCGGGGATGCACCGGGCAGCGGGGCGGTCAGCTTCCGGGCGCCCCTGGTGCTACCCCAAAAGGTGGTGCTGCGCGCCGTGGGGGAGGAAGGCGCCGTCGCCGTGGTGGAAGAACGCACCGGGCGCGACCTCGTCCACCTGCGCTACACCAGTTCGGAATTACGCGAGGCGCAAGCCGGCATCGTGCTCCCCATCCGCGAGGGGAAACCCTCGAGCACCGCGGTCTCGCGGGGCATGGTGGAAGTCTTCGCGGAAGGCGACGCCGCGCTTGCCGCATCCCTTGAAGAAGCAATTCCCTGGCGCCGTACCTACCGCGAGCCCTACGCGCAGCTCACCCGGATCGATGATCCGGCCCACGGGGCTCAGGCGGCGCGCGCCGGCCTGGACTTCGTGCACAGCACCCTCACCTTGCATGACGGCACGCCGCTCGCCGAGTTGCGCCCGCGCGGCGGGGCACCACGGGGCGAAATCCTGCGGGGCACCACGGTGCCCTGCCCCTTCACCGTGCCTTTCCGGGGCCGGGAGATTCCGGAGCACCGGCGCGGGGCAACCCGCCAGGATGCCCGCGGGGACTACGTTTACCTGAGCGGCACGGAGCTCCTGGACCACCTCGCGCTCTGGGAAGAAAACGGGCGAGTGCAGCCGGGGGTGCTGGAGGCGCTTACCGAGGTGGTGCAGAACCCGGAGATGATGCGCCTGGAAGGGCGCACCGTGGCGGTGCTCGGCGCCGGGGCGGAGCTTTCGCCTGCGCCCACGCTGCTCGCCACCGGCGCGCGAGTGGCGGGAGTGGGGCGCAGCGAGTCGCGCCGTATGCGCACCCTGCGCGCCCGAGCCCTGGAAGCTGCCGGGGACCTGCATATTGCGCCCTCGGGCTTCGGTGATGTGACCGCCGCCCCGGACGCGGTGGCCGGCTGGCTTCTCTCCCTGCCCGGCGACCTCGTGGTGGTGGATACCCTCTACGCGCCCGGATATAAGTTCGTGCTGGTGGAGGCGGGAGCGGATGCCGTGCTGCGCATGGTGGGCGAAGAAAGCGCGGCCGCCTTCGCCTGGTACGGTTCCCCCACGGATGCCTACCCGGTTGCGGGGAACGACGCCGCAGCGGCTGGCGCCGCTGAACTCTCTGGCGGCATGGACCTCGCCAACGCCGCTGAGCTACCTGGCACCGCTGAGCTACCTGGCACCGCCGAACTCCCCGGTGGGCTGCTTTCCCGAGCGGCGATCCGCAGCTGGGCAAAGCTCGCCGGGGCGCGGCCTGCCCGGCAGGGCGGCGTCGTCAATCTGCTCCAAGATATCCAGGGCCCCAATTACGCGGCAGCTAAACGCATCGGGCGGTGGCGCGCCACCGTGGAGCGGGAAGCCGGGCGGGATATTTCCTACACCATCGCGCCGATGGCGCGCACCGAATCGGTCCTCATTTCCCATCCGCTACGCGCCGGATATGCCGGATTGGAGCGGCTGGGATACCCGCCCCTTGCCGCGGATACCGCTGCGGCCCTCCTCGCGGGCCTGCTGGTCTGGGATCTGCACCATCCCGAAGCCACCGCGGCTTCCACCAGTTTCCTGACCGACCGCGCCCTGGACGGCGGGCTGCTTTCCATTCCCTACCAGCCCAATGACCTGGCCGGGCTCGCGCTCCTCAGCGGGGCGGAGAAACTCCTCGGGCGCCCTAACAAACCTACGGCCGGGCGCTTACGGGAGCGCCCGGCCGTAGGGGATGCGTCCTCGGGCTACTAAACGAGGGAAGGCTGCTAGGAGTCCGAGGACAGATCTGGTTGGAGTGGACAGGTTCCTTTAGTGGATAAGGACCTTGAGGGCATTGGTATCCGCGGCGTGGGCGAAAGCCTCATAGGCTTCCATAATGTCCTCGAAGGCGAATTCGTGGGTGACGAACTTATCGGCGGGCAGCTTCTTGGCGGCCACCAACTTGAGCAGCATCTCCAGGGTATTGGTGGACACCAGACCCATAGAAATATTGATATTGGAGATCCACAGCTTGTCGATAGGCAGATCAACCGGCTTGCCGTGCACGCCCACATTGGCCACGTGGCCACCCGGGCGCACGATCTGGAGGCAGGTATCGAAGGTGGCGGGAACACCCACGGCCTCGATGGCGACATCGACACCCAAACCATCGGTGAGGGCCATGACCTGCTCCTTCCAATCGGCGGAGCTGTTATTGACCGTGTGGGTGGCGCCGAAATCACGGGCGCGATCCAGGCGCTTATCATCCAGGTCGATGGCGATGACCTTAGCCGGCCCGTACAGGCGCGCCGTCATCACCGCGGCCAGGCCCACGGGGCCCGAACCGACCACCGCAACGACGTCGCCCGGCTTGACCTTGCCGTTCTGCACCCCGATTTCGAAACCGGTGGGGAGGATATCGGAGAGGAGGATACCTTCCGCATCGCTCACGCCTTCCGGAATCTTGTACACGGAATTTTCCGCGAAGGGCACACGCACGTATTCGGCCTGGGTGCCGTCAATCATGTAGCCGAAGATCCAGCCGACGCCCGGCATACCTTCGGGATCCATGCAGTGGGCGTACATGCCTTCACGGCAGTAGGAGCAATGCCCGCAGGAGCTCACGCAGGAAAGAATCACGCGGTCGCCGACCTTGAGGTTCGTCACGTTCGAGCCAACTTCGGTGATGCGGCCAATTCCCTCGTGGCCCAGAATGCGCCCGGGCTGCACTTCCGGGGTGTCACCCTTGAGGATGTGGAGGTCGGTACCGCAGATCGTGGTTGCTTCCATCTTGACGATGACGTCGGTGGGTTGCTGGATTTGCGGGTCAGGAACTTCTTTCCATTCCTTAATACCCGGGCCTCCGTAGACAAGAGCCTTCATAGTTTTCTCCTCATTGAGTCGCTCTGGTGAATGCGGTGCCGTGACTGGCGCCACCCTTCTAATCTAATGGGACGTATGGCCTATGGAAAGGGTATATTGCGGCGCGTTGTGTAATTTCAATCACCCGGGGGATTTACAAGAAATATGTGAAAACATGTGGGAAAGTGGGTGGCGTGATGGGTGAAATGGGTTGACGTTGACACTGAGGGTATGACCGCATATTAAGGACATACGTCCCGCTGAGGGTCAGCTCTTGCGGGAATTGCGCGCTGCCAGCTGGCGGCGTCGTCGTTAATAAAAGAAAGGAGGCTGTAATAAACGAAAGAGTGTACGGTCGGGACGGCGGGACTTGAACCCGCGACCCCCCGCTCCCAAAGCGGGTGCGCTACCAAACTGCGCCACGTCCCGTACTGGTTGTGTGTACGTTGCCGTGTGCCGGAAACTGCACGCTCCCGGTCTGCCGGCCTCTCGGCGCGGCTTAGGCAACGTGCCTAGTGTAATGGATTCTGGCCGGCGCTGCCCACGGCCCCGGGGCGCGTAGCGGAGTGGAAGTCTTGGTGGTGGGGTGGTATTCTCTTCGGGTAGTGTTCGCGAAAGCGGCTCTGCGCGAGTGTAGTTTAGTGGTAAAACCTCAGCCTTCCAAGCTGATGATGGGAGTTCGATTCTCCTCACTCGCTCTGTATTTTCGCTGGTCATTAGGCGAATACTTATAGAAATTCCCGCACATTATTTTTCTTTTCCCGGCGCCATACCATGCCTCACGAGGGAAATGCCCCACTTTCACGGGTTAATAGACAAAAAGTGGGTCTAATGACGGCGTGTCGTTGGCTTGGATCCGGATCAGATCCGTACGAATCGGGTACACAAACGAAGTGCGAGGGAGAGCACCGTTTGTCCCCGATTTCGTGTCTCTAACGCGCACTATGGCGCCTACACGGCCCAGAAAGCGGCTCTGACGCCTCTGCCCACCCCGTGGCTGTGGCGCATGGCAGCCCGGACGGAACGAGTTTTCCGTCAAGGCATGTCACGCAACGGATGTCAAGGAAGCAAGCTTATTGAGGTGCCCGACCTCAATAAGGCCGACTTTTCGTTGGTATGACAGGGCAAACTCCCGGTATAAGACCCACCATTTGTCTATTAGCCCACTTTCACGATATTATTTTCAATCTATAGGTATTCTTTAACAATGATTGCACCTATGTCGTTGGGATCATTATGTTGAGAAAATCTGTCGCAGTCGGAGCTGCGTTAGTACTTTTAGGTTCTGGAATAGGGGCTGTCACCTCCGCTGTGGCAGCTCCCGCGCCGGCGAGCGAGTTGCCCGCGGGCTTTGTGCCCGCCGATGCGGTGGCCGATGTGACCTCGGTGGTGGTGGGCGCGACCAGCAACAGCTGCACGGGCCGCACCCTGCGCACCGCCAAGCCGGATGACGGGAAAACCTACCCGGCTCAGGACAGTTACTACACCAATAGCGTGACGTATTGCCTGGATCAGTCCTTCGTGACCGGCGATAACAAGATTTCGTGGAACGCTGCCACAAAAACCCTGTGGTTCAATAATTACGTGCAGGATGCCGCGAACTCTTACAAGCGCGGCGTGTCCGTGGACACGGGCAAGATCGCTTCCGATGTGACGGTCAAGTTCAGCGGCACGAACGTTTTTACCGCGAGCGAGGGCGGCTACACCGCGAACGCCCTCTATTTCGCCGGCAATCAGGATGGCCTCTATAAATACGTCCTCGATTTTGATGGCGATGCCACCTTCGATGCCACGAACACGATCAATAAATACCCGGTGAATCTGGCAGACAGCGATCCGAACGCGACCTGGCTCAAGGGCGGCTCGATTGGCCTTGACTCCTCCGGTGCACCGATTGAAATTGTGGGCCAAGGAAAGCTCACCGCCGTGGGCAGGGATATTACCTGCGAGAAGTGCGGGACCGGGGATAAAAATACCGCGATGAGCACCGCGATCCGCAGCACCGCGGACCTCAGTATCGGCGGCAATGTTCAGGTCACCGCCCGCGTCACCAACGAAACGGGTTTGGCAACCGGCATCAACGCCTGGAAGAACCTCACCATTGACGGCACCCAGGGCGCCACGGTCACGGCGGAAGCCAGCTCCAACGCCTCCACGGCAACGGCGATTATGCAGGCCGGCGGCGGCGATACCGATAACACCGGCGACGTTTTGAGCATCACCAACGCGAAGGTCGCGGCGCAGGCAACGGCGCAGGGGCAGTCCAGCTTCGGCGTGTACAGCGCGGGAGACCTCAACGTTGGGGGCACCTCCGCGCTGAGCGTCACCTCCTCCTCGCAATCGCAAGGGTACGGGGTGTACGGCGCGGCGCAGGTGAAGGCCGACGGCGCAGCCACTCTCACGGTGGCCGCTTCCTCAGCGAATGTTGCTGGGGGAGTTGTCGGCGCCACCGGGGTGACCTTCGCGAGCACCGGTGAGAGCCTCATCAAGATGAACGGGGCCAAGAATGCCCCCGCGATTTTCACGGCGGGCCAAGGCACCTGCCGCTTCCTGGGCACGGGGAATGTGACCGCACAAACGGAGGGCGGCTACGGTGCCTACCTCACCTGCCCGAATACCGAATTTGGGGAGCGTATTGGTGTAACGAAGCCCGGCACCTTTGCCCTGGCCGAATTTGCTAACGGTGCGTTCACGGTGGATGAGAATCTCGACAGGAACAAGGTAGCCGGACCGGCAGGTACCAGCCCCGTGTCCTCCACTACCCGCGCACGCTTCGTGGTCAATCACAAGGGCCAGCGCACCGGAAACTGGACGATTGGCCAGGGCTACGTGGCGCAAATCGGCAATACAGCGCAAACCGGCACCGTGACCGGCCAGGTTGTTGAGCCCGGCTCGCAGCACTATCCGGAAGGTACCGCGCGCCAGCATATTTTCACCGCGCCGCAAGCCCAGGTGAGCACGAGTGCGCAGCCGAGTATTCCGGCGGGGGAGAAGAATCTGCCCTTTGCGTGGTGGACGGTATCTGAACTGGCCACTCCCGTGGAGCAGTTGAGCAAGGAAGCCCTCGGGCAGAATGCGCAGGCGAATCCGGCCGATAGCACCCTGAAGTTCGCCATGCCGGCCGAGGATCTGACCTTGACCCCGGTCTACGGCACGATTATTGTGCCCGCGGCTCCGGTGAGTGCCCCGCAGCCCTGCGATGGGAGCGGAACCGTGGCACCGGCGAAGGTAACTCTGCCGGAGAATGTTGAGGGCGTGACCTACGGTGAACCGGAGATTGCCGGTACCACGGCCACCGTGACCGCGACGGCGGAGCCCGGGTATCTTATTGCGACGCCGGGTGCCGGGGCGAGCTACACGGTTGATCAGGAGCATCGCACGGCCACCTGGACCCTGGATCTCACCTCAAATGCCTGCACGGCCACTCCGCTGGAGAAGCCCGCGGTCACCCCGATTGCTCCCACCCTGGTTCCGGCAGATACCTGCGGGACTCCAGCCACGGTGAACATTCCGGAATCCGCCTTCGTGGAGTACATCCGGGTGGAGGCGGATGGCAGCGTCACCGTGACGGCGCAGCTCAAGGATCCGCAGCGCTACACCTTCGCCGCGGGGGCGCAGACCGAGTGGAGCTTCGATATTTCCGCCCGGCCGTGCCCCGTGCCCGAGCCGCCGGTGAACCCGGACCCGCCGGTGGGTCCCGAGCCAGAGCCCGGGACTCCGGGTACACCGGGTACGCCTGGCGAGCCGAGCGATCCGGGTACGCCTGAGCCGCCGGTAGCTCCGGAAGTACCGGGTACCCCGGATCCGCAGCCGGGCACGCCTGGAACACCCGGAACGCCGAACGAACCGGCTAATCCGGGCGCTCCTGCCGGCCCGAAGCCCGGACCGGAGCAGCAAAACCCCGGACCGGAGCAGCAGAAGCCCGCGCCGGAGCAGAAGGCTCCGACGGTGAAGGTGAAGCGCCCCGCGGCCAAGCTCGCGCATACCGGCGCCGCGGCAGCAACCGGGATGGCGGGAGCAGCCGCGCTCATCCTGGGCGGTTTCGCACTGCGCCGGAAGTACCGCGGCTAAGCGGTCACGAAAGTAGCGCCGGAAGCGGCCGTGAGCCTAGCGATGGGCCCGCGGCCGCGCCCGGTTCCTAAGCGCCTAAAAAAGCAGGTCAGAGACCTGCCAGCTATCCCCTCGGGGGACCTTGGTGAAATATTTGCGCAAAAGCTCGACCGGCAGCGCCGGCGGGGAAAGCGCTAAAATACCGGGGAAAACCGAGGGGATAGCCCTGTTTAGGCCGCACAAACCCGCCGTGGCGTATCTCATGAGTGAGCCATTGCGTTGTTGTCCCCGGCAAAAACACCTACGATGATTGACTGTGCGCAGCATCCCCGCTGCGCGCTCAGGGAAACGTCAGGGGATACGAGATGATCGAACTAGCCGAGGTGGAGAAGATCTACCCGCGCCGCGGAGCGGAATCCGTGGCGGCGCTGCGCGGCATCTCGCTCACCATCCCCACTGGGGAAATCCACGGCATCGTCGGTGAATCGGGGGCCGGTAAATCCACCCTTATTCGCTGCCTCACCGCCCTGGAAAAACCCACCAGCGGCTCCATTCGTATTAACGGTGAAGACCTCAACGCGCTGCCGGCCTCGAAATTACGCGCGGCCCGGCGCACCATCGGGATGGTCTTCCAGGGCGGCAACCTGCTTGAGGCACGTACCGCCGCGGAAAATATCGCCTACCCCCTCCAGATCGCCGGGGAAAAATCCGCGAAGATCGCCGAACGGGTGCGCGAGCTGCTGGGCGTCGTCGGCCTTGCTGATCGGGGCGATTCGTATCCATCCCAGCTTTCGGGCGGGCAGCGCCAGCGCGTAGCCATTGCGCGCGCCCTGGCCACCACACCTTCGGTGCTGCTCTGCGATGAGCCCACCTCCGCACTGGACGCGGATACCACCTTGCAAATCCTCGAGCTGCTGCGCGAAGTGCGCGATGCTTACGGGGTGACCGTCGTTATTATTACCCACGAAATGGACGTGGTACGCCGGATCTGCGATTCGGTCACCCTCCTCGAATCGGGCCGGATTACCGCCGGCGGCACCATCGAAAGCGTTCTCGCAGACGTGAGTTCGCCCCTGGCGCGCCGCCTGGTGCCCGCCCCGGATATTGAAACAACCAATGTTTCCGGCTCCATTATTGATATTGCCTTTACCGCCCGCCCCGGCGAAACTGCCGGCTCCCAGGCGCTCAGCCTGGCCGCGCGGCTCGGCTGCGATATTGGCGCGGGTGTTTTTGAATCTATCGGCGCGATCCAGATCGCGCGCCTGGCCCTTGTGGTTGATGACGCGCAGGTGGATACCGTTCTCACCGCGATGAACGAGGCCGGAATCACCGCGGAGGTGCGGGCAGCATGACCATTCTTCTTAGTGCAGTCTCGCCGGCGGTATCCGCCGCGGGGCTCTTCACCCCGGTTCTCTCCGCGCCGGTCAGCTCCGCCGCGGCCGCTCTCCCGCTTGAGCGCGGCACCTGGTTCGATGCCCCGGAAATCAAGGACGGCCTGGCTCGCGCCACCTTCGAAACGCTGGCCATGGTGGGTATCTCCACCGTGATTGCCTCGGCGCTTGGCCTGATCCTCGGGATGATCCTGGTGGCAACCGGCCGCGGGGGACTGCTTCCCTCGCCGCTCCTCAATAAGACCCTCGGTTTTATTGTCAATGTGGGCCGCGCCATTCCCTTCATTATCTTCGTCTTTATTCTTATCGGCTTTTCGCGTGCCATCGCCGGAACGGGCAGCGCATGGCAAGGCTTCACCGTTCCGCTCACGATCTCCGCGGCTTTCTACTTCGCGCGCCTGGTGGAATCCAATCTCATGGGTGTTGAGCGCGGCAAAGTGGAAGCCGTCCTCATGATGGGAGCCTCCCGCACCCGCATTATGTTCGGGGTGCTTATGCGCGAAGCGCTGCCGGCCCTCGTCCAATCCGTCACGATCCTCGCGGTCACCCTCGTCGGCTACTCGGCGATGGCGGGCGCCGTGGGCGGCGGCGGCCTGGGCGCCATGGCCCAAAATGCCGGGTACTACAATAACCGCCCGGATGTGCTCACGATCGTGGTGATCGTGCTGGTGCTCCTCGTCATGGTTATCCAGGCGCTGGGTGACATGCTCAGCCGGCTGGTGGATCACCGCTAAGGAACCGCCGGCCGGGTCACGCACCACCGGGAATCACCCGGACCAGCGCTGTCAGCATAACGGTGTACAGCGATCCGTTATCACCACCAACATTGTGAAAAATAGAGGAATATACAACCATGAAGAAGCTTTCGAAAATTGCCCTGGTAGCTGCGGTGAGCGCGCTTGCGTTGAGCGGCTGTGGTAGCTCGGATTCGTCCTCCTCCGCTCCCGCGAAGAACGACGACGGCGCGGTGCGCCTCGTTGTCGGCGCCTCGCCGGCCCCGCATAAGCAGATCCTGGAATTCGTCAATGACAACCTCGCCAAGGATGCCGGTTTCACTCTGGATATCCGCGAGTACAACGATTACGTGCAGCCCAATGTGGCGCTCAACGCCGGGGAAATCGACGCGAATTACTTCCAGCACCTTCCTTACCTTGAGAACGAAATCAAGGAAAAGAACTACACCCTGGACCACGGCGCGGGCATCCACATCGAGCCCTACGGCATCTACTCCAAGAAGATTAAGCAGCTCAGCGAACTCAAGGACAATGCCGTGGTGGGCGTGACCAACGATCCGTCCAACCAGGCTCGCGCCCTCGACCTGCTCCAGAAGAACAACCTCATCAAGCTCAACCCGCAGGTTGCTTCCCCCACCATTTACGATGTGGTGGATAACCCGAAGAACCTCACCTTCCGCGAAGCTGATGCCCCCTCGGTCCCGAAGATCCTCCCGGACGTGGATATCGCGATTATCAACGGTAACTTCGCCCTGCAAAATGGCCTGGTTCCCTCCAAGGACGCTATCTACACCGAAGACCCGACCGATAACCCCTACGGCAATATCCTCGCCTGGAACTCCAAGGCCACCGGCGAGAAGCTCGAGGGCGTGAAGAAGCTGGATGCCGCGCTGCACAGCCCCGAAGTTGCCAAGTACATTCGCGATACCTGGCCCAATGGTGAGGTTATTCCCGCCTTCTAAGCCCGATCGCCCCGCGCGTGATCAACGCCGCGCGGGATTACCTCGCCGTGCCTGCCGCACCGGTAGGCAAGTGATATCAGCTGCCCGGCACCTCGCTTTGAGGTGCCGGGCAGCTGCGTCGTCGGCATGCTTCTGGGCGCTGTGCGCGGCGGACCCCCGAGCCCCGCGCGGGTGAGAGTGCGTTCACATATGGCAGGTAGTTTTGCGCTAGAACTCCCATCACCCGGGGTACGTGCCGTAGAATTAGCGGGTATGCCCGCGCCCGGCGCGGCGCAGTAAGGGGACGGATTCGTCCTATCGGCAAGGGTTATCACCCCCATTTTTAGACTGGAGAAAAAGTTGGAAAGCTCCTACGAACAGCTCGATCCCACCCAGGTGAAGCTGACCGTTGAGGTTCCTTTCGAGGAATTCAAGCCGGAAATTGACAAGGCCGCGAAGACCATCGGCAACCAGGTGCAGATCCCTGGCTTCCGCCGGGGGCACGTGCCCGCGCGCGTTCTGGAAGCGCAGATTGGCCGCGCCGCGATTGTGGAGCAGGCGATTAACGACTCCCTGGACGGCTACTACCAGGACGTTCTGGAAGAACACGACCTCGTGCCCATGGGCCGCCCCGGGGTGGACGTGACCGGCGTGGCGATGGAGAAGAACTCCACCGAACCGCTCGCCTTCACCGTCACGGTGGATGTGCGCCCGGCTATTGTGATTCCGGATCCTGCGCAGTACAGCTTTGAAGTGGAAGCCACCAATGCGGATGCGGATGCCGTGGATGAGCGCCTCGAGCAGCTGCGCGAACGCTTCGCCACCCTTAAGACGGTGGAGCGCGCCGCCGCCAGCCGCGATTACGTCACCATTAACCTCTCCGCCAGCATTGACGGCGAAGAAGTTGATTCGGTGGAGGGCGTGTCCTACCGCATCGGTGATGACAATATGCTCGATGGCCTCGATGAGGCCGTCAATGGCGCCTCCGCTGGCGATGAGCTCAGCTTCACCTCGACCCTCGTGGGCGGGGAGCACGCCGGCGAGCAGGCCGATGTGACCGTCGTGGTGGAGAAGGTGCAGGAATCCGAGCTTCCGGAAGCCGATGATGATTTCGCCCAGCTCGCCTCCGAATTTGACACCATTGAGGAACTGCGCGCGGACCTGGCGGAGAAGGCCGCCACGGATGCCGCCCAGGTCCAGGTCATGGCCGCTCGCAACCTCCTCCTCGATAAGCTCCGTGAGGATGTCACGGTGCAGCTGCCCAAGCGCGTGATCGACGCCGAAGTGGAACGCCACCTCGAATCCGAAAACCGCGCCACCGACGATGACCACGCTAAGGAAATCCGCGGGGAAATCCGCGATTCCCTGCGTGATCAGATCATCCTGGACGAACTGGTCAAGAAGTTCGGTGTGGAGACCACCCAGGATGAACTCTTCAACTTCCTGGTCCAGCAGGCCCAGTCCTACGGCATGGATCCCAACCAGTTCATCTCCGCGGCCGCGCAGACCGGCCAGCTCGGTGCCTTCAGCGGCGAGCTGCGCCGTGGCAAGGCGCTCATCTCCGCGCTGCGCCTGGCCAAGGTTGTGGACACTAACGGCAACGAGGTGGATGTTATCAAGGTCGTCGGCGAAAAGCCGGAAGGTGAACTGACCCCGGACTTCTCCGCCGCCCCGTCCCGCCCCGTGTGGGATGGCCCGGTTGATGAAGGCGGCGCGGCTGACTCCGCTCCGGTGCAGGGCGACGACGCCGCCGCGGCCCCGGCAGCCGAAGCTGCCGCTGCCGCGGAGGAAGCTCCCGCAGCGGACTCCGGCGCGGATGCGCCGGTCGCGGATGCGGATGCTTTTGATCCGGCAGCCAAGAAGGTAGACGAGGTCGTGGAATACGCCCAGGGTGCGGATGCCGCTGAAGTGGCCCGCGTGCTCGAAGCTGAGAAGGCCGGCAAGGCCCGCAAGACCCTCGTGAAGAAGCTCGAGGAGCTCCTCGGCTAATTCGGGAAGTAACACTAGCTGCCCGCTAACCTGGTGGGCGTGTGGGGTGGGAGGCCCGGCCTCCCACCCCACACGCGTATGCGCGCAGCGCAGCTGCGCCGTCGTCGTACCACCACGGCGCCCACGGGGCGCCGCACCGTCCGCACCGTCGCGCGCACCGTCCGCCCCGTTGCCCCGCCGCAATGTGATATTCACGTGAAGCTCCTTAAATTAAGAGCCCGTTTACGGCTCATTAAGGCGAATTCAATAGTTTGAGCAATGGAAACGCGTGTTTCCGAGTCGGGCCAATCCGCGCCCCGACTAGCTCAAAGCGAAGGATATTCATGCGACACGTGCGTCGAGCAGTAGCGGCTCTAGCTGCCGCTACGCTAGTGCCGGTCGGGGTGGCATTCACGGTGCCAGCCGCGGCCGAGCCAGTACTCCCGGGAGTCGATTCACCGGCTCTCGCCTCTACGAATGAGAATCCCGTCGTCGTGGACGGGGTGACTCAACCCATGGATCCGCGTCCCGGCTTCCGGGTGCTGCCCTACCTGCAGCGCCCCGGTGCCCACGAGATGACGATTAACTGGTTTACGGAACTGGGCCACAGTGCCGTTCTCACCATCAGCGGCCCGGGCCTGCCCGCCGAAGGGCGCACCTACACCGTGGCCGGCGTGCAAAACCCGGTCAACGATTACCAGGATTACGAACTCAAGCAGGGCACCCTCAGCCGCGGGAAGGCGCTGTCCGTACCGCAGGGCGCCTGGATTCGCGCCGATCATCCCTATAAGTACAGCCAGCGCGTGGAAGAGCTCCAGCCCAGCTCCACCTACACCTACACGGTCACGGTGGACGGCTACGCGCATTCCGCCACGCTCCGTACCCTCCCCGATGGGAAGGCCGGGATCACCGATCCGCTCCACATCATCGCCTTCTCCGATACCGAAACCGATCCCATCGGGCGCGTGACCTACCGCGAATGGGAACAGACCCTCAACCTGGCCGAGGGCTCCGAAGAGCGCCCGGGCAAGGGTTCGGCCTGGGATGAGAAGTTTGGCGGCTCTACCCGCAACGGGAAGTACGCCGTCAATTACATGCTCACCGAGGATAAGGCGCAGGAAATTAATAACGCCGCCATCGCCGCCGCCAAGCCGGACCTGGTGCTGCTGCCCGGCGATATTGCCGAACGCGCTTCCTCCCAAAGCCACTGGGACGAATGGTTCCGCTACTTCGCCGGTGATAAGGGCCAGCTGCTCGATTCCATCCCGGTGATCACCTCGCTGGGCAACCACGAAGTGTACGGCTACGGCAGCCCGGATGATCGCACCGCGGTAGCGCGGGCGCGCGCCGCCTACAACCAGGTATTTGATACCAACGGTTCGGATAACGCGAATGCGCGCGATGCCTACCACCGCACCGATATGGGGCCGGTAACGATCATCAGCCTCGATTCGACCAACGGCACTGATCAGACCACCAAGACAATGCCGGAAGAAGCCAAGATCGAGGGTAATGACGAAGGCATTACCGCCGCTCAGCTCGGGACCGACACCCAGGGCGTTTTCCCGTACGAGGAATACGCGCGGGACTTCCCGAAGTCCGTGGCGGCCGGCTGGTGGGGCCCGGATGCGGCTCCCGATTCGGTGGATCAGCCCAGCTTTATGCCCGGCTCGGATCAGTACCGCTGGCTCGAAAAGCAGCTGGCTGATGCCCGCGCCAAGGGCCAGATCATTATCGTGCAGTACCACCATGTGGCCTACTCCAACGGTGTGCACGGCACCCCGATGGGTCACAAGTTCCCCGATCAGCAGCCGGGTGTGCCCATGCGCCACCTCCAGCCGCTTTTCGAAAAGTACAATGTGGCCTCCGTTTTCTCCGGCCATGACGAAATGTTCCAGGCATCCTACGTGGACGAAGCCGGCGACGGAGTGGGCGTGTACCACTGGGACGTCGGGGTAGCCTCCGACGGCCTGCGCGGCGAAAAGATGGTCAAGACGGGGGAGAACGGTGCCTACGAACCGCTGCGTTTCAACTCCCACTCCGTGTGGATGGCGCAGGCCAACGAACCGGAAATGTGGAAGACCAACGAGGCGGGCGTGAAGAAGCTCATCTCGGGCGGCAAGCACTACGGGCACCTCGATATTAAGATCAACCCCTACGCCGGCCCGGCCCTCGATTCCGGAGTGAAGCCGGCCGCCGAAATGGTCATGACCCCCATCTCGCTCTTCCCGATCCTCGATAATAACTACGAGGTGGAAAAGGTGGAACGCCGCGAACTGCTCTCCGGGCAGTTCACCGTGTACCTCGACGCGGAAGGCAACCCGCTGGCGGGTACCCCGCAGGACGGCACCGGCGAGGACGGCACCGGCGGGGCGGAAGAAAAGACCCCGCTGTCGAACTTCGCGCTCGGCGTCATCCCGGACACCCAGTTCTACTCGCGCTACGCCACGGAGGAAACCGGTAACCAATTCGGTGCCATGTACGGCAGTGAACCCTTCTCCGCTCAGACCTCCTGGATCGCGCAGAACGCTGAGAAGTATGGCATTAAGATGTCCATGCACCTGGGCGATATCGTGGACCAGTACAACCACCCCCAGCAGTGGGAAATTGCCGATAAGGCCATGAAGATTCTCGAGGACGCGGGGCATCCCTACTCGATTCTTGCCGGTAATCACGACGTCGGGGCCGATGCCTCGGATACCGATCCGGTTGGCTACGGCACCTACAAGGAATGGTTCGGGGCTGAGCGCGCCGCCAAGAACTCCACTTTCGTGGAACGCGATCCTTCCGGAGCACACGAATACCACATTCTCAAAGTCAATGGCCAAGATTTCCTGGTCATGAACCTGTCCTGGCAGGCCCAGGATGACGCGCTGCAATGGGCATCCGATGTGCTCGACGCGCATCCCACCACCCCCACGATTATTAATTCGCATCAGCTTATTAACGTGGAGGGCGATGGCGTGACCCCGCTCGCCACCGAGTTCGGTGAAAAGGTGTGGAATAAGCTCATCCGCAACCACGATCAGGTGTTCCTTACCTTCAACGGCCACCATCACGGCGCGACCACCTGGACGCGCACGAACGACGCCGGACACCCCGTCTACCAGGTCCTCATGGACTACCAGATGGCCTACATGGGCGGAAACGGCTACATGGGCATGGTGGAATTCGACCTGCCGGGTAACAAGATCTACCAGACCTCCTTCTCGCCCTGGGTGATGACGAAGGCCAAGGACACCCTTGTTCCTGACGACCAGGCGATCCTTAACGGTGCGGGCCAAACTTTCGAGCTTGACTTCAACTTCGCCGAACGTTTCCCGAACCTCGTGATCGCTGATACGAAGGCTTCTTTGACGACGCCGCAGCTGCGCGAGTGGCTTGCCAGCTACGATGCACCGACCCAGGTGACCCCCACCGCCCCGAGCGGCGCGGAGGACTACCCGAAGGTGGAGAGCACCGTGGCCCACTGGAAGATGCCGGTGGATAAGGCCGAAGGCACCCCGGTTGCCGTGGGTGAAGCCATCGTGGATGCCGTGGGTGGGGATAACTTCACCCGGGCCCCGCTGGACCAGCCCGGTTCCAAGGGAGCCGAAGAGGGCGACGTCGTATGGACCCGTGACCACCATCCGCTCTCGGCCAATGCCGGTGCGGTGTGCTTCGCCAATGGTGGGCGTGATAACGCACGCTGGAATAACTTCGTGACCGCCGCCGATGCCGCCGTCAATAACGAGACCTTCGAGAACGGTTTCACCTTCGAAACCTTCATCAAGATCTCCCCGAAGTTCGACAACAAGAACAATGCCTGGATGGCCTGGCTTTCCCGCGATGGCCAGCGTCAGAATATCGCCGGCTACAACAACACCGAGGGCGAGGAACCACCCTTCGCGTGGGCGATGTCGAACCTGGCGGAAATCCAGTTCTCCTTCGTGGATTCCCAGAAGCCCACCCCGGCCGAATCCTCGGCCTGGTCCGGTGAGATTGTTTCGCGTGATCAGTGGCTCCACCTCGCGGTGGTCAATGATCCGGAGACCAAGATGACCACCATGTACGTGGATGGGGTACCGGTGCTGCGTAATTCGCCGGGCACCGTGGGTGTGGGCACCCAGGGCCTGCCGTGGGTCCTCGGGGCGGGCTCCTACGCCGGCGTGCGTGAATCTGGCTTCCAGGGCTGCATCGGTGAAGTCCGCCTCGTGGGCGAACCGCTGGACTCCAGCAAGTGGCTGACCGCGCGCGCCGGGGAAACCCCGGGTGGCGAGCAGCCCGGCGGTGAAGAACCGGGTGCGGAGCCGAGCGTGGAGCCGACGGAGCCGGGCACGGAGCCTACGGAACCGGGCACGGAGCCTACGGAACCGGGCACGGAGCCGAGCACGCCGGGGACCGAACCGGGCGATAAGCCGAGTGAAGAGCCGAGCAAGCCGGCGGCGCCGCGGGGCAATCTGCTCTTCAGCTCCACTGCTCTGGCCGGCGGCAACGCCGATCACGTGACCAGCTACGGTCGCGCTGGCGAAACTATCTTTGTGGGCGATTGGGACGGCGATGGCGTGGACACCCCCGGGGTGCGCCGCGGCAATACCTTCCTGCTCACCAATGCCGCCACCGGCAATGCCCAGCTGCAATTCTCCTTCGGCCGCGCGGATGACGAGATCGTTATCGGCGACTGGAACGGGGACGGCAAGGACACCATCGGGGTGCGCCGCGGCAACACGGTGTACGTGCGCGATGACCTAGCCGGTGGCAACCACACGGCCTCGGTTTCCTTCGGGCGCCACGGCGACCAGATGGTGGCCGGTGACTGGGATGGCAACGGGCGCGATGAACTCGCGGTGCGCCGCGGGAACACTGTTTTCGCCCAGGCGTCCTTCGCGGACACCCAGGCGAAGTTCACCTCCTCCTACGGCCGGCCCGGCGATGTATTCCTTGCCGGCGACTGGAACGGGGACGGCGTGGACGGCATCGGCGTGGTCCGCGGCAATATCTGGCACCTGCGTGAGAACGTGGGCGAGGGCGTCGCGGTGGCCAGCTTCGGCTTCGGCCGCGCCGGCGATGTGTTCCTCGCCGGTGACTGGACCGGGGCGGGCGCTGACCGCCCGGCCGTCAATCGCTAGCGGCTCACTAGCAGCGGCTAGTAGTTAGCCACCTTTCCAGCGGGAGGGCAGCGAGTATCAGCTCGCCGCCCTCCCGCTCATTTTCTCGGTTGCGGCGCCGTGACGGGGCACTGGCGCGTGGCACCGTAACGCTGCGCCGCCATGCTGGCGCGCGGCGTGATGGCGCCGTCATGCTCCGTGGCACCGTGGGCGCCGTCGCCCCGTGTCACAGTGACAGCGCCAACCATGCGCCATCAGCGAAAAAGTCTCGAGCCAGGATGATCACGGCGGCCCGCGGGCGTTAAAGTCGCATACGAGTATGGAATCTCCGCGTGGAGGTTCCGAGGAAGGAAAACCGTGACCACATCACCTCGCATGGAAGGCCGGGATAATAACCAGCCTTCAGCATTCGGCGATGCTGTTTACCAGCGCCTCCTCAAGGAAAGAATCATTTGGCTCGGCTCGGAAGTTCGCGATGATAATGCGAATCAGATTTGCGCCCAGATGATGCTCCTTGCCGCGGAGGATCCGGAGAGCGATATTTACCTGTACATTAATTCTCCGGGTGGCTCGGTCACCGCGGGTATGGCCATTTTTGACACCATGCAGTATGTTCAGCCGGATGTTGTAACGGTAGCGATGGGCATGGCAGCCTCCATGGGTCAATTCCTGCTCTCAGCTGGCACGAAGGGCAAGCGTTATATCACCCCGCACACCCGCGTCCTTATGCACCAGCCTTCGGGCGGCGCCGGCGGGGTGGCCGCTGATATTCGCATCAATGCCAACCTCATCTTGCAGATGAAAGAAGAACTGGCCGGGCTCAATGCCAAGCACACCGGTAAGTCGCTGGAACAGATCCTGGAAGATTCCGAACGCGACCACTGGTTCACCGCCCAGGAAGCACTGGAATACGGCTTCGTGGACCACATTATTTCCAACTCGCAGGTCATGCTCAAGAAGCCGAATAGCGATAATAACGACGGCGCACTCGAAGCCAGCCACGCGGGGGAGGAGCTCTCATGACGATGAATTTCCGAGCCGCGGGTAACCTGCCCGCTATGATGGCCGCCTACGGTGCTGGTTCCGTTCCCGGAGCTGGTAACGTACCCAGCGCCGGTTTCGGCCATGGTAGCGCGGGCCCGATGCCCTCCAACCGCTACGTGCTTCCCGATTTCGAAGAACGCACCCCCTACGGGTACAAGCGCTCCAACCCCTACACCAAGCTTTTCGAGGATCGCATTATTTTCCTCGGGGTGCAGGTAGATGACGCTTCGGCCGACGATGTGATGGCGCAGCTGCTCGTCCTCGAATCGATGGACCCGAACTCCCCGGTGACCATGTACATTAACTCCCCGGGTGGTTCTTTTACCGCGCTCACCGCTATCTACGACACGATGCAGTATATTAAGCCGCAAATCCAGACCGTGTGTCTGGGCCAGGCGGCTTCCGCGGCGGCGGTGCTGCTGGCGGCCGGCTCACCGGGGCGGCGCCTGGCGCTCCCCAATGCCCGGGTGCTCATCCACCAGCCGGCAATGGAGGGCATGCAAGGCCAGGCCACGGATATTTCCATCGTGGCTGATGAGCTCGACCGCATGACGGAATGGCTCGTCAATACCCTGGCCCACCACAGCGGGAAGTCTCCCGATGAGGTGCGGGCGGATATCCAGCGCGATAAGATCCTCACCGCCCAGCAGGCCAAGGATTACGGCCTGGTGGATAACGTGCTCGAATCGCGTAAAAATGCGGATGTCGTAACCAACGGTTAATGCGATTCTCGCGCTCGTGCTCAGGGCTGTAGCTTCGGGCGGTAGCGCGTATCATGGGCGGGTAGGGGCCGAGTGCTCCTGCCCGCTCACGTGCATGGGGCGGCGGGGCACGGCGCGGGAGCTGCGTCGTCGTACATCTCACTGACCTGGCGCCCCGCGTGGGAACGTGACCTTTGGGCGCAGATGCGGTGGAATAGGGAAGGCGCGCGTACGGCGCGGCCGCGAGGCAAGGAGGAACATGGCGACCGTTGATGCAGCAGAAGCTCTCAAGTGTTCGTTCTGCCAGAAAACCCAACGCCAGGTGAAGAAACTTATTACCGGTTCGGGTGTATATATTTGCAATGAATGCATCGAGCTGTGCAATGAGATTATCGCCGAGGAATTCGGGAAAGAAAACGATGGTTTCTCCCCGAACGAGCTCCCCGTTCCCGCCGATATTTACGCGTTTTTGAATGAGTATGTGGTGGGGCAGGATGCCGCGAAGCGTACGCTCGCCGTCGCCGTGTACAACCACTACAAGCGGCTGCGCGCGAAAGCGGCGCCGCGCCCCGCCGACGGGGAAGATACCGTTGAGCTCGGCAAATCCAATATTTTATTGCTCGGACCCACCGGAACTGGGAAAACGTACCTTGCCCAGTCGCTGGCGCGCATGCTTGATGTGCCCTTCGCGATTGCCGATGCCACCTCGCTTACCGAAGCCGGGTACGTGGGTGAAGACGTGGAGAATATTTTATTACGGCTCGTGCAGGCGGCCGGGGATGACGTGAAAAAAGCCGAATCCGGCATTATTTACATCGACGAAATCGATAAAATCACCCGCAAATCTGAAAATCCCTCCATTACCCGCGACGTATCGGGGGAGGGCGTGCAGCAGGCGCTCCTCAAAATCGTGGAGGGGACGGTCGCGGCGGTGCCGCCGCAGGGCGGGCGCAAGCACCCCCAGCAGGAATACCTCCAGATCAACACCTCGAATATTCTTTTTATTTGCGCCGGAGCTTTCGCGGGTTTGGAGGATGTTATTTCCACTCGCGTTGGACGCCACGGTATCGGCTTCGGGGCACAATTGCACGACGCCGACGCCCATTCGGATATGCTCTCGCAGGTCACCCCGGAGGACCTCCACAAATACGGCCTCATCCCGGAGCTGGTGGGGCGCCTGCCCGTTATTGCCACGGTGGAAGCCCTGGGCGAAGACGACCTGGTGCAGATCCTCACCGAGCCGCGCAATGCCCTCGTCAAGCAGTACACCCGCATGTTTGAGCTGGACGGGGTGCGCCTGACCTTCCAGGACGAGGCGCTGCGCGCCATGGCGCGTGAAGCAATGGAACGGGGCACCGGGGCGCGCGGGCTGCGCTCCATTATGGAGCGGGTGCTCGGCCCGGCCATGTTTGATGTGCCTTCCCGGAAAGATGTGCGGGAAGTGATTGTGACCCGCGCGGCGGTCACCGACGGCGCGCCCGTGGAGATTGTTTCCGCGGCGCAACGGAAGAGCGCCTAGTGGGCGGCGGAGAGACGCGGGGTACCCCGGAATCGGAAGCGGAGCGCTGCGCGGTAGACGTGGGGAGTGTTCCGGGTGCTCCGGGTGCCGATGGCGCGGATGCGGGCACGGCGCAGCAGGAGCGCTGTGCCGCTGAGCTCGGGGCCTTGCGGGCACGCTTGGACGTTTTAGATGCCCAGCTCATTGAGCTGCTGGGGCAACGCAAGCAGGTCACCGATGCCGTGGGGCGCCTCAAGGACCACTACCGGCTTCCCGCCCGCGATATGGCTCGCGAGGGCGTCCAACATGCTCGCATTGCTGAGCTGGCGCGCGGGGCCGGGCTGGATCCCGATTTCGCGGTGCGGGTGCACAATGTCATCACCTCGCGCGCGGTCGAGGATCACCAGCGTATTTCCCGTGCTTCCCGCGCTTCTCGCGTTGTTCAGGATGACGGCGTTGTTCAGGATGACGGCGTTGTTCATCCTGCGCGCGTTGAGCGTGAAGCTAACGATGAAGGTGCAAACTAGTTTTGCACAACACAGGGAGAAACGAATCGGGGCGTGGACTAACGTAGCCCACGCCCCGTTCCCAGCCGAACTATGCGCTAATCGCGGTTCTTATCGCCCTTATCCCCGTAAATATCGCGCCCGATCACGGTAGCAAAATCACGGAGCACCGCGGTCCGCTTCACCTTGAGGGAAGCGGTGAGATAGCCGTTCTCCGGCGTGAAATCAATGGGCAGAATAACGAATTTACGGATGGATTCCGCGCGGGAGACCGCTTCGTTGGTGCGCTTAATGGCGCGATCCACCGAGGCGATAATCTGCGGATCGTGCACTGCTTCCGATACAGACATGGCCGGCAGATTCTTATTCTTCAGCCAGATGGGAAGCATCTCCGCATCCAGAGTGATGAGCGCACCCACGAAAGGCCGCTGATCACCCACCACGACCACCTGCGAAATAAGCGGGTGGCCGCGCAGGCGGTCCTCCAGGATTGCGGGGGAGACGTTCTTCCCGCCGGCGGTCACAATAAGTTCCTTCTTTCGCCCGGTAATCCACACGAAGCCATCTTCGATTTTGCCGAGGTCCCCGGTGCGATACCAGCCATCCTCGGTAAACGCCTTGGCGGTTTCTTCCGGATTATTCAGGTACTTGTGGAAAACGTGATCGCCCTTGACGAGCACTTCGCCGTCGGTATCAATAGCCACGTGGCAGCCGGGATAGGCCGGACCCACCGAACCGATCCGCTGGTGGTTGAAGCGATTCACCGTGGTCGGTGCGGACGTTTCCGTTGCGCCGTAGCCTTCAAAAATATTAATTCCGATGCCGCGGAAGAAATGCCCGAGCCGTGCCCCCAGCGGCGCGCCACCCGAAATCACATTCTCGAGGTTCCCGCCGGTAATTTCCTTAATCTTGGAGTAGACCAGGCGTTCGCCCACTTCATGCTGGGCCCGCAACGCCAGCGAAGGCCCGGCCGCGCTATCGAGGGCCCGTGAATAGGCGATCGCCACTTTCGCGTAGTAGCGGAAAATCTTTTGCTTCACGCCGGTGGACTGGGCATCCGCCGCGTTGTAAATCTTCTCGAAAACGCGCGGCACCGCCAAAATATAATGCGGTTTGAAAGACTTCATATCTTCAACGAGGTTGTGGGTATCGGGGCAGTGCCCGATGGTATTACCCGCGTAGAAGGCCACCAGATTAATGAAACGCGCGAAAACATGGGCCATGGGGAGGAAGAGCAGAGTGCGCTTCTCGCCGGAGAGGATCGGGGCGAGATTATCATCCAGCGGCCCGTTAATAACGACGTGCAGCAGGTTACGGTGGCTGAGCACCACGCCCTTAGGCCGGCCTGTCGAGCCAGAGGTGTAGATGACGGTAGCTTCGTCGTCGGCATGCATCGCATCGATACGGCGGTCAATCTCAGCGTCGAGATCCATGGTGCCGCGCGCGGAAATCCGGGCCAGGTCATCATCAGAAATAACGAAAATATCGGTGAAGAAATCAAAATCGGACCGGAACGGCGCCATAACCGCGGCCATCTGCTGGTTTTCGACGACGGCGAAGCGGCAGTGCGCATCCTCCACAATCCAGCGAGCCTGCTCCGTGGAATCGGTTTCGTACACGGTCACGGCCATCGCACCGATGGACCACAGCGCGAAATCCACCACGCAGAATTCGTAGCGGGTGTGGCACATGAGCGCGATACGATCCCCGGGCTGGACGCCCATCGCGATAAAACCGCGTGCCAGCGCGCGATACTCGGATTCGAAAGTCCGCCACGCCACCGGCACCCATTGCCCCAACGAGGCCTTGCGCGCCACCACGGTGCGCTCGGGCTGTTCGCGTGCGATATTACGGAAAACCCACGGAATCGTCATTTCATCGGTGATATGAATCTTTCCGGGAGTGAAAACTTCAGTCCGCTCGATTTCGGCCATGATTCTCCTCAAGGTTACGCGTGAGTAAGTAAAGTGTACGGCACGCGCGGGAAACGGGGGTGGAGGCGCGATGAGAGAGTTCTCATCACCTCCTCACCGCGATATTAACACGGGGCGGAACACTGGAGCCATGACGATCTCCATGAATGCTCTGCTTGCCGTGCTCCTTCTCGTAACGGCACTATCCGTTGTCCTTCTCGAAACTTCGGTACGACGACGCATCCGCGCCTTCCGGGCTCTCCAGCTTTTCACGCTGGGGAGTGCTTTCCTCCTCGTCCCGGCTAATATCGCTTTGCTGGGCGGGAATGCGCCCGGGAACCTAGAACGGTGGGTGAGCCTGGGCTCCGTCGCGGCGCTGGCCACCCAGCTTGTTCTTCTTATCAGCGGCTGGATTCCGGTGGGGGCGGCGGCGCCTACGCGCCGTATCCTCGCCGTCGGAGCGCATCCCGATGACCTGGAATTAGCCTGCGGGGGTACCTTGGCGCGCTTGGCGGATGCGGGGCATGAGATTCATGCCATCGTGGCCGCGGACGGTGCGGTGGGAGGCGATGCCGGGGAGCGGGCCGGGGAGGCCCAGCGCGCCGGTACTTTCCTCGGGGTGACCTCGCTGCGCACCCTCGGCCTGCCCGATACCCGCCTAGCCGAGCATGAAAATACCCTCACCGGTGCTATCGAAGAAAAAATCCGCACCCTCAATCCGGATATTATTTTCACGCATTCGGCCCATGACCAGCACCAGGATCATACCGCCGTGCACCGCGCCACCATGCGGGCCGGGCGGCGCCACCCGGCGATTCTCTGCTACGAATCACCCTCCGCCACCGCGAGCTTTTCCCCGCAGGTCTTCGTGGATATCACCGATTACACCGGGGTGAAAAGCGCCGGGGTGGCCATCCACGCCGACCAGATGGACAAGCCGTATATGGCCGGCGACGTGCTCACCGCCAAAGCTAATTTCCGGGGCGAACAAGCCAAAATGGAGGCCGCTGAAGCTTTTGAGGCGATGCGTATTCCCGCTTTCCGGGGTGTGCTCTAAATCTTCGTGGCGTGCTCTCAGCCCGGGTGCGTGCCTGCGCCCTGGGCGCTGGCGCTCCATGCCTGCGCGCGCCGCGGGCACCGTTGCCCCGTTCCTGCGCCGTTGCTGGTGCCCGTGCCGCGAGCACCGTCGCACCGTCGCACCGTCCCGTTGCCCCGTTCTCTCCTTCTCTTACCTATAAGGACCATCATGATGAATCATTCTCCTCTCAGTTCCCGCCCGCGCGTGCTCGTTACCGGGGCCAGCGGCCCAGCCGGTTCCTCCCTCCTCACCCAGCTGTGGGAGCGCGGGGTTCCAGTGCTCGGCGTCGATATGGCTCCCCGTCCCCGCCCCGACGGCCTGAGAATCCTGCAATGCCCGCCGGCCACGGCCCCGGAGTTTGTGAGCGCGCTGGCCGCCATCTGCGAGGAATACTCGATTGACCTCCTCATCCCCACCGTGGATGAAGAACTCTCCGTCCTCGCACCGCTGCGCACCGCGCTGCTCCACCGCGCCCGCATCGCGGTAGCCCCCACAGCCGCGGTGGCGATTGCCGCCGATAAATGGCTCACTCACCGAGTAGCGGAGAGTAGCGGCCTGGCCGTGCCCCGCAGTTTGGAGGCTCCCACCCTCACCGAGGAAGGCGCTTATTGGCTCGGCTTCCCCTACGTGGTACGCCCGCGGGTGGCACGCGGCGGGCGCGGGGTGCGCCTGGAAACAACATTCCCACCCGCTACGCCACTGCGCGATACCGAGATGGTCTCCGCTTTCCTGCCCGGCACCGAATACTGCGCGCAGCTCTACCTGCCCGTCGCAGGAAGTTCGCCGCGCGACGGGGCGGTGAACGGTGCAGGAAGCGGCGCGCGGGACGGTGCGCGGGACGGTGCGCGGGACGGTGCGCGGCGTCGCCCCACCGTCGTCGTACTAGAAAAAACCAGTCTGGCCTCCGGGCAGCACGGAAACGCGACCGGGGTTCGGCGCGTGAATGCCCCGGATGTAGCCGAGCTGGCGCTCGCGGCGGCGCGGGTGGTGGGCCTGAGCGGCGCGGCAGATGTGGATATCCGCCGCGATACCCACGGCCGCCCCGCCCTCATCGAAATCAATGCCCGCTTCGGTGCGCATAGCGCCCACGCCCCCGAATTACTGGACGCGCTCCTGGAGGCTTACACACCCGCGGAGCCTGCTTCAGCACCCCGCGGCACGGTCGAGGTGACGGCATGACCACCCTGCTTCTCATTCTTGCCGTACCCACCCTCATCCTCACCGCGGTGACCTGGATGATGTACCCGGCTGCCATCTTGGGGGAGCTGCGTCAGCAGCCCCGCCCACTCTATGGTGCACACACCAAAGTCTCGGTGATTATCCCGGCCTACAACGAGGAAGTGGTACTCGGCGCCTGCCTGCGCTCCATCCTCGCCACCGGCTGGCGGCGTCTGGAAGTGATCGTCGTCGATGATGGTTCCACCGATGCCACCGCCGCCGTTGCCGCACCGTTTACCAGCGATCCGCGCGTCACCTTCCTCAGCAAGCCGAACGGTGGCAAAGGTAGCGCCCTGAATCTCGGTATTGCCCACGCCACCGGGGAGATCCTTATCTTCGTGGATGCTGACGGACTCTTCACCCCCACCACCATTCCGGAGCTCCTGGCAGGGTTCCGCCGCCCCGGTGTAGGCGCCGTATGCGGGAATGACCAGCCGGTCAATATCACCGGTCCCCTCACTGCGCTGCTTGCCCTCATGACCCACGTCGGAACCGGCATGACGCGCCGTGCCCTGGCACTGGTGGGAATGCTCCCCATCGTGGCAGGAAATTCCGGGGCCTTCCGCGCTGATGCGGTGCGCCGGGTAGGAGGCTTCCGGGAAGATACCCTGGGGGAGGATCTCGAGCTCACCTGGCGGATCCACTTCGCCGGCTGGGACGTGGAATTTGCGCCCCATGCCCTGGTGCTGGCCGAAGTTCCCGCCACCCTGCCCGCACTGTGGAAACAGCGAGTGCGCTGGCAACGCGGCCTCATCCAGACCGCCCGCATCCACCGCTCCCGCCTTACCTCCCCGTGGCGGCGCCCCATTGATGCCTACCTGCCCATCAATCTTTTCTCGCTCCTTGTTGCCCCGGTGCTCCAGGTCGCCACCCTCGCGGTGTGGGCGGTGGCAGCACTCAGCGGTGCGGCCCCGCACTGGATGAATGTACTGGTGGGAGCGGGACTGGTAATGGCGCTGGGAGTAACGGTGCTTTCCCTGATCTTGGATCGTGCCTGGCGCGACCTGCGCCTCCTTCCCGCCCTACCCCTGTGGCTCCCCTTCTCCTGGATGATGAGCGCCGCCACGGTGCGTGCGATCTGGCTAGAAATACGCGGAAAAGCCAGTGAATGGAATAAGCTGGAACGAACGGGCGTGCACACCGTGCCGCTCCCGCCCGCCGCCGTCGAACGGGAAACAATGTGACATCACGTCCTATTACGATTCGTTTTCGGATTGCCGCCACCATGGTCGCGCTCGTCGCGGTCGTGCTGGCGGCAACCGGCGTCGCCGTCGTCCTCACCGAAAGCCGCATGTGGCGCGCCCAGGTGGATGCCACGCTGGTGCGGGTGGCGGACGAATTTCGGGTGCTGGCCGAAAACGGAGTCGATCCGGAAACTGGGCAGCCCTTCGCCGGGCCATCCCAGCTCATCGAAACCTATCTCTCGCGCACCGTCCTCTCCGAAGCCGAAGGGGAAATGGGGATTGTGGATGGGAGAGTCGCCTGGGTGGGCGGCGATACCAGTCCGGTGCGCCCCGAGGAAGACACCGGACTGGTGCGCCATCTTCTCCCGCTTACTCGCAGCAGGGAGATAACGATGGGAACCTACGCGGGAGCCCAGCGCGAATACCGCTATATCGTGGTGCCGGTGCAGTTTTCCGACTCGCAGCCCGGCGCGCTCGTGCACGTCTACCTTCTTGACGTCATCAGTGCCCGTATCTGGAATCTCATGACGGTGCTGGCAGTGGTCTACCTGGTGGCCGTCATCGGCGTCGTCGCCATTGCCTGGCGACTGGTGGGTCAGCTGCTGCGCCCCGTGGAGCAACTGCGCGCCACGGCCGAAAATATTACCGCCAATGCGGATTTGTCCCGGCGGGTCCCGGTGGAAGGGCGCGACGACCTGGCGCGGTTATCAACGGCGATGAATACCATGCTCGATTCCCTGGAAACCATGGATGCCGATCAGCGCCAACTTTTAGACGACGTCGGGCACGAGCTACGCACCCCCATCACGATCGTGCGCGGGCACCTGGAGCTCATGGATGCCAACGATCCGAGCGACGCCGCGGATACCCGCGCCCTCGCCCTCGAAGAACTCGACCGCATGAATTCGCTGGTTGGAGATTTACTCACCCTCGCGAAGGCCGAACGATCCGATTTTGTGGTGCCCCGCGAGGTTGATATAGCCGCGCTCACGGAGCGGATCTTCGATAAAGCCACCGGACTGGGCCCGCGAGCCTGGAACCTGGGCGCCGTGGCCAGCGGGCAGGCGTACCTGGACCCGGAGCGCATCACCCAAGCGGTGCTGCAATTAGCAGCGAACGCGGTCAAATACTCCGACGAAGGCACCCCGGTGGAGATTTCCTCAAGCGTGGTAGCGGGTCGGGTGAGTTTCACGGTGGAAGACGCCGGGTGCGGGATCGCCCCGGAGGATACCGAACGTATTATGGAGCGTTTTGCGCGTGGGCGTAATACCGGGCGTTCGGAAGGCTCCGGGCTCGGACTCGCGATTGTTAGCTCCATCGCCCGGGCCCACGGTGGGGAAGTCACGGTGCGCTCACGGGTGGGGGAGGGCTCCGTATTCACCTTGAGTTTGCCCAGTGTTTACCGAGGTTCGTGATAGCCTCACAAGCGGAGAAGGGAGCATGATGAGCACCATCCTCATCGTCGAGGACGAAGAGCGCATTGCCCGCTTTATTGCGAAGGGCCTGAAAGCCGCCGGCTACACTTCCACCACCGCGTCAAGCGGTGCGCAGGCCGTTGAGCTGGCTGTTCACACTCCTTTCGATCTTATTATTTTGGATATTGGCCTGCCGGATATTGACGGTTTCGCGGTGCTCGAGCGCCTGCGCGGGCAAGGCCTGGACACTCCGGTTATTCTCCTCACCGCCCGCACCTCCGTGACGGACCGCGTAGCCGGGCTCGAGGGCGGGGCCGATGATTACATGGCGAAGCCTTTTTCTTTCGAAGAACTGCTCGCGCGTATCCGTTTGCGTTTGCGCGACGCCGCAGCCACCCCGGCACCAGCTAGCTCCGCTACTCAGCTTTCCCACGGCGGTATCATCCTGGATTTACTCTCCCACCACGCCCACGTGGGCGGGAAACAGGTGGAGCTCTCCGCCCGCGAATTTACCCTGCTGGAAACCTTTATGCGCCACCCGGGGCAGGTGCTTTCCCGCGAGCAACTCCTCTCCCGGGTCTGGGGCTACGATTTCGATCCCGGTTCCAACGTGGTGGATGTGTACGTGCGTTATCTGCGTGGGAAAATCGGGCGGGACCGTATCGAAACGGTGCGCGGAATGGGCTACCGCCTGAGCTAAGGCAGCGGGGCCTTCTCAGCGAAGGAACGGGGCTGCTAGCTCAGGCGGTAGTGCCGAGGTGTGCGACTGGTCTAGTCGTCATCCTCATCGTCCCAGTCGTCATCGTCGTTATCATCCCAATCATCGTCATCCGCGTCATCATCGTCCCAGTCATTATCGGAGTACTGGGGCGGTGCGGGGCGCGCGGGAGCCGGTGCTACCCGCTGCGGCGCGGGTGCCGGAGCCGCCGGGGCGGGAACTGGGGCCGGTGCCGGGGCGACGTTAGCGGGGGACGGGGCAGTGCCCGCGGGCGGCGTCGTCGTACTATTTGGGGCATCATCGGTGAACAGGTGCGCATTTTCGGCTACATCAACCAAAAGACTGCGCAGGGTGGCGCGCTGTGCGTTGTTAAGCGGCGGGCGCTCCGTGGGCGAAGAAGCCGACGCGGTGCTGCCAGCACCAGTGGCGCCAGCGGACGGGGAGGACGGCACCGTGACGGTGACGGCGGGGCCCACGGACTGGGGGCCGCTCCCGCTCACGGCGTGGGCAAGCTGCATCCCCAAGAAACCGAGGAGCGCCAGCCCGAGAAGTACGGCAAGAAATTTCACACGAGTTGTCATGTCCCTAAGTACACCGGAGCGAGATGACGGGGCCAGGAAACAATCATGAGAATCTTCTCATGTACGTGAAGTGGCGGGCCTGCTTTCGCAGACCCGCCACCAGGATTCACTCAATCGCGCGCCACGCTATGTGGAGCGCTGCGCCTTCGCGCCGTTGTGCTTGCGACGCTACTTCCGCTTCGGCTCCGGCTCATCCAGCTCGTAATCACCGATGGTGATCTGCTCGCCGGCCTCCGTACCCGGCGTGAAACGGAGCTCCCCGCGCACGTGGGCGGCGCGCACCAGGTCCGCGCGCACCTCCTCGAGCAGGGCGGTATTACCGCGCAGCTCCACCCGTGCGAAACTGGTGCGCTGTGACACCTTCGCCGCGGATTTCACGCCGCGCAGCACCGTGAGTGCCTGACCGGCCACCTCGAGCAGCTCCGCATTCCCGGAACCTGCCGCCTCGCGCAGCGGCGCCGCCTCCGGCCACGCCGCCCGGTGCACCGAGCCGGTACGGTACCAGCTCCACACCTCGGCGGTGGCATAGGGGATAAAGGGTGCCAGCAAGCGCAGGAAGGTATCCACCGCAATCGCCAGCGTCACCCGGGCGCTCTCCGCCTCCGGCGTATCCGAATAGGCGCGGTCCTTGACCAGCTCCAAGTAATCATCACAGAAGGTCCAGAAGGCCGTTTCGGCCACTTCCAGAGCGCGGGTGTGATCAAAAGCCTCAAAAGCGGTGGTGGCTTCCTCCACCACACGTGCCAGATCGGCCAGCAGGGCCCGATCAATCGGCTCGGTCACGCGGGAAGCATCCAGGCAGACCGGTGAACCTTCCCCGCCCATGCCCAGCGCAAACTTCGAGGCGTTGAGCACCTTCATGGCCAGACGGCGCCCCACCTTCATTTGCTTTTCGTCGAAAGCTGCGTCCACGCCCAGGCGCGCGGAGGCAGCCCAGTAGCGCACCGCGTCCGCACCGTGCCGCACCAGCAGATCCATAGGGGTCACCACATTGCCCTTGGACTTGGACATCTTCTTGTGGTCTGGATCCAGAATCCACCCGGAGATCGTGGCGTGCTTCCAGGGCAACTCCCCGAATTCCAGGTGCGCGCGCACCACGGTGGAGAAGAGCCAGGTACGGATAATGTCTTGACCCTGCGGGCGCACATCCATGGGATACACGCGCTCGAAAAGATCCTCATCGGTGAGCCACCCCCCGGCGATCTGCGGGGAGAGCGACGATGTGGCCCAGGTATCCAAAATATCGGTTTCCCCGGCGAAGCCGCCCGGCTTACCGCGCTGATCTTCGGTATAGCCTGCTGGCACATCACTGGAAGGATCCACGGGAAGGCTGGATTCCTCCGGGGTAATGACGGCGTCGTACTTCACTTCGCCGTTCTCCGAAATCTCGTACCACACCGGAATCGGCACCCCGAAGAAACGCTGGCGCGAGATAAGCCAGTCAGAGTTGAGCCCCTTGACCCAGTTGTCGTAGCGCACATGCATGAAATCGGGGTGGAAAGCCAGCTTGTTGCCGGCTTCAATGAGGTTATCGCGCAGCTCCTTACCATTTTCTTCCACGTGGGAACGCCCGCCGTTACGGATGTACCACTGGCGTGAGGTAACAATTTCGAGCGGCTTATCGCCCTTCTCAAAGAAGTTGGTCTTACGCATGGTCGGCTTCTCATCGCCGATCATTTCCCCGGTTTCCTTGAGTTTTTCCACCAGTGCCTTGCGAGCGGAGAAGGTGGTTTTCCCGGCCATCTCCGCGTACATGGCGCGCCCGGCCTCCGAGGTGATCCACTCGGGGGTATCGCGCACCAGGCGTCCGTCCTTACCAAGCACATTGTGTAGCGGCAGCTGCAATTCCCGCCACCACTCCACGTCCGTGACATCGCCGAAGGTGCAGCACATGGCGATACCGGCGCCCTTGTCCATTTCCGCCTTGGGATGGGCGAGCACCGGAACTTCCATATCGAAAATCGGCACGCGCACCGTGGTCCCGAAGAGGGGCTGGTAGCGGGTGTCATCAGGGTGCGCGATGAGGGCCACACAGGCGGGCAGCAGCTCCGGGCGGGTGGTTTCGATGACGACGTCGCCGCTCGCACCGTGGAAAGCCAGGGCATGATAGGCACCCGGATAATCGCGGGCCTCGAGCTCGGCCTGCGCCACCGCGGTTTGGAAGGTAATATCCCACAGGCCCGGGGCCTGCGCCTGGTAAGCCTCCCCGCGCGCGAGGTTACGCAGGAACGCGGTTTGGGCTACCTTCTGGGCTTTCTCTCCGATAGTCTGGTAATTCTGCTTCCAGTCCACGGACAGCCCCAGGTAGCGCCACAGGGCTTCGAATTGCTTTTCGTCTTCTTCAGACAGCTTCCAGCACAGTTCAATGAAATTACGCCGCGAAATGGGCACTTGGTCGGCGTACTTAATGGATTTTGCGCCGCCCTGGTGCGGGGGCACGAAATTCGGATCGTAGGGGAGAGACGCATCCCCGCGCACCCCGTAGTAGTTTTGAACGCGCCGCTCGGTAGGCAGGCCGTTATCATCCCAGCCCATCGGGTAGAACACCGATTTGCCGCGCATGCGCTGGTAGCGGGCCACGGTATCGGTGTGAGTATAGGAAAAAACGTGGCCGATATGCAGCGAGCCAGAGACCGTGGGCGGCGGGGTATCTACCGAAAATACTTCGGAACGGGTAGCGGTGCGGTCGAAAGCATAGGTGCCTTCTTTTTCCCACCGTTCGCTCCAGGTAGTTTCAAGACCGTCGAGAGTGGCACGGTCCGGTACCTCCGTGTGATCGAGGAGTTCGGACTCTTGGTTAAAAGTAGTCATGGGGCTATTGTTTCACGCCCCGTGCGCTGCGGGAAACTGCGCCATACGTGAGAGGGGCGACGGCGCAGCTACGGCGCGCGGTGCTCGGGCACCATTAGGGTGCTCTCCGGCGCCGTCGGGATGGGGGCTGACGCCGTGGGTACGCCGGTGCTGCCGGCGGGGCACAGCCCCGTTAGCGGCTGGTATCCGGTTCCACCAGGTGGGCGCGCAACAGCTCAAAAACAGCCGGGTCGATCCCGTGCCCGAGGAGGTACTCGCGCGCGCCGCCGGCCGCTTCGATGTGCACCGTGGCGGCGCTCAAGGCTTCTTCGGTCACGTATACGGCGCGGTGCGCGGCGGCCCCCGGGATATATTCGCGCCCCATCACGAAAGCAAGATCTTCCTGGTAGCTTTCGCCCAGCGCCGTGGCAGAAGTGAGGTAATCAGCCAAGATTGTTTCGCGGCTCGCCCCCAGGATGGAGAGGATAAGCCCGGTGACCACCCCGGTGCGGTCCTTACCTGCGGTGCAGTGGATAAGCACCCCGCCTTCGGCCGATAATTCCGCCGCCGCGGTGACCGCCTGCGCCAATTGCCCACCGAAATTACGGGCCATCTGCATATACAGGTCGGCAAGCTCAGACCACTCCAGGTGGGCAAGCTGATTATTGAAAATAGGCACAGAGGCAACGCTCACCCCGTAATCTGCCCAATTGGTGGTGCCGGCGCGTTCAGCGTCGTCGCGCAAATCAATAACGCCGGTAATACCCTGCGCTCTCAAAAAATCTCCCAGGCTGTCATCGTGGCGGAACGCCGCGGAAGAACGCAGCAGGGCGCGCTCGCGGATATGCCCGCCGATCACCGGGGTGCCGCCCAGGGAACGGAGATTATGCAGGCCGAGGGGCAGGCGTGGAGAAGTCATCACTGTCCTTTCGATCCGGTGCCAAGCGTGTTTTCCAGGAGGTAGGAACCCGGGCCGTCCCAGGCCAGCGGGTCGCTCGGGCTCCAGCCGGGCCGCCCGGCGCGCCTCCCGATAGTCACTACTTCTTCCGGACTATACGCAAAGATTTCCTCGCCCGGCTCTATGCCGCCAGACGGTGCCGCCACGGAGCCATCCAGGTAGGTAATATCCTGCTGGATACTGGCCTCGCTTAGCTGCACCACCGAAAAAGCCGAACGGGCTCGCGCGCTTTCCCATTCGGGACCCCGCCCGAGCGTAGTTTCATTGGCGAGGGCTGGGCCAACCACCACCGGCACCCCGCCAGCGCGCCCGCGCCCGGCCAGATGGTAGTGACCCGCCAGCACGAGGTCGGGCGCCACCTCCCAGGATTGGAAACCCTGCGCCAGGCGCGGGGCGTCCATGAGGCGCAGCGCCCCGTGGAGCACCGTAGGGGCCGCCAGCGGCGGGTGATGGAGCACGAGGACGGAGCGGAGCGGCTCATCGCCCGCCCCGTGGAAGTACCCACCGGCGCCGGCCGGTGACGGCGCACCCCCCGCCGCGGGTGCCCCGCCCGCCGTGGGCGCCTCGCCCGCCATGGGTGCGACGTCCATCGTGGGTGCACTGTTAGCGTTGGTCACAGCATCTTCGATACGGTGAATCTGTTCACCGAGGTAGCCGAAGCCGCGCCCGGGAACGGAGCTATCTGCCGCAACGAAGCGCCAGCGCGCCTCTCCCACCGTGATATCGGTGATGGAAAAAATCGGGTCCAGGGGCGCGCCGGGCAGGTCGAGGGCCTCGCGCATCGCCGCGCGCCGGTCATGATTCCCGCAGGCCCAAATCACCGGCGCACCCCACCGCTGCGCGAGCGGGGCAAGGGTCTGGGCCGCGAAGGCGTAGGACGCAGGGGTGCCGTCATCGGAAATATCCCCGGAGATCACGATGGCGTGGCAGGGCGCGAGCTCACCGGCACCGGTCACGGCCGCTTCCAGCAGCCCGGAGGTGTCAATTTTTCCGTAATGGCGGGCGCGCTCGGCTAGAAGGTGGGTATCGGACAGGTGCAGGATGCGCAGGCTCATAGGTCATCGTCTCCCTCGGATGGCGTGGCGGATACGGTGGGCGCGGTGGGCGTGGCGGGTACGGTGGGCACGGTGGGCACGGTGGGCACGGTGGGCGCGGTGCGCGGCGCGGCATTCTCCGGTCGTGGCGCTTCGGGCAGCAGCGGCACCGCCGCAATAAGTTCCCGGGTGGCCGGGTGGCGCGGGTGCTCCAGCACCTGCGCCGTGGGGGCATATTCGACGACGGCGCCCCCGCGCAGCACCAGGGTGTCCTCGCATAGATTCTGGACAATGCCCAAGTCGTGGGAGATGACAATGAGGGTGAGATCCAGGCGGGCGCGCAGATCATGGAGCAGCTCAAGGACGGTGGCTCGCACCGACACGTCGAGCGCGGAGACGGGCTCGTCGGCAATAAGAACCTTAGGTTGGCAGGCCACGGCGCGTGCAATTGCCACCCGCTGGCGTTGCCCGCCCGAAAGCTCATGCGGATAGCGCGAACCCCACTCCGGGTTGAGGTCCACGGCGGCCAGCGCATCACGCACCATCTCCCGGTGTTTGCCCGGAACGCGCAGCAGACGCAGCGGTTCTTCAATAATCCGGCCCACCGTCATGCGCGGATTGAGGGAAGCGAAAGGATCTTGCAGCACCAGTTGGACCTCGTGGCGCAGCCGGGTTACCCCGAGCTTCCCGTAGCGCACCTCCTGGCCCCGGTAGGTGATCGATCCGCCGCTCGGCTCAAGTAAGCCGAGCATCATGCGGCTAAGCGTGGTTTTCCCCGAGCCGGATTCGCCAATAATTCCTAGCGACCGCCCTGCACGTACGTCGAAAGACGTGGGTGCCAGAGCCAGGGTGCTTCCGTAGGATTTAGTGACGTTCTGGCAGCTGAACAGCACATCCCCGGCTTCAACGGGCCAGTCCTTTTCCAACGGTGCGCGGGAGGTCATGCGCAGGGCGGCCTCGCGCGGATCCCAGGTTTTTTCCGGTGTGCTTGTCATGATTGGTCACCTCCGGGCACCAGCGAGCTTCGCGGATCACCCGCCTGCGTATCGCCGCCCCGCCCTGCCGGGCGCTGCAAACTAGTGGCACGGGCCGCGGCCACGAGGCCCTGGGTGTAGGGATGGACGGGGCGGAGCAAAATATCTTCGGCGCTGCCTTCTTCCACCAATTCGCCCCGGCGCAGCACGAGGATGCGTTCGGAGGTGTGGTAGGCCACTGCCATATCGTGGGTGATCATAAGAACGGCGGTGCCGTGCTCGCGGGCGGCATCATCCATGAGCTGCAAAATATGGGCCTGCACCGTGGCATCCAGGGCGGTTGTCGGTTCGTCGGCGATCAGGAGGGCGGGGGCCAAACTCATCGCCATGGCAATAACCACGCGTTGGCGTTGCCCTCCGGAGAGCTCATGGGGGAAGCGGTTAATAATACGCTCGGGGCTGGGGAGCTCGACCATGCGGGCCAGCTCGCTGGCCCGCTGCGTCGTCGCCGATTTTTTTAATCCCGTATGAATACGCGAAGCCGCCACCAACTGGTGCTTAATACGCACCACCGGATTGAGTGCCGTATGCGGTTCCTGGAAAATGCAGCCGATACGGCGCCCCCGAATTTTCTGGAACTCCGCGTCCGAAGCACCCACCAATTCGCGCCCCTCGAAACGAATCGAACCGGTCACGCGCGCCGCCCGGGGGAGGAGCCCCTGGATCGCCATCGCCGTCATCGATTTTCCAGACCCGGATTCCCCAATAAGGCAGACGCGCTCCCCGGCCTCCACCGTGAAGGACACTCCCCGCACCACTTCGGTGGAGCCGAAAGCCACGGTGAGATCACGTACCTCAAGAAGGCTCATCGTGTCTCCCTTCCGCGCGGATCGAGTACGTCGCGCAGGCCGTCCCCCAAGAGGTTAAATCCGATAATCGTCAGGACAATCGCGGTGGCTGGAATGAGAATAACCGTCGGGTGGGAATACATGAAGCTCTGGTAGGTGGAGAGCATGCGCCCCCAGGACGGCGTGGGTGGCGGGGTGCCCAGCCCCAGGTAGGACAGCCCCGCTTCCGCAAGGGTGGCCGTTCCCATGATTTGGGTGATGCGCACGATCAGCGTGGGTGTGATCGCCGGGAAAATATGGCGCGAAAGAATCCACCAGGAACGCGCCCCCGCGGCCACCGCCAGGAGCACGTGATCGGAGGCGGTGGCACGGCGCAATTCGGGTAGGACGGTGCGGGTGACCGCCGGGGCGGAGCCCAGTCCGATAGCAACGGTGGAGGTGAGGGTGGAGCCGGAAAATGCGGTGACGAGAATGAGGGCAATGATGAGGGTGGGGAACGCGACCCACACATCGGTGAGCCGCTCCGTCAGGGAACCGAGCCAACGCGGGGCATAGACGATAATCGAGGCGAGGAGCAGCCCGACCACCAGGGCCACCGCTGCCCCGCCCACGCTGGTGAGCACCGTGACCCGCGAACCGAGCACCATGAGGGAGAAAATATCACGCCCCAGCTGGTCGGCACCGAACCAATGCGCCCCGTTCGGGCGGGCCCAGGAGGCCCGCGCATCCACACTTTCGGGATCATAAGGCACCCAGATGAAGGACAGCAGGAAGGTGGCCAGCACCGCCAGTACCACGACGGTGCCGATGAGGCCGGCCGGATTGCGCAGCAGCGCCCGCAGGCGGGCCTTCCACGGGGAAGCCGCGGAAAGAGCCCGCAGGGCCGGAGATGGGGTACTCATCGCAACCTCACTCTCGGGTCGAGGAGGCGGGAGGCCACATTGGAGAGCATCATGAGGAGAATAACCGCCCCGGAGAGCACCATGAGGAAGCCCTGGACGGTAACAATATCGCGGGTGGATACGCTGGCAACCAGATGGTGCCCGATGCCGGGAAGTGCGAAGACCTGTTCAACCACCACGGTGCCCATGAGGAGGGCCGCGGCGTCGAGTGCGATAACGGCGAGGAGGGGAAGCCAGGCGTTCCGCAGTGCCTGGGTGAGGAGGGCGCGCCGGCGGCTCATGCCCTGGGCGCGGGCGGTGCGCACATAATCCTGGCCGAGCTGTTCCAGCACGGCGGAGCGCACGTAGCGCACCAGTCCCGCTGTTTGCGGAATCGCGAGGGTAATGGCGGGCAGGATGAGGCTACGGAGCGCCGCCCCCGGATCGCCCCATCCTTCGCGCGGGAACCCGGTGGAGGGAAGATGGAGCGGGGTCGCCAGGTACATGACGAGCAGCATCCCCACGATGAACGTGGGGATCGCGATACCCAGTTGGGAAAGCCAGGAAACTAGGCGCCCGGCCAGGGTGGTGGAACGAGCCGCGGCATACACCCCGATCACCAAGGCAAAAACAACCGCCAAACTCAAGGACATGAGCGCGAGCGGCACGGTGACCTGGAGCTTCGTGACGAGCTCGTGGGTCACGGAAAGGGAAGAAAAGGGTGAGGTGCCGAAATCGCCGGTGAGGGCGGCGCCTAACCAGCTCAGGTACTGGATGATAAGCGGACGATCCCAGCCGTGCTCGGCCCGGATCGCCTCAATTTGCGCATCGGTAGCATCCAGGCCCCCCATGATGACAGCCGGGTCACCGGGCAGGGTGTGGAGCGCGAAAAAAATCACGAAGGAGGCGAGGAGTAACGCCGCCACCGCCCATCCCAGCGCGGCGAGCACGATGCGGGCGGTGCGCGACGTCGTGGTGCGGAGCACCGTTTCGCGGTCCACGGTGCCGGAGACGCTATGCACCCCCGGCACCTGCGCGAGCGCGAGTGGTTCAGCCATTAACGCGCAACCTGAATATCAGCGGCGTAGAAGCGAGAACCGGTCCGGTTGGTCGGGAATCCGGAGACCCCTTCCCGGGAGAAAATAATGGCCTTGGGACTGTAGAGCCAATCCGAGGCGGCATCTTCGGAAACGAAAGCGGCCAGTTCACCGAGCTTCTTATCGCGTTCTTCCAGCGAGCTGGCGGTCATCGCTTCTTTATTGAGCTGCTGGGCCTGCGCGCTGTCGTAATGCCAGTAGTAGCTGGGGTTGGAATAGTAGGTGAGGGTCCACGGATCCACGTGGAGCACCATGGTCAGATCGTAATTTCCCCCGCGGTAGACCTCATCGAGCCAGCTAGAAAACTCCATCCGGTCAATCGTCACATTAATGCCGATCTCCTTGAGCTGAGCGGCCACATATTCGGAAATAGCCGAATCGTAATTATTGGCCACCCGCAGGTTGAGGGAGAGATTCTCAAAACCGGCCTTTTTGAGCAGCTCGCGGGCGGCTTGGGGATCATACGAATCAATCTCGTTGAGGGAATCGCTCCACCAGGCCATCCCGGGGGAGACCATGGAACCGACCCGCACCATAGTCCCGCCGAGCGCGGTAATGAGGCCGTCCTTATCGATACCCTTGCGGATAGCGGTGCGCACATCCTTATTGGCCAGCGCCGGGTTGGAGTGGTTGAAACCAAGCGTCATCCACGAGGTTTCGGTGCCCTGCGAGGTAATAATCGCCGGGTCGGCAGCGAAACGCTCCACCGTATCGGTGTTCTGGGTGGTGAGAATATCAATTTGCCCCGAGGCAAGCGCATTAGCGGCGGCGGTCTGGTCCGCGTAATAGTGGTAGACCACTTCCTTGGTGCCGGCCGGATCACCCCAGTAATTATCGTTACGCTCCAGGGTGATGGTGGAGCCGGTCTTCCACTCACCGATGGTGAAAGGCCCGGTGCCGTTCGATTCCTTATTTAAATCGACCGTATTATCGGAGGGCACCATCATGGCGGCATCCGTGGACATGCTGTCCAAGAAATTCATATTCGGTTCGGAAAGGGTGACGACGACGGTATGCGGGTCGGAAGCCTGCGCTGATTTAAACGTGCGCATGAGCTTATGATCGGGATTCTTCGACCCCTCAGCAGCAGAAGCTTCCAGGGTGGCCACCACATCCGCGGCATCAAAATCGGAACCGTCGTGGAATTTCACCCCTTCGCGCAGATGGAAGGTGTAGTTGAGCCCATCCTCGGAAATATCCCAGGAGGTGGCAAGAGCCGGCAAAATATCGCCATTTTCGGCGCGGCGGGTGAGTCCTTCATAAACATTATCGATAACAAGCTGATCGAGGGCCGCGCCGGAGACCGAGGTCGGATCCAGGCCGGTGGGTTCCAAAATAAAACCAACGTGCACCGAAGCATCCGGGTTCGCATTCTGAACCGGGGCCGGGCCGCTGGCGGGGGAGGAAGCCGCATCGGAGGGCGGGTTGGTTGAGCATCCGGACAGCGCGAGTCCGGCAACGAGCAGGGCGACGCCCGCTAAACGCTTCATATCTGTTCCCATCAGGTAGTGAAGTCAAAATATGGCTCGGCGCATCTCAGCTCGGACACGTCGCCATATATGTATCTATCGAGTCAATGTGAACCGTTGGAAAACGTGGAGTTAAAAGGCGAGCTACCTCTCCTTTGCGTCAGTATCGCGGATAGAGCGGGACGCGCGGGTCCCGGGTTTGGCACGCTTGGCGCGCCGGCGAGCCTCAGCGGCTTCGCTTTCCAGATCGTGCACCACGAGGCGAGCGTGGCGCGCGGTCAAGATGGGGTGGATTTTTTTCGCGGCGCGCATGGCGGTGGCGGTTCCCTCCGCCGCGGCCGTCAAAATACGTTCTTTTTCTTCCGCGGTCCATTCGTGGGTGCGCATAAAACGCAGCGAGCGCGCTTCGCGCAGCATGGAAATTCCCCACAGCAGCAGCACCACCAGGAAAATCCCAGCGAAGCCGAGGATTGACAGTCCGTTCATTTAGCTGAGATTCCTATCTTTATCGATACTGGCTTGCACGCCGCGTACGACGGCCGCCCCGAAACCGGCGCGTTCTAATTCCACCACACCGGCCACGGTGGTGCCTCCCGGGGACTGCACCGTATCGGCCAAATCGGCCGGGGAGAGCTCACTTGCGAGCACCAGGCGCGCCGCACCTTCCACCGCCTGTGCAGCGATGCGCACCGCCTGCGCGGCCGGGAGCCCATCGGCAACGGCGGCACGTTTGAGGGCATCAATATAAGTAAAAGTGAAAGCCGGGGAACATCCGGCGAGCGCGGAAAAGACGGAAAAATATTTTTCTTCTAGGGTGATATGGGCACCCACGGCGGCGAAGACCTCCCGCACCGCGTCCTGCTGAGCGGGGGTGACGGAGCTCGAGAAGCACAGCGCCGTCATGGAGGCGCGCACACTGGCGGCCACATTCGGCATGGCGCGCACGAGCGGCTGACCCGGGGCGAGATGGCGGGCGAGGGTGGCAAGCTCAAGGCCCGCCGCGATAGAGACGATAACGGTGCCAGATTCCCGTGCGACGTCGTTAATTTCTTCTAGAACATCCGCAACCGCGTACGGTTTCACGGCGACGACGACGATTCCGTCACCCACGGCCGTGACCAGCTCGGTATTCGAGGTGGCCGGGCGCGCCCCCGTTTCCTCCGCGAAGTCGCGCGCCGCCTGCGCATCTTTCGCAGAAACGACGACGGACGCCGGATCCGCGCCCGCGGCAAGCACCCCGCGCGCCAGGGCCCCGCCCATATGTCCGGTTCCAATAAAGCCGATCACGAGCAATTCCTTTCTACCAGCTAGGCCCGGTGCTCCCGCAGCGGCGCTGAGCGAACACCGGGTATGCTCTCCGCGTTTTATTTTAGGCTGAAGAAAGGTGTTTTATGGCCGGCGTGGCTCTCACCCGGCAGAACGGAGGGTTTGACATGTCACATCGAGTACTTGTAACCGGAGCATCCAGCGGCATCGGGGCGGCGAGCGTCCGCGCCTTATGCGCGGCCGGATTTGAGGTGATCGCCACCGCACGGCGCGAAGATCGGCTCCGCCAGCTCGCCGAACAAACCGGGTGCAGCTACGTGGTGGCGGACTTGACGGAGGAAGGCGACGTCGCACGGCTCGCCGCCACCGTGGCGGAAGCTGGCGGGGTGGACTCCCTGGTCAATAACGCAGGTGGGGCCCGCGGGCAGGACAAGGTGGCGGACGCAAAAATCGAGGACTGGGAGTGGATGTACCGCGTGAACGTGCTCGGTACCCTGCGCCTCACCCGCGCCCTGCTCCCGCATATGCGGGAGAACGGTGGGAGTATCCTCTTTGTGACCTCCACGGCGGCGCAGGAAACCTACGTGGGCGGGGCCGGATACACGGCGGCCAAGCACGCCGAACGCATGATTAAAGACACCCTGCGTCTGGAACTGGTGGGCGAACCGGTACGGCTCATGGAGCTGCGCCCCGGCATGGTGATGACGGAGGAGTTTTCTAAGAATCGCCTCGGCTCGGACGCGGCGGCGCAGAATGTTTATGCCGGCGTGGCTGAGCCGCTCCTGGCCGAGGACATTGCCGAGACGGTGGTCTGGATGCTTTCCCGCCCCGCCCACGTCAATATCGATTCGGTGGTGATCCGCCCCGTGGCCCAGGCGAATTCCTGGACGGTGGCCCGCACCGGCAGCGACGTGGTGGATCTGCCTTCCTCAGGTCTGGATGGGGAGTAGGCGCGCCGTTCTCCACTTGCGCCGGTGACGGGGCACTGGGGCGCCGGCGCCGTGTCGGTATCGTGCTGGAAACTAGCGGGTCTGAGCGACCTGCCGGGCAAGCTCCGCAATCGCCGCGGCGATCCCGAGGCCGAGCTCATCAAAGGTGGTGGCAGGCCGGGGGAGCGCCGGGGCGGTGGTTTCGATTGACGGTGCGGCGTGGGCCGTGTCGGTTAGCGCGGCGGCATGCGCCGTCTTGGTCCGTGGTGTGGGCTGCGGCGCGGGCTGGGACGCCGCAGCGGACGGTGCGTCGGTTTCCGCGCCCACCGTGGCCGCCCCAACGGTGCGCAGGGCCGGTACGTGAATGAAGATGCCGGGAACGGGAAGCTGGGCCACGCGGTAGGCAATGTTATTGCAGAGGTAGCGCCCCGGATCTCGGCTTGTTTCCGCATTGATACCGGCCCCGTTAATAGCGCGGGTAATATCCGCCACCAGCACGGGGCTTGCGGCGATAGCAGGCCCTCCCGCAATCACGGGTTCGCCATCGGGTTGGGCTCCCGCATTATCCGGAATCCGGGCGATATTCTCATTAAAAGCTTGGAGCTCCGGGGTGATAGCGCTACGCCCGCCCGCTTCTCCGATGGCAATGACCGCATCGGGGTGAAAACGTTCCACCGCCTCGGCCAGCACCTTCCCGGCACTCGCGAACACCACCGGCAACATGGCCGTCGCGACCTCCACCTCGCAAGGAAGATCCATATCTCGAAGATGAGGGATGGAGCGCAGCGCTGCCTCCCGGCTCGCATTTTCGGTATCGGCACCAAAAGGCTCAAAAAAAGTCACTAAAACACGCACACTTCACCCTACCGCGCCCCTATCTGTGGATAACTACACGCGCCGAACTCCGCCTGTGGATGGGCCCTGGACGGATCTTTTCCTGCCTGGCACCATCAGCTCAAGCGTCTGGCAGGGGGAGCCGGCGCCCAGAAAACAAGCGGCGCCTGCTTAACGAAAGTAAGCGGCGCCAGCGCACAGAAGTCAAACGTAGACAGCGCAAAGGAAACGGGAGTGAACAAGGGGAGGTCACGGTGGATGGTGTTCTTATCACGGAGTCTGCAACGGCGGAGCTGCGCGCCGCGCTCGCGGACGTGAGTGCCGCGCTGGCTCCGCTGCGGGTGAATACCGTGCCGGGAGCGGTGGCGGCGGCATTGGCTGGCACCCCGCCGCCGGCCAGCGTGAGCGCGGGATGCGCGGCCCTGGATAGGCACACCCGCGATATCGCGGCCCGAGCCGATGAGCTAGCCGCCTCCCTCGCCCTGGCCTGGCGCATCTACCAGGAGGCAGATACCGCGGCCGGGGCGGATATTTCTGCTCTGGACATTGCGGGCACGAATATTTCTGGTTTGGATATCGCAGGGGTTGGAAGATGAAAGATCTCAGGGTGACGTGGGGGCAACTGTGCGGCTGGAATGGGTCCCTGCTCGGTGCGGTTCTCGGTGAGGTAGCGGCTGTACGCCGGCGCTGTGAAGAAGCTAGCTGGCAACTGCGCCAGCTAGCCGCGCGCTCCTTGAAGGGTGCATGGGAAGGCTACGGGGCGCGTGCCTTCCTCTCCGATGTGCGGGCCCTGGCCGCGCGCGCTGCCGCGCACACCGATCATATTGACCACCTTATCCAGGCCCTCGGGGAGGCCCAGCATAAAATCACCCGCACCCAAACGGCCGTGAGCGAAGCACTTTCCCGGGCGGCGGCTTCCGGAATGGAGATTACCCCCACCGGTGAGGTTATCGATCCACTGGATGGTGCGGATGCGACCGGGGTAGCGGATTGGGGACGCCGCCAGGTAGCGGTCCTTATTCGGGCGGAGGTAGAGGAAGCCTACGGGTCGGCCGATAATACCCTCAGCTATCTGGACACGGTTTTCACGCAGCTGGCTGCCGGGCAGATAGCCCCGGAAGCTCGCACCAACCACTACCATTCGGTCGGGCGGGTGCCGGTTGGGAAAAGCGCGACCTATGTGCAGGCATGGTGGGCATCCCTGGGCGATGCCGAGCGCTCTTATGTGCTCGCCCATTACCCCCAGGATCTGGGAAATTTGGACGGAATACCCTACGCGGTGCGGGACCGCGCCAATATTGCCGTTGCCCGCCATGACGAAGAGATGGCCCGCGCCTACTACGATCCGATCCTGGCCGAGCTCTCCGCGGAGATCGCCAGCGCCCAGGCGGATCTTGAGGGTAATTTAGGGAAAACTGATCGGGAGATTCGCACCGCCCAGCTTGGTGCGGCCCAGCTGCGTTATGCCACTATCACCGCCAACCTGGCTGCTTACGTCATGATCCGCACCCAGCGCGGCTTGGATCGCAATTGGCGCGAGCATATCTCCGCGGCCCCGGTTCGCTCTGCTTCGCCCCAGGATTCGAAGCGGAACTCGTCGCCACCCGCCGCGCGACTGTCCGCGGGGCGCGCAGCTCCGGCGCGCTCACCCGCGCCGCGTTTCTCTCCGCTGGCAGGCCCCGCCAAGTCCGCCAAGTCCGCCCAGTCCGCCCAGTCCGGCCAGCCGCGCCAGCTCCTCGTGTATCGCGGGCCGAACCGGGCCCGCACCGGAACCGGTGCAGAATTGCGCACCATCCAGGTGGCCCTAGCCCAAGGGAATGTGGATACCGCCTCGTCTATCACCATCGAGGTGGGCGGAATGACCACCAATGTGGTGAATTCCCTTGATTCCCATATGGAAGCGGCCGGCCGCTTGACTACCCTCCAGCAGGAAATTCTCACCGCTCGCGGGGAAACGGGAAGCCCCGCGGTGGTGACCTGGTTTGATTACGCCGCCCCGCAAAGCGCGCTGGATTCCTCCCTCTACACCCCGGCGCGGGCCCAGGAAGGCGGGGCCAGCCTAGCGCGCTTCGCCGAGGGAATTGCTCAGGTCCGCGGGGAAGATCGCCCGCGTATCAATCTGCTGGGGCATTCCTACGGTTCGGTGACGGCCTCAGCGGCCGCGGAGCGGGCTAGGCCCGGCGTCGTCGATACTCTTGTGGTGTACGGAACACCCGGGGTCGTGGCCGAAGGATGGGATATGAATACCGGGGCGCACGGGGTCGGAAGCGCCGCCTCCAATCACGTCCTTTCCAATAAGAAAGACATTATTAACGTGGTCAATGCGTTGGGCGGGGGAGCGGTGTCGGGCGGGCATACCGACGCGCTCGGCTTCAATCCGCGCCAGGACCCGGATTTCACCGCGCATCATTTCTCCGGGCGCGGCGGTTTCTTCTCCCAGCATTCGGAATATTTGGAAAACGCGGATTCCCCGCAGATGCGCGAACTGGCGCGCATCACCACGGAGCCTGGCACGGGGCCCGGCGTACCGCCAGCCACGGAGCCTGGGGCGGAGCCCGCAACGCTTGCGCCGCCCCGCGAGCCACCCGCCGGAGCTGCGCCGTCGCCCCAAAACCCACCGGTCCGCCCGCCACCCGGAAGCTAGATGCGCCCCGCGCGCGGAAGGGCTACAATGAGCGGCGTTGGCTATGACCCGGCAATCACCGGTGAGCTCTCGGAAGAACAGCCGCGCGGCCCTGCCCCGCAGCCCAGTAGAACCGAGCGGGTGGATCCGTCAGCGTCCTAATGAAGCGGTTACCCGCCGTACCACGCGTGCGGCGAGTAGCAAATGAGGTGGTACCGCGGTACCGGATATCCGGCGTCGTCCTCATTCCGAATAGGTTTGAGACACGAGGAGACACCGCGTGGATATGTATCCGCTTCATCGCGAGGGCGGCGTGCCCGCCTCCCCGAACTTCCCGAAGATGGAAGAAGGCACCCTCGCTTTCTGGAAGAAAGACAATACGTTCCAGTCCTCCGTTGAGCAGCGTGAATCCGGGCCGCACGGCTCCAATGAATTCGTTTTCTACGACGGCCCGCCGTTCGCCAACGGCCTGCCCCATTACGGTCACCTTCTCACCGGTTACGTCAAGGACGTGGTGGGGCGCTACCAGACCATGCGGGGGCGCCGGGTCGAGCGCCGCTTCGGGTGGGACACCCACGGGCTGCCGGCCGAACTGGAAGCCCAGCGTATCCTCGGGATTGATTCCACCGATGAGATCGAGGACATGGGCATCGCCACCTTCAACGAGGCCTGCCGCTCCTCGGTGCTGCGCTACACCAAGGAATGGGAAGAATACGTGACCCGCCAGGCGCGCTGGGTCGATTTTTCCCACGATTACAAGACCCTGGACACCACCTATATGGAATCGGTGCTGTGGGCCTTCAAGACTCTGTACGACAAGGGCCTGGCCTACGACGGCTATCGGGTGCTGCCCTACTGCTGGAATGACGAAACGCCGCTGTCCAATCACGAATTGAAGATGGATGACGACGTCTACAAGGACCGGCAGGACCTCAGCTTGACCGTGGGGCTGCGCCTGGAAAGTGGCGAACTTGCCCTTATTTGGACGACGACGCCTTGGACGCTTCCCTCCAATTTGGCGATTGCGGTGGGCCCGGATATTGAGTACCTTACCGTGGTTCCACACGAAGGCAAGCTGGAAGGCGAGCGGGTGGTTATTTCCGCCGCGCGCCTGGAATCCTACGTGAAAGAACTGGGTGAAGATCCGGAGGTTGTGGATCGTTTCCCCGGCTCGCAGCTGGTGGGACGCGCCTACGCCCCGATTTTCGATTACTTCATGAACCGGGCGGCGGACGAAGCCCCCGGCCCGCATGCCTACCACGTTATTGCCGGGAACTTCGTGACTACCGAAGACGGTACCGGGCTGGTTCATATCGCCCCCGCCTTCGGTGAAGACGATATGTTCGCCTGCCAGGAAGTCGGGATCCGCCCCGTGGTGCCGGTGGACGGCGCCGGGCGTTTCACCTCCGAGGTGCCCGATTACGAAGGCACCCAGGTTTTTGATGCGAATCTGCCCATCACCCGCGATCTGCGCGAGGGAACCGGGCCGCTGGCACGCCGCCCGGAAAACGAGCGCGCCGTGCTGGTCCAAGAACGCTCCTACCTGCACTCCTACCCGCATTGCTGGCGCTGCCGCAAACCGCTCATCTACAAGGCGGTTTCCTCGTGGTTCGTGCGGGTAAGTGCCTTCCGGGATCGCATGGTCGAGCTCAACGAGCAGATCGAATGGACCCCGGCGCATATCAAGCACGGCCAATTCGGCAACTGGCTGGCCGGGGCGCGCGACTGGTCCATTTCCCGCAACCGCTTCTGGGGCAGCCCCATCCCGGTGTGGCGTTCCGATGACCCCAACTATCCGCGCGAAGACGTGTACGGTTCCCTGGAAGAACTCGAGCGTGATTTCGGGCGCCTGCCGCGCAACGAGAAGGGCGAGGTGGATCTCCACCGCCCCTATATCGATGAGCTGACCCGCCCCAACCCGGACGATCCCACCGGCAAGTCCACCATGCGGCGCATTACCGATGTTTTGGACTGCTGGTTTGAATCCGGCTCCATGCCCTACGCCCAGGTCCACTATCCCTTCGAAAATAAGGACTGGTTTGAGGACCACTACCCGGGGGACTTCATCGTTGAGTACATTGGCCAGACCCGCGGGTGGTTCTACACCCTCCATGTATTGGCCACCGCGCTCTTCGACCGCCCGGCTTTCCGCACCTGTATCTCCCACGGCATCGTATTGGGGGATGACGGCCAGAAGATGTCGAAATCGCTGCGTAACTACCCGGATGTCTACGAGATGTTCGACGAGGTCGGCGCGGATGCGATGCGTTTCTTCCTCATGAATTCGCCGATTGTGCGAGGCGGGAACCTCATCGTGACCGAACGCGCCCTGCGCGATACGGTGCGCCAGGTGCTGCTGCCGCTGTGGAATGCCTACTACTTCTTCGCCCTTTACGCTTCGACCTGCTCGAAGGGGGAGGGCTACCGCGCCCAGCCGATCAGCGACCCCTCCGGTCTGGATGTGATGGACCGCTACCTGCTGGCCAGTATTAAGGACCTGGCCGATAAGGTGCGCACCGACCTGGATAACTACGATATTCCGGCCGCCTGCGACCGGGTGCGCGGATTCCTGGACGTGCTGACCAACTGGTACGTGCGCACCTCCCGGGATCGCTTCTGGAATGAGGACCACGCCGCCTTCGATACGCTCTACACGGCCCTCGAAGTGCTCATGCGGGTTATGGCGCCCCTCGCGCCGCTCGTGACCGAAGAGATCTGGAAGGGGCTGACCGGCGGGCGCTCCGTCCACCTGGAAGACTGGCCCGAACTGCCCGATTCCTGGAAGGACGATGCGCTGCGCGAAGCGATGGACGAGGCGCGCGCTGTTGTCTCCGTCGCGCACTCGCTGCGCAAAACCCACCAGTTGCGGGTGCGCCAACCGCTGCGCACCCTCACCATCGTCACCGACCGTGACCTGGCCCCCTTCACCGATCTCATCGCCCTGGAAGTGAACGTCAAGAATGTTGAACTCAAGGACGTGGCGCAATCGGGAACGAAGGTAAGCCGTGACCTCAAGGTCCTCCCGCGCGAACTGGATCCCCAGCTGCGCAAGATGACCTCCGCGCTCTTCCAGGCTGCCAAGGCCGGAAACTGGAGCGAGGACGGTGCGGACGCGGTGCTTCATACCGACCCGGAGGTGCGCCTGGCGCCCGGTCAGTTTGAGATCACGGTATCGGTGGAAGCCGACCCGGGTTCGGTGGCCGCGGCGCTCGATTCCGGGTCCTTCATCGCCTTGGATACCGAGGTGGATGAGGAACTGGAAGCCGAAGGTTATGCACGCGACGTCGTGCGCGCTGTGCAGGACGAACGCAAGAACGCGCAGCTGCACGTGGCCGACCGGATCTCCCTCAAGCTCACGGTGCCCGCCGAGCGCGTCGATGCGGTTACCCGCTACCTGCCTTTCATCCAGGAGGAAACCCTCGCGGTGCAGGCGCAGGTGACGGCGCGCACGGACGGTGCGGACGGTGCGGAAGGCACTGCGGGCGCTGCGGGCGCACCGCTCGGCATTGAGGTGACGAAAGTCGCGCGCTAAAAACGCGGTATCACACGGCGCGCTCTGTAACGGCGCGCCGTGATCCTCTAGAGTAGGGTGCCTTGCATGGGCCGCGGTGGACCACCATAGTCTCCGCCGCGGTCCGGCACCGTTCTCACAATCCACACGAAGGTTCAGGGATGAAAAACTCGCGGGTCCTCACGCTCGCTGTGACTGGCTTGGCGCTCTTCGCCATGTTCTTCGGGGCGGGAAATCTTATTTTCCCGGTGATGCTCGGCATTCAAGCCGGCACGAATACTCCGCTGGCCATCGCCGGGTTTATCGGCACCGGGGTGATTCTCCCCGCCATTGGCCTCATCGCCGCCACCTCCAGCCGCGACGGCACCCCGCAAGATATTGCGACCCGTATCGGCCGTTTCCCCGGTCACGCGCTGCTGTGGGCGATTTTTATTACCACCGGCGTTTTGTACGCGGTGCCGCGAGTGGCCGCGGTGAGTTTCGAGGTTGCGGTCCGCCCCGTGATGCACGACGACGCCGCAGCCCGCCCCGCCCTCCTCGTTTTCTCCGCCGTGTTCTTCGTGGTGGCCGTGCTCGTGGCTCTCAACCCGGGCAAAATGGTGGACCGAGTGGGAGGTATCCTCACCCCCGCTCTCGTGATCCTCATGACGATTCTTATTACGGTGGTGGTGTTCAACCTGCCGCCCCAGGTTTCGCTTCCGCAGGCACCGTATGCGCCCAATGCGCTCACCGGCGGGCTGCTGAGCGGGTATATGACGATGGACGCGCTGGCGGCCTTCGTCTTCGGGCTGGTGATTGTGTCATCGTTGCGAGCCAAGGGATTCACCTCTCGCGGGGCGCTCTTCGGGGGAGCGGCGGCAGTAGCCCTCATTGCCGCCCTTATCCTTGCCGCGATCTACCTGGGGCTCTCCCAGATCGGGGTGCGGGTGGCCACCGAAGGCTTCGCCAACGGTGCGGATGCTTTAGCCGCCGTCTCCGAGCGTTTCTTCGGGCGGGGCGGTCAGCTCATTTTCGGTGCCATCACAATCCTGGCGTGTTTGACCACGGCGATTGGCCTGCTGGGTGCCGCCACCCAGTTCTACCGCAGCTACCTTCCGGGCCTGGCCTACCGTCCCCTCCTCATCGGGCAGGGAATGTTCGCTTTTGCCATGTCCACGCTGGGGCTGGAAGGAATCCTCAATTTCATTAACCCGATCAATCGCTTTATTTATCCCATTGCGATTGTGCTTATTTTCGTGACGCTTGTTGATCTTGCGGTTCCCGGACGCCTCCACTGGGCCTACCGGGCTTCCGCCTGGATCGCGGCGCCTTTCGCTCTCTTGGACGGCTTGGTTGTGACCGAATGGGATATTTTCGCCCCCGTGGGTGAGCTTCTGGCGATAGTGCCGCTCGGGGAAGAAGGCTTGGCCTGGGCCGGGCCGGCGCTCCTTGGTTTCGTTTTCGGTCTGGCAGTGGACGGGATCCAGGGGCGGTTGTTCCCGCCGGCACTGGTGCGGGGCACGGCGGCGCCGTCGGAAGCGCCAGTATCCTGACGGTGCCTACGGTGCTGCTGTGAACGCTCGCGGTGAAACCGTTCTTTCTATGTTTTAATGAAAGTACGTAGAACTCCGCGGGAGTTCCCCAAGGATGTGGAGAGAAACATGGCAACACAGCACACCCCGGAAAAAATCATTTTGGATTGCGATCCCGGTCATGACGACGCCGTTGCGATGCTGCTGGCGTGGGCAAATCCGCAGATTGATCTGCTTGCCGTCACCACGGTGGGCGGCAACCAAACGCTGAAGAAAGTTACGAATAATGCCCTCGCCGTGGGCACCGTTATGAAAATGACGGGAGTGCCTTTCGCGGCCGGATGCGACCGCCCGCTGGTACGCCCGGTGGAAGTCGCCCCCGATATTCACGGAGATACCGGTCTGGACGGCACAGAATTACCTACCCCGGCTATCGAGCTCGATTCCCGGCACGCCGTCGATCTCATTATTGACACTGTTATGGCGCATGAACCGGGCACCGTCACCCTTGTCCCCACCGGGCCGCTCACCAATATCGCGCTCGCGGTACGCAAGGAACCGCGCCTTGCCGAGCGCGTCAAGCAGGTGGTCCTCATGGGCGGGGGCTACCACGTTGGAAACTGGTCCGCGGTGGCCGAATTCAATATCAAGATCGACCCGGAAGCGGCGCATATCGTTTTCAACGAGCCGTGGAAGGTGGTTATGGTGGGCCTCGATCTCACCCACCAGGCCCTCTGCACCCCGGAAGCCTACGCGAAGATTGACGCGGTGGGCACCCAGCCGGCCCGCTTCGTCCACGAACTCATGGACTTCTTCCGTGCCTCCTACCAGGACGCGCAGGGCTTCGATTACCCGCCGGTGCACGATCCGTGCGCCGTGGCCTACCTTATCGACCCCACCATCGTGGAAACGGTGCAGGTACCCATCGATGTGGAACTCACCGGCACCCTCACCGTGGGGATGACGGTGGCTGATTTCCGCGGCCCCATTCCCGAAGATTGCCATACCTGGGCTGCGACCCGGCTCGATCACGGGCGTTTCTGGGATCTCATCGCCGATGCGCTGGAGCGCGTGGGCGAACACCACTACCTGGGCTAATCACGGGGCTAAGCCCCGCCCAACCCAACCTTTATGAACGGAGGACGGCGCTGCCACGGTGCAGCGTCGTCCTCCCCGGTGAGAAAGAAAAAATATGGCATCTTCCGTTCCCGCGCGTGCCGGCCAGGCACAACCCGGTTCGCGCACGAATATTATCGTGCTGATGGCCGCGCTACTGTGCGCGGTCTTCGCTTTCCAGCTCAACGCCTCCATGCTTTCCCCAGCCCTGCACACCATGAGCGTGGAACTAAACGCGACCGACGTGGAAATCGGCGTGACCCAAACGGCGTTCTTCGCCTCCGCCGCGCTCTTCTCCCTCTTCCTGCCGCGCTGGGGTGACCTGATCGGGCGCAAGAAGATTTTGCTGGGCATGCTCCTGGCCACCGGGATCGGATGTGTGGTTTCCGCACTGGCGCCCAATGTCACCATCCTCGGTATCGGGCGCGTGATTCAGGGGACGGCGGGGCCGATGGTGCCCCTCACCCTCGTCATGCTGCACCAGGAAGTACCCGAGCCGCGCCGTTACGCCAAGTACATGGCGATCCTGACCTCCGTCAACGGCGGTATCGCCGGGGTGGACGCCCTGCTGGGCGGATGGCTCGCCGGTAACTGGGGCTTCCGCTCCGTTTTCGCGTGCATGGCGGTTGTGTGCGCCATCGCTTTCGTAGCGTCGATGTTCGGCACCCGCGAATCGCAGGGTGACCGCACCCCGATGGACTGGCCCGGCGTTATCGCACTGCTCATCGTTTTCGGCTGCGTCTACTTCGCCTTCAACGAATTGGGCAAGCTCGGGGATGCCCGCTGGTGGCTCATCGGTGTGGAAATCTTGGTAGCGGCCGTATCCGCGGTGATTTTCTGGAAGATCGAATCTTCGCGCGCCCACCCGCTGGTGGCTACCCGCTATCTCAAGCAACGGCGCACCTGGGCGCTGCTGTCCACTACCCTCTTCACCATGACGGGGGTATTCGCGGTCATGAACGGCCTCATCCCGAACCTGGCGCAGTTGGAAGCCAGCGCCGGGGGCCTGGAACTCCCTGCAGAAACAGTTTCCTTCGTGACACTGACGCCCTACGCTATCGCCGGCCTCATTATGGGCCCGATTGCCGGGCAGCTCGCTTCGCGCTTCGGCTACAAGAAGGTGCTCCAGGTGGGGCTGCTCTCCACGGTTATTTTCCTCGGGATTGCGGTCTTTGGAGTTGGGACGCCCTCGAAGTCGCTTATCTTCTTCCTGTGCGTGGCCATCGGTATTACCTACGCCGGCACCGTCAATATCATGCTCAATGGCTTGGGCGTTGTGCTTTCCCCGGCCGATAACCAGGGCTACCTGCCGGGCATGAATGCCGGCGCTTTCAACCTGGGCGCCGGGCTCTCCTTCGCGATCCTGACCGCCGTGGCTACCGCCGTGGGCGGCACCGAGAACGTGGTGGGCGGGTACCAGGCCGGAATCGCGGTGGGTGCGGTCCTCGTGATTATCGCGCTCCTGCTCTCCACCCTCATCCCCTCGGTGGAGAACGCTGAAGAATCCGCGTCCTAAACATATGTCGCCCGAGGATCTGCTCGGGCACCGGTAGACGACCGGGAACGGGGCCCACGGGGCTGGCAGCGCCAGTCGCACCGTGGGCCCCGTGGTATATGCTGGTGTGCCGTGGAAAGGGCAGGTATGGGGACGAATAACGGGAAGCACGACGGCACCGGCCGCAACGGTGCGGGGTACGACGACGCACAGAACTATCGCGAGGGGGAACTGGAGCAGGCCGGGGACTTTGGCCCGGAGGAAACTTCCGAGGCTCCCGATGCGGAGGAGCCCCGTGATCCGGAAGAAGCGCCGGATCCGGAGGAGGTGCGGGAAGCCGAACTTGACGCGGCGCTCACCGAGGTCCTCAGCTCTGGGCTTTTTGGGGACGAAGCCGTTATCCGGGAGGTCAAAGAATCACCCGATCCCATTATCGAGCTAGCGGATACTACCGCTGAGGAAGCCCGAGTTGAGGACATCTACCGGGATATCCTCACCCGCGCTCCCGAACACAAGGTGCAGCCTTCTCTCGAACGCGTCCAGATGTGCCTGGATTTACTTGGCAACCCGCACCATTCCTACCGGTGCGTGCACGTGACGGGCACCAACGGAAAAACCTCGACGGCGCGCATGATCGAAGCGCTGCTGCGCGAGCATGGCCTGCGCACCGGGCGCTTCACCTCCCCGCACCTGGTCTCGGTACGCGAACGCATTGCCATCGACGGGCATAACATTTCCCGCGCGGATTTCATTCAGGCATGGGAAGATATCGCGCCTTTCGTTGAACTCGTGGACCAGCGTTCCCAAGCGGAAGGCGGGCCGCGCATGAGCTTCTTCGAAGTATTCGTGGTCATGGCCTACGTAGCTTTCGCTGCCGCACCCATCGATGTGGCCGTGGTTGAAGTAGGTATGGGGGGACGGTGGGATGCCACCAATGTGATCGACGGCGACGTCGCCGTCCTCACCCCCATCGCCCTGGATCACGAACGCTGGCTCGGGCACACCATCGCGCAGATCGCGGGGGAGAAAGTCGGGATTATTAAGCCCGGAGCCAGCGTGGTGAGCGCCGCCCAACCCGAGGACGCCGCTGCGGCTATCGCTCAGGCAGCCCACCAGGCTCGCGCCCACGTATCCGTTTACGGGAAAGATATCGAGGTGCTTGGGCGGGAGACAGCGGTAGGCGGTCAGCTTATGACGGTGCGTACCCCCGCTGCCCGCTACGACGATATTCCCCTCGCGCTGCGCGGCTCCTACCAGGCGGAGAACGCGGCCCTCGCGCTCACGGCGGTTGAAGCATTCTTCGGCGGGCGCGCGCTTTCCGGTGACGTCGTCGAACATGCTCTGATGGCCGTGACCTCGCCCGGACGTCTCGAAGTGGTGCGCACCTCGCCCACCGTCCTCGTGGACGCGGCCCACAACCCCCACGGCGCGGCGCATACCGCCGCCGCGCTGGAAGAGTACTATCCCGGCCGGCGTGTTGGGGTGCTCGCCATGATGGCAGATAAGGACGTGGAAGGAACCCTCGGGCAGTTCGAGCCGGTACTGGATGCCGTTGTGGTCACCGATATGCCCGGTGAGCGGGCGATGGACGCCGAGGAGCTGGCACAGCTGGCGCGGGAGGTCTTCGGGGAGGATCGGGTGCGGGTGGAGCGCGATCTGCTTGCCGCGATTGACGAGGCTGCCGGATGGGCCGAGGCCGAGGCCGGTGAGGAGCTCGCCACGCCGGTGGTGGCGGTCCTCGGTTCGGTCTACCTAGCGGGCATGGCGCGCCAGATCATGGGCAAAGGCACTCCCGACGAAGCTCCCACCACGCAGAACGGGGCCGGCACGGGGCACTGACGTGATGTCGCGGTGCGCTAAGGCGATAGCACGGCGCACTAAGGTGCTGGCACGGTGCACTGAATTGGTAGAATAGGTAACGATCTACCAGTCTTCAACTCCGAGGTGGCACTGTGCTCGATATTCTCGCCAGCAATACCGTTCTCGTTGTTTTCATCGTGGTGGCGCTCGGTGCCGCCTTCGGGGCGATCCCTTTTGGTCCCCTGAAATTTGGGGCAGCGGGGGCGCTTTTCATCGGTTTGCTCGTTGGCGCGGTGGTTCCGCCCTCCACTTCGCTTCTTGTGCTGCTGCAAGATCTGGGCCTGGGAATTTTCGTTTATATGATCGGCTTGGAAGCCGGGGAAACATTCTTCCAGGAGATCCGCAAACAGTTGGGCCTCATGCTCGCGTCGGTTATTGCGATTACGGCCGGGGCGGCAGCCGCGGTGGGACTGGGGGAGCTCCTCGGTTTGCTTCGCGGTACCGCCGTGGGTGTTTTCGCTGGCTCGCTTACCTCTACTCCCTCGCTTGCGCTTGCTCAGGAAATGACCGATCCGGATAATCCGGCGGTGGGCTATTCCATTGGTTATCCGGTCGGGGTCACACTCGCCATTGTCATGGTCGCTATTTTCATTAACCGGGAATGGAAAGCCCGTAACGACCAGCTTGACCCCGATGATGTGGAATTGGAACAGGCAACCGTCTACGTGGACCGGGAAATTTCCGCGGAGCAGATGCGGGATATCGCCGGCCAGCAAGTGCGATTCGTAGCCATGCGGCGCAACAGGCGCTGGCATGTGCTCGATATGGAACGCGCTCTGGAACCGGGGGACCGGGTTCGTATTTTCGCTTCCCGGGCCGCGCTTTCCGAAGCTATCGAACGCCTGGGCAGCCGCATGCGCCACCGGCGCCTGACCGATCCGTATCTGACAGTGCACCGTTTCACGGTATCCAATCGGGATATTGCCGGACTCACGGTGGGGTCCCTCCCGCTCTACCGCCGCTTCGAAGCACGAGTGACGGTGATCCGCCGTGCCGACGACGAAATCCTGGCCACCCCGGATACCTACCTGGAAATGGGCGATGTGGTAGAAGTCGCCCTACCCACCTCACGGGTCGAGGAACTCGAAGAATACTTCGGCGATTCGGTCTCCAGCTCCTCGGAACTGGACTGGGTGGCGGCAGCTGGCGGTCTTGCCCTCGGCTTCGCCCTCGGACTGGTGGAAATCCCGCTTCCGGGTGGCGCTGCTTTCTCCCTCGGTGCGGCCGGCGGCCCGCTCGTGGTGGGGCTGATCCTCGGAGCGGTGCACCGCACCGGCCGAGTGCCCTGGCAGCTCCCGCGCCCTGCGAATCTCACCCTGCGCCAGTTCGGGCTCATGCTCTTCCTCGCGGCGGTGGGCCTCAACTCCGGTTCGGCTTTCGCCTCCACTGTTTTCACAATGGTGGGCTTGAAATCGCTGCTCTTGGCCGCGGCGGTGAGCATTGTCGGATGCGGGGTTATGATGGCGGCCGCCTGGATCCTCGGTTCCTCCGCCACCCGTTCTTCGGGTGCGGTGGCCGGGCTGCTCGGCCAGCCGGCAGTGCTGTCCTACGCCACCTCGCGCACCACCGATAACCGAGTGATGACCGGCTACGCCACCACCTTCGCGATTGCGCTCATTTATAAGATCGTCGTCGTCCCCTTCATGTTCTAGGAACCCGTAACGGTGCGGCGCACCGTCGCACCGTATCGACGCCCCGTCGCACCGTTAACGGCTTCTGTCGCCGAGCCTCGGCGTGCCACGAATGGCGTCGGTGCTCCTTAGCACCGTATCGACGCCCCGTCGGAGTCCCACCGGCGGCGCCGTCTGGCATAATCTGTAATCGTGCACTTAAAAACCTTGACCATGCGAGGATTCAAATCCTTTGCCACCGCCACCACAGTGCGCTTTGAACCCGGAATTAACGCGGTGGTCGGTCCTAATGGTTCGGGGAAATCCAATGTGGTGGACGCCCTCGCCTGGGTGATGGGCGAGCAGGGCGCGAAAACCCTACGGGGCGGCTCCATGGCGGATGTTATTTTTGCCGGCACCTCGCGCCGTCCCGCGCTCGGACGCGCGGAAGTTTCTCTCACCATCGATAATTCCGATGGCGTGCTCCCCATCGAATATTCCGAAGTGACCATCACCCGTACTCTCTTCCGCGCCGGAGGTTCCGAATATGCCATTAACGGCACCCCGGCACGCCTCCTCGATGTCCAGGAACTGCTCTCGGATACCGGCATGGGGCGGGAAATGCACGTCATTATCGGGCAGGGCCGCCTCGACGAAGTCCTTACCTCCAGCCCCGAAGAGCGCCGCAATATCGTTGAAGAAGCCGCCGGGGTGCTCAAACACCGCCGTCGCAAAGAAAAAACTCTGCGTAAACTCGAAGCGATGAAGGGCTCGTTCACGCGGGTGGAGGATCTCACCGCGGAGCTGCGCCGTCAGCTCGGACCGCTCGCCAAACAGGCGGAGGCCGCCCGCCGTGCCCAGGTTATCCAAGCCACCGAGCGCGACGCGCGGGCCCGCCTTCTCGCTGATGATCTAGCACAGGCGCAGGCGCGGCTGGAAGCCGGGGCTGCCGAAGACCAGCGCACCGCCCAGCTACGCGAAGAAAACCAAGCGGCCCTCACCCAGGCCCGCGCCGCCCTCGCCACCGCAGAAGAACATCACGCGCGCCTGAGCCCCCAACTCTCTGCGTTGCGCGATAGCTCCGAGCGACTCGCCTCCCTCGAGGAACGATTCCGCGCCATGGACGAACTGGCGCGCGAACGCGAACGCACCCTGAGCGCCATGCCGGCACGGGGCGGCCAAGACGACCCCGAGGAACTCCAGGCGCGCGCCGTCCGGGCCCGCGCCGAAGAAGAAGAACTGGAGGGGCGCGTACGCGAGGCCCAGGATGCCCTGCGCACCGTACTGACCCAGCGTGAGGAAACCGAAGGCGCGGAAGCTGCCGCTGAGCGCGTCTATAACCAGGCGAGCCGTGCCCGTGCTGAAGCGCGAGAGAACGCCGCGCGCCGGGCCGGGAAAGTTTCAGCGGTGCGCTCCCGGCTTGAGGCACTCCAGGCCGAAGTTGAACGCGTAGAGAAGGATGTCGCGGCCGCGCGGCAGCGCGTGCAAACCACCAGCGTGCAGGTCACGGACATCGAAGAAGAACTCGTTGCCACCTCCACCGGGGACGATACCCTCGCCACCACCCACGAAGAACATACCCGGGCTCATCTCGCAGCCCGCGCCGCCGTGGAAGAAGCCCGCGCAAACGAGGCACGCGCCCGCGAGGAAATAGCGCGCTTACAAGCGATTGTCGATACCCTTGCGCTCTCGCTGGAACCCGAAGACGCCACCGCTTGGGCTATCGAGCACGGTGCGGCCCTGTTGCGCGACCACCTCCATGTGGAACGCGGCTGGGAAAGCGCGGCGGAAAATGCGCTGATGGGCGCCGCTGCCGGCGCGGTGGTGGACAATCTGGACAGCGCCGTCGATATTTTGCGGGGCGCCGCGCAGGCGCAAGCCGGGCGCCTTACCCTCACCATTACGGGAGGGAAGAACGACGACGCCGCAGCCGCCGCCCGCGAAGCTGCGCTCAATGCTGCTTTCGAAACGGTGCGCCCAGATCCGGATGCCGCAGTTCATGCCCTGGCGGTGGTGAGCGGGTCCCAGGCAGGCAGCGATCTAGCTGGCCTCCTCACACAGCTCCTGGCCGGCACCGCCCTCACTGCCGATCTTGTGACCGCCCGTCAGCTCGTGAGTGCCGGGGCGCCCCGCGCGGTGACACGGAGCGGAGATATTATCACCGCCTGCACCGCTACCGGGGGAGAGGCCACCGCCGCTGCTACCCTCGCCCGCCAAGCTGCCTACCAGGAGGCCTCCGAGCAGCTTGATGCCGCCGCCACCGCAGCCGACGAGGCAGCCGCGGCGCTCCGGAAAGCGGAGAGCGCTGAAGAAGATGCCCGCGCCCGCGCCGAAGCTTCCGGGAGTGAACTGACGGCGCGCGATTCTAACCTGGCCGCCGCCACCGCCCAATTGGGAGCCCTGCGTCAGGCCCTCTCCGCCGCGCGTGCCGATGAAGAGCGCGCCGTCGCCCGCGCCGCCTCCTTGCGGGAAGATATCGCCGCCCGGCAAGCAGAGCTGGATAGCTTCGCGGAGCCTGAAGAAGATACTGCCGATATTCCAGGTGATGGCGAACTTGCCCGGCTCTCTCAGCAGCGCGATAGCGCGCATGAGGCCGCCGTGGGAGCCCGCAAACAGGAAACGGAGGCTCGGCTGGCGCTGCGCACCGCCGAAGAACGCTTCCGGGCCCTGAGCGGGCGGGCTGATGCCCTGGATAACCGGGCCCGGCTGGCCCGCGAACGTATTGAGCGGGAAGAACGCGCCCGCCAGATCCGTGGCCAGCACGCGGTGTTGGCGGGGCAGGTCGCAGCTGGGGCGGTGCGCGCCTTAGGTCACGTGCGCAGCCTACGTGCCGAGGTGGCCGAGCGGCGTCGTCGGGTAGAAGAAGAACAACACGGCGCCGAGGGGCAGCTCACGCACCTACGCGAACGCGTCGATCAGCTGCGCACCCGCGAACGAGAGCTCGCAGATTCGACCCACGCCCGCGAACTGGCGACCGCCCGTGCCCGCATGGAATACGAGCAGCTGGCCACTCGCGCTCTCGAGGACCTGGGCGTCGATAGCACTACCCTCGTCGAAGAATTCGGACCGCATATCCAGGTGCCCACCGAGGACGGTGCGGTGCCCTACGTTCGCGCCGAACAGGAACGGCGCCTGGCTACGGCGCAGCGTGCCCTCGCGCGGCTGGGCACCATTAACCCGCTCGCCCTGGAGGAACACGCCGCGCTGGAAGAACGTCAAAAGTACCTCGCCCAGCAACTTGATGACCTGAAGAAAACCCGCGCCGACCTTCTCGATATTGTGGCGGAGCTTGATGAACGAGTCACTCTCGTTATGAAAGCAGCGCTCAGCGATATTAGCGCTCGTTTCGAGCAGGTCTTTGCTCGCCTTTTCCCGGGTGGGGAAGGGCGCCTCATTATCACCGACCCGGAGAATGTGCTGACCACCGGGGTGGAAATTGAAGCGCGGCCGCCCGGTAAACGCGTCAAGCGGCTGTCCCTGCTTTCTGGTGGGGAGCGCTCGCTCACCGCTATCGCTTTCCTCGTGGCGATCTTTATGGCTCGCCCCTCCCCGTTCTATGTGATGGACGAGGTGGAAGCCGCCCTTGATGACGTCAATCTGGGGCGCCTTCTCGAAATTTTCCGGGAATTGCAGCGCTCTTCGCAGCTCCTGGTCATTACCCACCAGAAACGCACCATGGAAATCGCCGATGCGCTATACGGGGTGGCAATGCGCGAAGACGGGGTATCCACCGTGGTTTCCCAGCGCATGTCTGAGCTGCGCGAACAATGAGACTTACGTTGCAGTTCGGTAACAATTCCGCTCGCGGGCGGGTTGGAGGTAGCCGTCCGCCCCAAAAATTCTCATAATGAGACCGTGCCCCTTATCATCATTGTTATCGCCATCATTATCGCTGCCGCAGCGCTGGTGTATGCCCTGTCTTTTGCGCGGAATTCCGGGAAAAGCGCTGGAACATCCGTCGCGGAATCTTTTGACGCGTGGCGCTCTGATGAACTAGACATGGACACCTATGACATCGTCCACCACGATACGGCGGTCGACGATATGTTCGAGGCTTTCGCGCACGAATCCGAAGCCTATATCACCTCCGATACCCTCGACGAGCACTTTGATCGAGCGCGAGAAACGGAGCGTGAAATCTCGGAAACGGTGCGCCGCAATAGTGAAAAACTGCGGGCGCGTATTCCCGCCCCGCCGCTGCGCCGTCGCGCCGTGAGCGCCGAAGAAGAAAACCGCGCGGAACTGGAGGGCGCGGATGCCGCGGACAGTGCCGACCTTGCGGATGGCGCCGTGGAGGCACCGGAAGAAGGCCACGGTGCAGATATCACGGTGGAGCTGGAAGAAACGCTGATCGTGGATATGGGCAGTGATGTGGCGAGTGGCGGTATTAGCGAGCAAAGCCACGGCACGGACGTCGCAGAAAGCTTCGCGCCTGAGGATACTGACGAGCGCGAACGGCGCAGCGCCTAAAACCTTCTAGGTAGAAAAACTTGCCCCCCTCTGCAAGACTGGAGGGGTGGATAATCCTGTAGTTCTTGCACTTGTCATCGCTGGCGTTGTCGCCCTCCTCCTCGTTCCCCTCGTCATTTCCCTGGTCAAAAAGAACCAGCGGCGTGAGGAATTGGAACGCCGGGATACCCCAGTTCTCGAAGGGGATGGTGCGGCAGAAACCGCGGAGGGTACCGATGCAGAAACACTCGGCGAAACTCCCGGTGAAAGCACCAGTGATGCCACCCCGGATATTGTTACCGTTCCGGCTGTTGAACAACCCGAATCGATTCCCTCCCGGATGCAGCGCCTGCGGGCCCGGCTGGCCCGCTCGGGTGGCTTCGGGCAGGCACTTTTGGCGATTCTCTCCCGCGGGGATCTTTCCGCGGCGGACTGGGAAGAACTAGAAGATACCCTCATCATGGCCGATGTGGGGCTGGATGCTACCAGCGAGATCATGGAGGGCCTACGCTCGCGGGTGAAAATTGAAAGCACCAGCGACCCGCAGCGGGTGCGTGAGATTTTGCGTGAGGAACTGCTGCGCCACGTGGGTCCGGATATGGATCGCTCCCTCAACCTCACCCGCAGTGAAGCGGATTCCGGAGCGGTGCATCCCGCGGCGGTTCTTATGGTGGGCGTGAACGGCACCGGGAAAACCACCACGGTGGGTAAGCTCGCGCGCCTGCTGCGCGCGCAGGGAACCACGGTGCTGCTCGGGGCCGCTGATACCTTCCGGGCGGCCGCAGCTGATCAGCTGGTCACCTGGGGCGACCGGGTGGGAGTCGATGTGGTGCGTTCGGATCGCGAAGGTGCCGATCCGGCCTCCGTCGCTTTCGATGCGGTAGCGCAGGCCGATGCCGCCGGAGTGGACGTGGTTATTGTGGATACCGCTGGACGTCTCCAAAATAAGGCCGGGCTCATGGACGAACTTGGAAAGATCAAGCGTGTCATGGAACGCACCGCACCGGTCAATGAAGTTCTCCTCGTCCTGGATGCCACCACGGGGCAAAACGGGATGCAGCAGGCCCGCGTTTTCGCGGAGGTGACCGGACTGACCGGTATTGTGCTCACCAAGCTGGACGGCACCGCCAAGGGCGGCATCGTTATTTCGGTGCAGCGTGAACTGGGCGTGCCCGTCAAACTGGTGGGTCTGGGGGAGGGGCCGGACGACCTGGCCCCCTTCGACCCGGAAGGTTTCGTCGATTCCCTGCTGAACTAAGTGGGGGAAGTACGGGAAGTGCGGAGCGTGGGGCAAGGAGCGGGCAGAGACGCGCGGGCTGGTATCCCGGCGCCACGTTTGCGGGTAGCTCTACCGTCGCACCATACCTCCGCACCAGCGGGCACGCCGCCGCACCATCGGCGAATATGCGCGCCCGCACCCCCTGCTTTACAATGGAACGAGTTTTTGACGCGAAGGCTGGCCAGTGTTTAATAATCTTTCCGACCGGATTTCCGGTGCATTCAAGAATCTGCGCTCCAAGGGTGTCCTCACCCAGGCGGATGTAGAAACCACCATTAGCGAGATTCGGCGTGCCCTCCTGGACGCCGACGTCGCGCTTCCCGTGGTGCGCGAATTCACCGCGGCGGTGCGCGAACGCGCCACCGGTGCGGTGCGCTCCCAGGCCCTCAACCCGTCCCAGCAGATCGTCAAAATTGTTAATGACGAACTCATCGAGATTCTCGGCGGGGAAACTCGGGAACTGAATTTTGCGCAGGGGCGGCCCACCGTGGTCATGCTCGCCGGCCTCCAGGGCGCGGGTAAAACCACGCTGGCTGGTAAGCTCGGGCGCTGGTTCGCCCGCGGGGGCCGCAAGGCGCTTCTCGTGGCCTCCGATTTGCAGCGCCCCAACGCCGTGCAACAGCTCCAGGTCGTGGGTGAACGCGCCGGGGTGGATGTATGGGCTCCCGAACCCGGTAACGGGGTGGGTGACCCCATCCAGGTGGCCGCCAGTGGCGTGGACTACGCCGCCGCGAACGGCTACGGCGCCGTCGTGGTGGACACCGCCGGGCGTTTGGGTATCGACGAGGTCCTCATGCAGCAGGCCGCCGATATCCGGGCCGCCGTCAATCCCGACGAAGTACTCTTCGTTATCGATGCCATGATCGGCCAGGACGCGGTTGCCACCGCGAAGGCCTTCCAAGATGGCGTTGGCTTCACCGGCGTGGTTATCACCAAGCTCGATGGCGATACCCGCGGCGGCGCGGCGCTCTCGGTGCGCGGCGTGACCGGCAAACCGATTCTCTTCGCCTCCACCGGTGAAAAACTGGAAGATTTCGAACGCTTCCACGCCGACCGCATGGCTTCCCGCATCCTCGATATGGGCGATATTCTCTCCCTTATCGAACGGGCCGAAGCCACCTGGACGCAAGAACAGCAGCGCGAACTCTCGGAGAAAATGAGCGAGGGGTCCTTCGACCTCAATGACTTCCTCGTGCAAATGAATCAAATCAAGCGGATGGGTTCCCTCAAGAAACTCATGGGGATGCTGCCCGGAATGGGGCAGTACCGCGAAGCCCTCGAGCAGTGGGATGAATCCTCGATGGGGCGCGTGGAGGCCATTATCCAATCCATGACGCCCGCCGAGCGCCGTACCCCGAAAATCCTCAACGGCTCGCGCCGTCAGCGCATCGCTCGCGGTTCGGGAACCACCGTCCAGGAAGTCAACCAGCTGGTGCAGCGCTTTGAGGGTGCCGCGAAAATGATGACGCAGATGAGTCGCGGTGGCGGGATGCCGGGAATGCCCGGTATGCCCGGCGTTGGCGGGGGCTCACGCAAACAGAAACGCGCGAAGAAGAACGTTTCGGGCGGCAAGAAGGGGCGTTCGGGGAATCCGGCGAAACGCGCCCGCCAGGAAGCCGAAGCAGCGGCGGCACGGCAGCGTGCCGAACAGGGCTCGGCCTTCGGCAAGGGAGCCCAGCTTCCCGGCGCTGCTCAAGCGGGGCCCGATATGGCAAGTATGGAAGAGCTCAAGCGCTTCCTTAAATAACGACGACGACGGCGCAGCGGGCAGGAGGAATCTTGCCCGCTACGTTGTTCTTGGCCACGTGGTTATTTCTGGGAGGGAGCGGCGTCGTCGTTCTTCCCCGTGGTTAAAGCCTCCACCACGATATCCGGCACCGCATCAGAAATACCGCCCAACGGCACGTAACCTTCCGGAATGTCCTCGTAGGAACGCGGGTCTTCCAAGGGCTCCACGTGGATGAGGGCACGCAGATGGGGCACGGCGGCGCGTAATTCCTCCGCGATATCCTCGGCGAGTTCGTGGCCCTCGCGCACCGTCCAGGTGGAGGGCACCAGCAGATCAAAATTACAAAACGATTCACGCCCCGCCACCCGGGTTTGCAGACCGTGGAAACGCACCTCGCGGCGGGTATGCGAACGGAGAATCGCTACGATTTTTTCGGTATCCGGGTCGGGAAGGGCTGCGTCCATGAGGCCCGCCAGCGACTCACGCAGCAGCTTTACCCCGGTGAGCAGGATATTGGCCGCGACCAGGATAGCGACGATGGGATCGAGAAGAGGCTGATCGGTTAGCGCCACCAGTCCCACACCCACGATCACCCCGGCGGAGGTGACCACGTCGGTCAGGAGATGTTTGCCGTCGGCACGTAGGGTGGGGGAACGGTGCTTCGCACCGGCGCGCAGCAGGATGGCGCCGACAATCCCATTGACCAGTGACGCGAGCGCCACGATGCCCAGGCCCCATCCCAGGTCTGAGAGCGGCTGGGGGTGAATAATGCGATCAATGGCGGAAAAAATAATAAAACCGGCCGCCGCGAAAATCATTGCGCCTTCCACGGCGGAAGAAAAATATTCAGCCTTCGAGCGCCCGTAGGTATAGCGCTCATTGGCGGGTTTCGCAGCCGCGGAAAGAGCCAGCACGGCAACGACAGCCGCTGCTAGATTGACCAGCGATTCCGAGGCGTCGGAGAGGAGACCCACCGAACCCGTGAGCCAGTAGCCGGCCGCTTTGAGCGCAATGGTGATGAGGGCTGCCGCAACGGAGAGCCAGGCATAGCGCACCAGCCGGGACGTGGGCGCGGGCACGCTTGAGGGCGAGCCGCCGGGATTGACGGGGCTGACGGTGCCCGTGGGCGCGGCGGCGGGAGAGACGGTGGTATTCACGCCTCCCATCTTGCCAGGCACGGTGGGGCTTGTCAGGTTGAAACGGTGGGACGGTGGGGCGGAGCGATGGTGAGATGGTGGGCTCGAACCGCGGCTATAGCGGCATCGCCCCGTCGTGGCGGCGTAAGTGATCTCACCGAACGTCCGCACATTGCCGGTTCCCTCCGCCCGGAAATTCTGGCAGAATGGCTAGATGTACTTGGAAGATACCGGGTCCCTCTCAACCCGGTGTCATCTGTGTTCACGGGTTGCACGGTGCGCGTCCCCCAACCGGCCGGGTAACCCACCCCAATGAGAAAGGATTGACCACAAAAGTGGCAGTCAAAATTCGTTTGAAGCGCATGGGTAAGATCCGTGCGGCCCAGTACCGTATCGTCGTGGCGGATTCGCGTGTCAAGCGCGATGGCAAGGTTATTGAGGAAATCGGTTACTACGATCCCAATACCCAGCCGTCCACCATCCGCATTGATTCTGATCGTGCCCAGTACTGGCTCGGCGTGGGTGCTCAGCCCACCGAAGCCGTGCTCGCGCAGCTCAAGGTGACCGGTGACTGGCAGAAGTTCAAGGGATACAAGGATGGCCAGGAAGGCCGCCTGCGTGTTCCGGAAACTGTGAACGCTGAAGAAGCGCGCGCCGCAGCGGTCAAGAAGGTCCAGGACGACGCTGAGAAGCGCCGTGCCGCCGCCGCCGAAGCAAAGGCGAAGGCCGAAGCGGAAGCCGCAGCTGCTGCCGCCGCTGAAGCTGGGGAAGCCGAAGCCGGCGACGCTACCGAAGCGGAAACTGAGGAAGCCTAATGCTGACGGACGCTCTGGAACACCTGGTCAAGGGAATTGTTGATTACCCGGATGATGTCAAGGTTTCGGCATCACGTAATCGTCGTGGCGAACTTCTGGAAGTTCGGGTGAACCCTGACGATCTCGGTCGGGTGATCGGCCGTGGCGGGCGTACCGCCAAGGCTCTGCGTACCGTCGTCAACGCGCTTTCGGATGAAGGCTCCGTGCGCGTGGACGTTATCGAAACGGATCGTAACTAACGTAGCGGCATACCGGCCCTCAACCTTTCGGGGTTGCGGGCCGGTTTTGTATGAGCCACCACCGTTACCCGCCGTGTGCGGGAGCTGAAAGAAGGACACGATGCAACTGACGGTAGCTATTATCGGGGCACCCCACGGACTCAAAGGTGAAGTCCGCCTGGATGTGCGCACGGATTCACCCGAGCGCCGCCTCGCGGTCGGGGCCCAGCTAGAAACCGATCCGGCGGATTTCGGGCCGCTCACCATCACCCGCACCCGTGAATACCGGGGAGTCACCTACGCGCTCTTCGCTGAATCAACCACCCGCGATACCGCCGAAGCACTGCGCGGGGTACGACTCATCGTGGAAACCGATGAAGACGAGCCTGAAGAAGACGCCTATTACGCCCACGAGCTACGCGGTCTGGAAGTACTCGACCCGGAAGGCTACGAGCTCGGAATTATCACCGGCTTGGAGAACGGCCCCGCCCAGGATGTCCTGGTGGTGCGTGAGCCTGATGGCCGCATTGCCCGCGTTCCCTTCGTCCGTGAGATTGTGACCGCCGTGGATCTGGACGACCATTGCGTCATCGTGGATGCCCCGGCCGGGCTTTTCTCCGATGACGACATGATCGTGGTGGAAGGTGATGACCTGGCCGGTGCCCTCAGTGCCGCGGGGGAAAGTGGCCTGGGGAAAAGCAGCGCAGGTGAAAGCGGCGCGGAGCAAAGCACTTCCGAAGCGAACGCCACGGAGGAAGATGGTGCGGAGGAAGACGGTGCGGAGGACGCTGAGTAATGGCGGGCTTGCGCATTGACCTCGTCTCGGTTTTCCCGGAATTCTTCGATGTTCTCGATTTGTCACTGGTGGGCAAAGCGCGCCGTCGCGACGTCGTCGATATTCGCACCCACAATCTGCGCGACTGGACCAGCGACGTCCACCGCACCGTGGACGATACCCCCATCGGGGGCGGGGCCGGCATGGTCATGAAACCTGACGTCTGGGGCCGTGCGCTCGATGACCTTATCGGTCCGAGCACCCCGGAAACAATCACCCTTGCTATTCCCACCCCCTCCGGGAGGCCCCTCACCCAGCGCCTCGTGGAAGACCTGGCAATCCGGGAACGTATCATTATCGCCTGCGGGCGCTACGAGGGAATCGATGCGCGGGTAGCTGAATATTACCGCGGGCACGGGGTGCGCGTGGAGGAGTTTTCCCTCGGGGACTATGTCCTCAACGGTGGGGAAGTAGCGGCAGTGGCGCTCGTGGAGGCGGTTACCCGCCTCATTCCCGGCATGGTGGGTAACCCGGAGTCCCTCGTGGAAGAGTCACACGGCGCGGCCGGTCTTCTCGAATACCGTGTCTATACCCGCCCCGTTAGCTGGCGCGAGCTCGAGGTACCCGCGGTGCTGCTGAGCGGTAACCACGGGGCGGTGGCGCGTTACCGGCGCGACGAAGCTATCGCGCGCACCGCCGCGCGCCGTCCCGATATGATCGCGGAGCTGGATACCTCGCAGCTGGACAAACACGACCGGCCGGCGCTCGCGGCGGCGGGCTATGTATGGCGCACCAGTGACTCCCACCCGGTGGCGGTGGATACCGAGGTGCTGGGGGCTGCTGGCGCCGTCGTTCCCGGCGACGGGGCGAGACTCTACGAAACGCTTTCGGGTGAGGCACTCGAGAACGGGCTGGACCCGGACGGCGCGTTCCCGAACGAGACTCGACCGGACGTTGCTTTCCCGGACAAGGCTCGACCGGACGGTGCGTTCCCGAACGAGACGCGACCGGACGGTGCGTTCCCGGACGGGGCGCGACGGCGCACCGCAACCGAGCTGGCTGAGCTGGCCACCCGCACCTTCCCCGATGCGTGCCCGCGTTACCTCAGCGAGGCGGATATCGCAGCTTTCGTGGCCGAGAATCTTTCCGTCGCAGCTTTCGAGAATTATCTTGCCGACCCGCACTGGATGGCGGTGGTGGTACGTGCCGCCAGCGGAGCGTCGCGCGGGGAATTGCTGGGGTACAGTCTCACCTTGCTGCCCGATAGCGTGGTGGGAATGGGGGGCGACGACGTAGCCGGGCGTGAGGACGGTGCGCCATTCACGCACCTTCCGGATCGGGACGGCCCGTTGCTTGAGCTCTCTAAGTTCTATGTGGAGCGCAGCTGGCACGGCAGCGGGGTAGCGGATCTGCTCTGGCGGGCAACGGTGGAAGCGTGCCGAGCTCGAATCTCGGACGTCGATGCGGCGCCAGCACCCTACCTGTGGCTCGGAACGAATAAAGACAATCGGCGCGCTCAACGCTTCTACAAACGCTGCGGCTTCCGAAAGGTCGCAACCCGGGAATTCCAGGTGGGTGAGGTAGTCAACTCGGATCTTATTTTTGCCTGTCCGCTGACTGTGGCATAATAGTGGAGTTTCCTCGCTTTCATAATGCGCTGAGCCTGCCGCAGGGGGTCGCGCATCGGCGAGATCTTAACCGATAACAGCGCCCCTGGCCTGCGTGCAGAGGCGGAAAGTGAATGAATAATGCAGACTCTTGATGTAGTTGATGCTTCGCGTTTGCGCGACGATATCCCCGATTTCCGCGCCGGTGACACCGTGCGTGTGAACGTGCGCGTGGTGGAAGGTAACCGCACCCGTACCCAGGCGTTCCAGGGTGTTGTTATCGCCCGCCAGGGTGACGGCCTGCGCGCCACCTTCGATGTCCGCAAGATTTCCTTCGGGGTGGGCGTGGAACGTAAGTTCCCGGTGCATTCGCCTTCCATCGAATCAATCGAAGTGATTACCCGCGGTCGGGTGCGTCGCGCTAAGCTGTACTACCTGCGTGATCGCCACGGTAAGGCAGCGAAGATTCGCGAACGTCGCACCGATTCCAAGTAAGGAACGGTACGAACTTCTCGTTCACATATGGACCCGCATCTCGGTGCGGGTCCATTTTTCTACCCAAGCTGGTCCTGGTTACTAACCCACGATAGCCGCCAATTTCTCCCGGTATCCGCCAGTAACCGAAGGTAGCAGCAAATAACGGTGAGCGAGGGCTGGAGCATTCCTGGAGCCTCGCCAAAATAGCGTGGCACGACGGCGCGGATAACCTTAGGTACGCTCAAGCGCGCTGGTAGCATGGAATACGCATATCTTTTATCTATTTCAGGCGGAGGGGCGTATGGGCGAGGGCACGTCAGGCGGGTCACGGGCATCGGAGGATGCCTCGCGGTGGCCAGCAGGGCGGACCCACCGGAGCCAGGCTCGCGGCCGCCGGGCCGCTACCCCTACCTCCACCCCTACCCCACCTGAGCTGCCGGAGCCGTACGCGGCCCCGGCGTTCCTCGAACCTTCAGTGGTGCCGGACGTGGATGAGCTACCGGATCTCGATGAGCTATTTGACGCGGAGGAGTCACCAGCCTCGGAGGCCACTCCCGCCGCTGCCCCCATTGCTCCTGCTGCCGTTCCCGTCGCTTTCACCGGAGCGCCAGCCGCTCGCGTCACCGTTACCGCCGCCGCTGCTTCCGCCACGACCCCCGCAACGGGGCGCCCCTCAGTAGCACCAGCACCAGGGCCAGATTCCGAGCCGGCGCCTTGCCCGCCCACACCACCAGAATCCAACGGAGCAAAAAACGTGTCGGAGGGGCCAGCTAAGATAAATTCAGCTGAAGCCCGGTTACGGCTGACGCTCACGGAGCAGCTCTCCAACGCAGATGAAGGCCTCTATGCCGAAGCTTTGCGAGATGATCTGGCCCGGGCGGAAGCACATGTCAATCACGGAGGAGTCACCATGAATACAACGGACGGTCAGTCCTCCGCTGCCAATATGGAGCAGCCGCCCTCGTATCCTCCCGAGGTTGCCCCGATACGCCCCGAGGCGGAAACCCGGGAAGCCCCCGTGCGTAATTCACGCTTGCGCAGCGTAGTGGAGATGGCCCTGACTGTCGCCGTCGTTCTTCTGGTCTCCGTCATCATCAAAACCTTCTTTATCCAAGCTTTTAACGTGCCTTCTGGTTCCATGGAAACCACGCTGAGTACCGGGGATAAGTTCTTCGTCAACCGCATGGTGACCGATAATGAGGACTTACGCCGCGGCGATATCGTGGTCTTTGTGGACCCGGGCGGCTGGCTGGATGATGTGGAAGAAAACCGCTCTTGGATTGCCCAAACCGGCACTCGTATCCTGCAAGGCATCGGGCTTCTCCCGGCGGATTCTGGTCACTACCTGGTGAAACGAATTATTGCGAAGGGCGGGGATACCGTCAGTTGCTGCGGGGAAGATGGCCGTTTGCAGGTGAACGGCGTGCCGATCACGGAGGAATATCTCAATTACGGGGTTTCACCCTCCTTGCAGAAATTTGAAGTGAAGGTCCCGGAAGGCTACCTGTGGATGATGGGGGATAACCGCGCCAATTCGAAGGATTCGCGGTGGCATCAACGTGAATCTGGAAACGGATTCGTGCCGGTAGATAATGTGGTGGGCCGGGCCTGGTACGTTTTTGCTCCGTGGAGCCGCCACGGGCGCCTACCTGATATGAGCCACGTTTTCGCCGGTGTTCCCGAACCTGCCGCGCCCGCGAGTGTGCGGGTTGCGCTGCCGGAAAACCCTGTTGATCCGCGCTCCTTATACGTGGCCACGGCGGCCCAGCCGGGGCTGCCTAGCGCCACGCTCTCCGGGCAGGGCAGGTAGTACGCGTGCAGGAACCTGATCGTACAGTTGAAAAAGAACTGTTGGCTCGGCTCCAGGCACGCGGCGGGCGTATTCTCGCCGCCGTGGATGAAGTGGGCCGCGGCGCCATCGCCGGGCCGGTCTGCGTGGGTATTGCTCTCCTGGACGGGAGCACTCCGGATGCTTTCCCGCCCGGATTACGCGATTCGAAAATGCTGAGCGCACACCGCCGCGAAACGATCTACCAGGTAGCCCGCGACTGGCCGCTTGCGGTTGCGGTAGGAAGCGCCCCCGCCAGCGTTATCGATCAGGTCGGAATTATTGAGGCCTTGCGCTGCGCCGCCGCGGACGCCCTCGCCCAGCTGGAAAAAGCAGGACTGCGCCCCGATGCCGTTCTTCTTGACGGAAAGCACAATTGGTGGGCCCAGGATTCCCTTTTCGATGCCGAACCGACCGTTCCGCAACTTCCGGTCACCACCGTGATTAAAGGGGATGCGTCCTGCGCCGGAGTTGCCGCGGCGTCCGTCGTCGCTAAAGTTGAACGAGACCGCTACATGGAGGCGCTCGCGAAAGAATTTCCCGATTACGATTGGGAACATAACAAAGGGTACGGTACGCCCTCCCACCTCGAAGCTATCGCGCAGGTGGGGCCGAGCCCGTATCATCGAATGTCGTGGCATTTGCCCGCGGTAAGGAGTGAATAATGAGCGAGATTGACGGCTACGAAGCCGAACTGGAACTCGCGTTATATCGCGAGTACCGCGATGTTGTGAAGATTTTTCGGTACGTGGTGGAAACCGAACGGCGTTTCTACCTCGCCAACGACGTAGACGTGAAAGTGCGCTCCTCCACGGCCGGGGATGTGTTCTTCGAAGTGAATCTCACCGATGCGTGGGTGTGGGACATCTACCGCACCTCCCGGTTCATCCGCTCGGTACGCGTGGTGACCTTCAAAGACGTCAATATTGAAGAACTCAACCAGACCGATATTACCCGCGAACTCGATCTGCCCGGCTCCTCTCTTTAATTGGGGGCTGTTGCGTTGTGAGTTCCGAGGGCGCTCGCTTTTATCCACAGGTTTCTGAAACGACGACGCTATCCCCAGCCACGCACACCTCGAGCTACCATCGGTAATATCCGCGCCACACTAGGGGCATGTACCAATGTGAAACTTTGCATGCCAGCATCGCCCGCAGCGAGCTTGCCCCGCTTCCCGCTTCCGCCACCACCCGGGAGCTGGGGGAGTGGGGAGAAAGCGTGGCCGCCGCATATGTGCGGGAGCACGGCTACCAGGTGCTGGCCCAAAATTGGAGATGCCGGCGCGGGGAAATTGACCTGATATGCCGCGAAGAACCCAGCGGGGCTTTAGTTGCGGTTGAGGTGAAAACCCGGCGCGGGCACAATATGGTGCCGGCACCGCTGGCCGTCAGCCCCGAAAAGTATCGCCGGCTCCGGTGCCTCCTGGCACGGTGGCTCCACGCGGATGGCGGGCACTACCCGGATCTCGCGGTGGATATCGTGGCTGTCACCGTGCCCATCTGCGGTCCCGTTACCATCGATCATCTGCGGAATGCCTCATGATTGGCACCTCCCATACCGTCTCGATACTCGGGGTCCAGGGCCTGCCCATCCGGGTGGAAGTAGCGATCCTTTCAGGGCTGCCGAATTTCACGATTGTGGGTCTGCCCGATGCGGCGGTAAGCGAATCACGCGAACGCATCCGAGCCGCTTTTGCCGCCGCCCGAATCGCCTTCCCGGCCGGGCGCGTCACCGTCAATCTATCTCCGGCAGATACCCCGAAAGTCGGTACCGCTTTTGATGTGGCGATTGCTGCCGCCATCCTCGCTGCGCAGGCCCACACCCACCTGCCACCCGGCACTGTTTTCCTGGGTGAATTAGGCCTGGACGGATCGGTACGTCCGGTGCGGGGAATATTGCCGTGCGTGCTGGGCGCCGCCCACCACGGCTTCCGGCACGCCATCGTTCCCCACGGTTGCGGAGCCGAAGCTGCGCTTGCCCAGATCCAGGTGGGAGAAATCTGGCATATTACCCAGATCGCCCAGCGCCTGGGAGCGGCCAGTGACCCGGTGCCACCGCCGCCCCCTGTGCCGGTAGCCCAGCCTCGCACCAGCACTGATATGGGCGACCTCTCGGAGGTACGGGGCCAATACCTGGCCCGCCACGCCCTGGAAATAGCAGCCGCGGGAAGCCACCATCTCCTCATGATCGGGGCACCAGGAGTGGGTAAATCTATGCTCGCCACCCGCCTACCGGGAATCATGCCGCCTCTCACCCGTGCCCAAGCGGTAGAAAGTGCCAGTATTCGCTCCATTGTGGGGCAATTCGAGGAAATCACCACCCGACCTCCCTACGTGGCGCCCCATCACACGTCCAGTGCCACCGCGCTGGTGGGAGGCGGAAGCCGGCCCCGCCCCGGCGCGATCTCCCTCGCGCACCACGGCGTACTTTTCCTCGATGAACTTCCGGAATTCACCACCCGGGCTATCCAGTCCCTACGCGAACCCATGGAATCGGGAGAAGTGCATATTCACCGCGCCCAAGGCTCGGTATGCTTCCCGGCTCGTTTCCAACTGGTAGCAGCAGGAAACCCGTGCCGGTGCGGCAGGCTACTAGATTCCCCAACCTCCTGCACCTGTTCGGGAGCGGACCGCGCCCACTACCAGCATCGCATCGGAGGTCCGCTCCGGGACCGCATCGATCTCATGGTGAATCTGCCCAGGCCGAGCCGGGCGGAATTAGCCGCGGACACTAGTGGGGATAGCAGCGAAACGGTTGCCGCGCGGGTCCGCGAAGCACGCGAACGCCAGCACCACCGCTTCCGGGATGAAACCTGGGACGTGAACGCCGCGATACCGGGCACCTGGCTCCGGTCCCACACCCAGTTAGCAGCTAGCTCAAGCGCGAGTCTGAGTGAGGCCCTCACCCGCGGCCTCATCAGCATGCGAGCCGCGGATAAAATCCTGCGAGTTGCCTGGACCCTCGCAGACCTAGCCGGCCATACACAACCCACCACCGACGACGTTGCCGGGGCATTCGCCCTGCGCGGGAAAGGAAAATCTGGCTATGACGGAGGATAAAACACCCCGGACCAGCAGCGAAACAACGGGAGCTGCCGGCGCGAGCGGCACCGTCGCGGAAACTGCCGGCACGGGAGCGGCTCACCCGGGAGCTACCGGAACAGGAGCGGCTCACCCGGGAACTACCGGCACGGGAGCGGCTCACCCGGGAACTACCGGCACGGGAGCGGCTCACCCGGGAACTACCGGCACGGGAGCTTCCGGTTGGGAAGAAGAAACCGCAGCAATGGCATGGACACGCTTGGCCGAAGGGGAGGACTACCACGCCGTTGCACTCACCGACAATCTCGGTTACGCCGGAGCGCTTGCCTGGCTCGAGGAAGCACGAGCGGGCGCCCCGGTTCCTGAACCGTTGCGCGCGGCAGCTACCCGCTGGGGCGCCCGGTACGATGCACAGGGCTTTGCGCGTGACCGCGAACTGCTCAACCGAGGCTATGGGTTTACCTACCCGGGTAGCCCCACCTGGCCGCAATCCTTAGCGCAGCTCGGGGAACAACGCCCGCTGGGGCTGTGGTGGAAAGGAAATATTGCGGCACTGGATCGCCCCGCGCTCGCGATGGTGGGCTCGCGCGCCGCTACCGACTATGGCGAAAAGATCGCCACCGATTTTAGTTACGAGCTGGCTGAACGCGGTGCCCTTATTGTTTCCGGGGGAGCCATGGGTATTGATGCGGCCGCCCACCGTGGCGCCGTGCTCGCGAATGCTCCGACCGCGGTGGTGTTCGCCAGCGGGATCAACCGCCCCTATCCCAAAGTCCACCAGGAACTCTTCGCGCGGATTCTTGATACAGGCGGGCTTGCCCTTTCAGAAACAGCACCGGGCAATGCTCCCCACCGGCACCGTTTCCTGGCCCGAAACCGGATCATTGCGGGCCTATCGCAAGCCGTTGTTGTTATTGAAGCTCCTTATAGGTCGGGCGCCATTAATACCGCGGGGCACGCCCATACCTACGGCATCCCGGTCGGGGCAGTACCCGGCTCCATTTACGCCATGTGCTCATCGGGATGCCACCGGCTGCTGCGGGAAGGAGCAGTGTGTATTACCCGGGTGGAAGATATTGTGGAAATGCTCGGCTTCAGCGCCGGCCAGCAACTTCTCCACGTCAATCGCACTCGGACGGTGGCGGGGAACGCTGCGGCTGATCACCGCAGCGGAGCGGCAAGCCGGACGGTCACTCATGCCCTTGCCAGCGGGGTGCAATTAGGGCTCGGGCTGGCCGTCACCGATCCGCTTGCCGGGGATCCGCGGGCGGTGCGGGTGAGGGATGCGCTACCGGCTCGTAATTACCAGCCGCTAGATAAAATAGCGCAGACCGCGGGAATGGGATTTGCTGAGGTAATGGCGGCCCTCGGAAAACTTGAGGTAGCAGGAATCGCGGAAAGTAGGGGAGGGAAGTGGCGCCTGACGCCCCAGGCACGGGAGGCGAGCCGGCAGCGGGCCTCCTAAGACTGGCATAAACTGGAGAACATGCGAGTAGCAGATATCTTGGAACGTTATGAGCGAGAATTGCGGCTGCGCCGCGGATACTCCGAACATACGATCCGTGCCTATCTGCACGAGGTGCTCTCCCTCCTCACTTTTCTCCACGAGCTATCCACCGGGAACAAAGCGGGGGATGAGGACTTATCCGAGCTCGATATTGACCTTGAACACCTGGATCTCGCTGATCTGCGGGCCTGGCTGGCCCATTCGCGCGAACACGGCAGCGCTTTGGCTTCGATGGCCCGGCAATCGGCCGCGATACGCACTTTTAGTTCCTGGGCATACCGGTGTGGCTACACCGCGTCGGATGCGGCCGCACGCCTGAAATCACCTCGGGTCACCAACGAGCTCCCGCATGTTCTCAACGAGCACCAGGCCCAACAATTGCTCAACAACGCGAAAAGCCACGCGGTTGAGAGCGGAGAAGCTCTCGCCTACCGGGATTGGGCGGCCCTCGAGCTCATGTACGCGGCGGGTTTGCGCGTGAGCGAAGTCTGTTCCTTGGATATTGACCAGGTTCGCCCTGATTTGACGGTGCGCGTCGTCGGAAAAGGAAATAAGGAACGCGTGGTCCCGTACGGGGTGCCGGCTATGCGGGCCGTGCAAGAATACCTACCCGCGCGTGCCGCTCTTATGAAAGAACCGACTCGGGCTCTCTTTTTGGGGGCGCAAGGTAGGCGCCTCAACCCGCGCTCGTTGCGCGACGTGGTGCACCGTGCGGCCAGCCGCGCGGGGGTGCCCGATATTACCCCCCACGATTTGCGCCATTCCGCCGCCACGCATCTTCTCAACGGCGGTTCGGATTTGCGCAGCGTCCAAGAGATCCTCGGCCACTCCTCCCTGCAAACCACGCAGCGCTACACCCACGTCAGCGCCGACAGGCTCCGTGCTGCTTTCGCGCAGGCCCACCCGCGGGCCTAAAGAATCCTCACCAGAAACATCCCTGAAGTACCACAGGAGCATTACGTGAGCGTCACGGATGTTACGGGTACAGGCGGATCTCACGCCGGTAGAGGAGCGAGAGCGGGTCAATATAGGTTTTCCCGCGCCGTGCGCCCCAGTGCAAAACATCCCCGGGGAAGCGCCCGCCATCCTCATGACCGGCCAGCAACGTCCCGATCACCGTTCCGGCGCTCACGGTATCCCCGCGGTGCACGCTCGGCTCCACGGGTTCATAGGTGGTGCGCAGGCCATTGGCGTGTTCAATAGAAATAACGGGGCGGTCTGCGAGCATCCCGGCATACACCACGGTGCCCGAGCCGGCAGCAAGGACGGGGCTGCCGGCTGGAAGCTCAACATCGACACCTCGATGCCCGGGCAGCCAATTCTGCTTGGGCGGATCAAAGGGCCGGGTCACCACCGGCGCGCTACCGGTAGGGGAGTGGAAGCCAGTGGCGTGGGGCCGCGCTGCCTTCGTATGGGCTACATTTTCAGCGTCCGCCATGGGGGTGGACGTAAGCGGTTTTTCCGGCTCGCTATCCGTTGTCGAGGTTGCGGCCGGCGCGGGGGTATTATCCGACGACGCCGCCACCGTGCCAGATGCCGATTCTGAAATAAGGCTCGCCACCAGGGTGAGAGCCGCGCCGGCCGCGGCCAGGCAGCGTGCCACGATTATGCGCCCCGCACGGGAGCGGGAGCGCACCGTGGCCCGGGCACGGGTACTGGTGCTCGGGCCACAGCGCGCACCGGGGAATTGAGTCGCAAAAATCCTGAGAGTCTTCATAGGGCTGAGCATGCCCTGGCTAGGACTCGTCCGCCAGAGGGCATCCTCAGGCTGTGGATAGTCGATGCGTTCCAGCATCCTGTGGATAGCTCTGGTTTGTATCCGGGCGTTCGCCCGGGTTTTGCGCTGTTATCCGCGGTTTTTGCCCTTCAGGCGCATCGTTTCCCGCTGCCCGCGGGTATTCTCTTTCGCAGCGTGCCGGTCCTGGCTCCGCGCCGTTCGTGCATCGCTGCGGGAACGTAACCGCTCCGCCTCCGCCATCATCCGCAGATAGCGATCCAGCCGGTACGCGTCCAAAGCCCCGCTCGCGCATGCCTCGCGCACCGCACACCCCGGCTCTCGCCCGTGGCTACAATTCGCGAAATGGCACGAAGCAGCCAGTTCGCGAATATCCGCGAAGGTATCCGCAATCGCCTCCGTGTCCATCGTGGCTCCCAGTGCACGTACCCCGGGAGTGTCGATGACCGCGAAGTGTTCTCCGCAAACCAGCTGGCGCCCGGTGGTGGTGTGCCGACCCTTATGGTCGCTTTCGCGCACCGTTCCCACCGTCTGGGTGGCTCCGAGCAAGGTATTGGTGAGGGTGGATTTTCCCGCGCCGGAGCGCCCCACCACCACGACCGTGCCGGAGAGGAGCTCAACGAGTCGCGCCACGGCCACAGCCGAGCGTGCATCAAGCGCAAGCACTTCTTCGCACCCTTCACCCAGTTCCTGGATATCTGCCGGGTTTGCCAGGTCCGCCTTCGTGAGCACCAGCCAGGGGCGGGCCCCGCTCGCGTGGGCCAGGGCCACGAAGCGTTCGATACGCCCGCGACTGGCTGCTGGCACCACGGGTTCCACAATGAGAACCACATCAATATTCGCGCAGATAGGTTGCTCGAGAGCGGCTCGGCCCACCGAAGGGCGGGTGAGGTAGGTACGGCGCGGCAAAATATCGAGAATATGCCCGGCATCATCCACGCCTACCCAGTCACCCACCACCGGCGGCCAGGATTCACTATCCCGGCAGTGGCCCGGAATATCGAGGTCAATACGCAACGGTGCCCCGTCCGGCGCACCACGCGCAGCTCCGTCTGGCGCACCGGTCTCATCAACGCGGAGAACCTCAACGGCACCGCGATGTACCGCGGCGATCCGCCCGCCGTGCACGCGCGCGGCGCCGCCAAGATTCATTTCCGCGACTTTCAGGTAGGCAGCCCAGCGTTCATCAAAACCCAGAAAACTCATACGACATCCCTCCGCATACCCGAACGCAGCCGAGCCACCGCATGGCGGGTCGCTAATACACCGATACCGGCCCAGATCGCCGCAACCGCAATATCACGGACTACCAGCCACCCGACCGGCTCAGCGATACCAGCAATGGTTCCCGAGAGGGGGACGGCATTCGCTAGTGCTGTCAGCACCGGCGGGTAGTACTCGAGAGGCACAATAACCCCGGTGAACACCGGCAGGAACGTCGCGAGCAGCGTCGCCCCCAGATACGGGTCGGGAAGATCCACCCCGACACCGGCCGCCGCCACTCCGAGCAACACTCCGCATACCAAAGCAGCCACCGCTAAGAGCGCTACGCGCCCCAGCAGCATTGCATCTTTGTCCGGGGAGAGGAGGAAGACGGCGCCGATGGCCGCAATACCGGTGGAGACCGCCAAGATACATGGAACGGTAGCCACCGCCACCCAGTACACCACGTCGAAACGACGGCGCAGGTGTACTTCCTGGAAGATCCCCAGTGCCCGGTCGGTTGCCACCGCGCTGACCACTCCGGAAGCCACCGACGTGGCCAAAGCAACCAGCGCCGCGGCATAGCCGGTGCGCACCAGGTCCGGGGTTCCCACATCATTGCCGAGCACCACATCAAAAAGCACATCGAGGAGCGGAAGCACCAGGAGGGTGGTCACCGCCGTCCCCACCGTCGCAAAGGTCACTGACGAAGCCCAGGAGACCCGAATAATCGAGCGATAACGCGTCAGCATCACATCACCTCCAAAGTCCCGGAGCGGGTAGCACGGCGCAGCGCCGCGCGCCCCGCCACTCCCGCCACCGCGAGCCACGCACTCAGCACGACCGCCCAGATCGCCACGTCGCTCCAGGTAATTACCTCTCCGAAGAGCAGGGAGGTGGGCATCGAGAGGGGTACGAAGAGGGAGAGATAGGCCAGCCACGCGGGCGGCGCCGTCGTCGTAAAAAGAATGCCGGACGCTAAAAACATCGGAACTAGAAGCAGACCTTCGTAACTAATCGCGTTCGGGGTGAGCACGAAAAGCGCGGCGATGACGAAGGATACGCTCAGGCAACCCATCCATAGCAGAAGGACGCCGCACGCAAAACCCCAGGACGGTGCAGTAAAAGTGACTGAGGCGGAGCGCAGAGCCCACGTCACCCAGGCCACCGGGAATGCCGCCAGTCCGAAGGAACCGGCCGATGCTACCACCGCGGCGAGGCTCCGTAGCGCCCCAATCGGAGCGCTCACCAGGTAGACGAGGGTGCCCTTATAACGCTCGAAACCAATAATTCCGGCGGCGCAGGTAGCCGTGGTCCACATGCCGATAATCCCGGCACGCACCCACCCCTGCGTCGCGCTCATAGTCCCGAAAGCTCGGAAACTCAGGAATTGCACCAGTGCGGTGGCGAGTGTCGTCGTCACCATGAGCTGGATGAAATAGGGGACAGACACAAATTGGCGCACGTGAAAAGCGCTCATACGTAACTGCCGGATCACCGCGCCAACCCATCTGCCAGAGCCAGATACGTTTCCTCCAACGATGCCGGGCGGGTAACCAGGTCCTCCGGCTCGTGCTCGAGAAGCGCCACCAGGCGTTCGGCTTGCGCACCGGAGCGCGCATCCCAATAGATCGTGACCGCCCAGTTGCCTGCGCGCGGACGGCGAATAATCACCGCGTCAGGGAATTCAGTTTCGAGGCCCGCGAAAATATCCGCCTTGCGAGCACCCAGCGTGAAGGTTGTGGTTGCACCCACCCCGGCGTAGTCCGAAATATCGCGAACGCTGCCGCGCACCGCGATTTTTCCTGCGCCGATGACGGTGATGATATCCGCCAGTTCTTCCACCTCCGGCATGGAATGTGAGGTGAGGAGCACCGCGGTGCCGCCGGCGGCAACGTCGCGGATAATATCGCGCACCGTTAGCGCGACGTCGGGATCCAGCCCCGTGGTCGGTTCGTCAAGAAGGAGCAGTGGCGGGGCGCCCAATAAGGCGCGCGCCAGGTGGAGGCGTTGGCGCATACCGCGCGAAAACTGGCCCACTTTAGCCCCGGCAGAATCGGTGAGCTTGACACGCTCAAGAGCATCACTGACGACACCGCGCCGCTGCCCGCTCGCCACCCCTTGCAGGTCAGCGAAATAGAGGAGATTATCGCGCGCCGTAGCCCGGGGATAAAACCCGAGGTCGCCGCCTAGCACCAGACCCAGGCGCGAGCGTGCCTTCTCCGGATGGCGCACCGCGTCAATCCCAGCGATCAGGACCTGCCCCGACGTGGGGGCCAGCAAGGTGGCGCACATCCGCACCGTTGTGGTTTTCCCGGCTCCGTTCGGACCGAGCAATGCATGCACCTGGCCTGCCTGCACCTGGAGGGATACGTCTTCAACTGCAACAAATTTTTCTTTCCCGAAAACGCGCCGCACGTGGGCGACGTCGAGGACGGGGATATGAGGATCTATCAAAATCCTTGTCCTTATCAATCCAATTGCCGTATTCGGGGCAGCATGAACCCCTCTCGCACGCGCCGTTTAGGAAAGTACATAGGAGTACTCACCCGGAGGCCTCAGAAAGATAGATATAAGCTCCGGGCGCGCATCATCGCTAAACGCGTGCGAGAATACGACTTTCTCGCATTTTTATATAAAGAGAATTTCCTTGATGCGATAGGTGTTGGATTCAAGGACTCTCATAGGGCAGGTCGCTCCTAGATTGCAGTGTTAGTAACTATGCGCGCCATCTTATAGTCATGTGGTAGCGCTGTACAACCTCAGCCACATCTTGAGACGTAGCAGGTGCGCGTTTGTGAGCGGCGCTCGCCCGGACGGTCCCGTACCATATGCGCGCTCGCCTCGCCCCGTCCCGCACCGTATAGTCGCTGGCCCGCACCGTGTACCCGTTGGCCGCACCGCCCCGTGCTCATTCGCCCTAGCCGCAATATTCCCGCGAAAATCACATCCGCCCGCCGTTCCCCGTTTTTCCGGGTGGGGTAGTATGTACAGGCGGCCGGTTATCTCCGGTCGTAATACGCGTGCCCGCATGCGAGGGTCGCGGATCGGTCCCGGCATGGGCTGCCCAGTGGGTGGCGCATATTTGGGAACCGCGGTTCGTGGGCACCAGGGCGCGGCGGCAATTCCGCCGTCGTGCAAGAACCGATACCGCGCCATCGTAATGATGGCGCCTGAGAAAGGACGCCGCATGGCTGTCGTCACCATGAGCCAGCTGCTGGAAGCTGGTGTGCACTTCGGGCATCAGACCCGCCGTTGGAACCCGAAGATGAAGCGTTACATCCTCACGGATCGTAACTCGATTTACATTATTGACCTGCGCAAGACGGTCGCCGATATCGACCGCACGTACGATTTCGTTAAGGAAACCGTGGCGCACGGCGGAAATATCCTCTTTGTGGGCACCAAGAAGCAGGCGCAGGAAGCCGTGAAGGAACAGGCCGAACGCACCGGGATGCCCTACGTGAACGAACGTTGGCTGGGCGGCATGCTCACCAACTTCCAGACCGTTGCCAAGCGTATTGAGCGCCTCAAGGAACTCGAGCAGATGGACTTCGAGGACGTTGCCGGCTCGGGCCTGACCAAGAAGGAACTCCTCATGCTGTCCCGCGAAAAGGACAAGCTGGAGAAGACCCTCGGCGGCCTGCGCGATATGCACCGTCTGCCCTCCGCCGTGTGGGTTGTGGACACCAACAAGGAACACCTCGCGGTCTCCGAAGCCAATAAGCTCAATATTCCGGTGGTTGCCATCCTGGACACCAACTGCGATCCGGACGAAGTGGCCTACCCGATTCCGGGTAACGACGACGCCATCGGTGCCGTCGGGCTGCTCACCCGCGTCATCGGTGATGCGGTAGCTGAAGGCCTCCTGGCCCGCGGCGCCGGCAAGAACGCCACCGAAGATGCGATGCCCGAATGGGAACGCGAAGTTCTCGCGGCCGGGGAAGCTACCGAAGAAGCCCCCATGGCTGAAGAAGCCGCTCCCGCCGTGGAAGCTGAAGCCGAGGCCGCCCCGGCCGAAGCCGAAGCCACCGAATCCGAAGAAAACAAGTCCGAAGAAGCTGACGCCCAGGCCTAAGCCTGAGCGCTACAAGTGAGGAGTGAAGCATGGCTAATTACACAGCCGCCGATGTGAAGGCGCTGCGTGACAAGACCGGCGCCGGCATGATGGACGCCAAGAAGGCTCTCGACGAAGCCCAGGGGGATTCCGCCAAGGCCGAAGAGATCCTGCGCGTCAAGGGCATGAAGTCCGCCGCCAAGCGTTCGGACCGCACCGCTGCGAACGGTCTGGTTGCCTCGCACGTATCCGATACCGCTGCCGGCCAGCGTGGCATTCTCGTGGAGATCAACGCCGAAACCGACTTCGTGGCCAAGAATGAGAAGTTCATCGGGATGGCCGATGAGATCCTCACCGCCGCCGTGGATTCCGGCGCCGATAGCGTGGAAGCGCTGCTCGCCGCCAAGCTGGGCGACGGCACCGTTGCGGATCGCATCACCGCCATGACCGCCGTTATCGGCGAAAAGATGGAAGTCTCCCACGTGGAAGTCCTCGAGGGCGAGCACGTGGAAGCTTATATGCACCGCACCAACCCCGACCTGCCCCCGCAGGTGGGCGTGCTGGTTGCCACCGATGCCAAGGCTGCCGAAGTTGCGCACGACGTCGCCGTGCACATCGCCGCGCTCGACCCGAAGTACCTCTCCATTGAGGACGTTCCGGCCGACGTGGTGGAAACCGAAAAGCGCATCGCCACCGAAACGACCATCGCCGAAGGCAAGCCGGAAAAGGCCGTGCCGAAGATCGTGGAAGGCCGCATGCACGGCTTCTACAAGCAGGTCGTTCTCGAGGAGCAGGGCTACGCCCGCGAGCCGAAGACCCCGGTCAAGACCATCGTGTCCCAGACCGGCGGCAAGGTGACCGGTTTCAAGCGTCTGCGCGTCGGTTCGCACGCTGAGTAAGTTTGCGCGCACCGGGATGTAGTTTCCGGTTGCCGGGAGCCTAGCTTTCGGTTGCGTGAACGATAGACGCCGGGGGCGGGAGGTACGAGAGTACGTCCCGCCCTCCGTTGCATGTAGCGCCGGTGCCTTGCGTGCAGGTGCGGGCTACGTGTGCATGCAGATGCGGTGCGATTGATGGGTACCGGTGCCTTACGTGCAGGTGCAGTGCGATTGATGGGCGCCGGTGTGGTGCGGTGCGGTGCGATTACCGGTGCGATGTGCGCGCAGTGATGCGCGCCGTTAGTACGACGACGGCGCCCCGCGTGCCGCGGGGCGGGGCCAGACCACCGTCCGCACCGTAGGCGCATGTCAATCACCATGATGCGCCGCGAACTGGCCCGCCACCCCGGAGCACCGTAGCCTGCACCGTATGCCCCGCCGTCCGCGCCGTGCCCCGTCTCTATCTGCCCGTAAATATCTATAGCTCCCAGCGGGCACTTTCACATAAGATGAGGGGCGCTGAACTGACAAAGGAGTAAGAGGTGAGCATAACCATTCCTGATCCGCATACCCTCGCGGTTGAAAACGCCCGCGCGGCATACAAGAAAACTAAGAAACCGCTGACGCGATCCTTCGTGATGGCGCTCTCCGGCGGTGCCTTCATTGGCATGGGATACATTTTCTACATCACGTCGCAACAGGGCCTGGCTGACGGGCCGCTCGGCCCGGCGAAAGTCCTGGGAGGCCTGTGCTTCTCCGTCGGCCTCATCCTGGTGGTGCTGACCGGCTCGGACCTCTTCACCTCAACCACGATGACGGTCATGCCGCTCTACCACAAGCGGGTGCGCCCACGGCGCTTCTTCGCTCACTGGGGCACCTCACTGGCCGGCAACCTAGTTGGGGCACTGTTCCTGGCGTTACTCGTCTTCGGGGCCGGCCAAGCGCTCTCCAACGGCGGGGCATGGGGCGAAGTTGCCCTCCACACGGCGGCAGGCAAGGCCGCGCATTCGATCCCCGAGTCCTTCCTCCTGGGTGTGCTCGCAAATATCGCGGTGTGTGCCGGCGTGTGGATCGCGCAATCGGGGCGGTCCACGGCGGATAAGATTCTCGCCTGCCTGTGCCCCATCCCGCTCTTCGTTGCCGCCGGATTCGAGCACTCCATCGCCAATATGTTCCTGCTCCCGCTCGGCCTCATGTGCAAGTACTGGGGCGGGGATGCCTTCTGGAATTCCGAAGCGGTGCTCGCTTCCGGACACGGGCTCGCCGACTACGCCGCGTTCACGCCGGGCGCCGTCGCCCTCAATATCGGTGTGGTGATTCTCGGCAATATTGTGGGCGGCGGTTTCATCCTCGCCACCTACTTCTGGGTTGCGTATCTGCGTGACGACGACGCAGCCGACGTTTACGACGCGCCGCTCAAGTAATCCACGGTGCCATAGCCATAGCCCCGGCCACGGGGCAAGGACATCCCCAGGTGCGGGCGCATGACCATTCCGACTGCTGGGCAAGATTTCTACCCGGCACGGGGCAAAGAATGCGGGGGCTCTCCTAAGTGGAGGCCCCCGCTTTCGCGTGTGTCGGATGCTACGCGGCCACTACACCACGAAAACGGCCACACAGGCCAGCCCGATCCCCACAATCACCAGAGTGAGTAGGAAACCGAAGAGGACGGTGCGTGCCCCCGTATGCATAATCGTCTTGAGGTGGACTCCGGCGCCCATGGCGCCCATGGCGGCGATGAGAAGCCAGTTGGCAACGTCATTACCAAGAATCTGCAAGGCGCTGGCCGCCCAAGCCTGGTTTTCCAGCACGGAGGCGATCCCCACCGCGATAAGGAAGCCGAGCACAAACAGCGGGATAAGGGGAGCGGAACTGCGCGCCTGGCCGTGGGCATCAAGCGCTGCCCCGTCCAGCCCCGCGGCGCGAGCCTCGCGTTGCTTAGCGGCGCGCTCCAGTAGCCCCACCACGGCGATGACGGCGGCCAGGCACACTACGCGCCCGAGTTTAGCGGCGGTAGCGGTATCGGCCACCCCACCGTAAATATTGGCGGCGGCCACCACCTGGCCAACCTCGTGAATGGTGGCCCCCATCCACACCGCCGCCTGATTGGCGCTCAAATCCAGCAGGTGGGCCAGCCAGGGGAGGGCCACCAGGGTGAGGGTACCGAAAAGCGTGACGCAGGCAATGGCGGTTGCCGCGGCGGTATCGCGCTCATCTTCGTTACGTACCCGCACCACGGCGGAGGTTCCCGCCACCGCGGAGGCCCCGCAGATCGAGGTACCCACGGCGGTGAGAATAGCCGAGGCATGGGGCACCCGCAGGAGTTTACTCAGCGGCACCGAAATGAGCATCGTTGCGGTCACGCAGGTGATGATAGTGATAAGAGTGCCCCAGCCCAGTCCCAAAATCGCGGGGATGGACAGGCGCAGCCCCAGGAGCACCACCCCGGTGCGCAGCACCCGCTTGGACGTGAAGGTGAGACCGCGGTTGGCCGAGCGGGGAATAAGTCCCAGGTTACGCACTAGCATGCCCAATACGATGGCAAAGAGCATGGCAGAGAGAAGGGGCATCAACTTACTCAGGCCCCAGGATGCTACCGCGATGAGAGCGGCGAGCAGCACGCCCGGCGTGAGGGCGCGCAAGGACGCTGCCCACGTGGCGGCGTCGAAAGAAGTATTTTTATTAGACACCCGGATATTATGCCTTAGCGTGCGCTGGTATGGTTAAGCCCGATGAACTGAGCGACGGGAGGCAATGGTGACACTACTGGAACATGACGCGAGCTCGGATGGAGTCCGCCGAGTTCTTCTAAAACTATCTGGAGAAACTTTTGGGGCGGGTAGCGTCGGTGTCGATGCCACGGTGCTCCAGCGCGTCGCCGGGGAAATTGCCGAAGCGGCGGCTTCGGGAATCCAAGTGGCCATCGTTGTAGGCGGAGGAAACTTCTTCCGCGGAGCCGAATTGCAGCAGTCCGGAATGGATCGGGCCCGCGCGGACTACATGGGGATGCTCGGCACCGTCATGAACGCGATCGCGCTCCAGGATTTCATTGAGCAGGCCGGCACCCAGTGCCGCGTGCAAACCGCGATCCAGATGACCCAGATTGCCGAACCCTATATTCCCCTGCGCGCCATCCGCCACCTCCAGAAAGGGCGGGTGGTTATTTTCGGCGCCGGGGCCGGCATGCCCTACTTCTCCACAGATACCGTGTCCGCCCAGCGCGCCCTGGAACTGCGCTGCGATGAGCTCCTCATGGGCAAGAACGGGGTAGACGGAGTCTATACCGCCGATCCGCGTACCCATCCGGAAGCGGAAAAGCTCAGCGCCATTAGCTACGATACGGTGCTTTCCCACAACCTCCAGGTGGCCGACGGCGCCGCCTTTGCCCTGGCGCGGAATAACTCCCTGCCGATGCGGGTTTTCGGGATGACCGAGCCGGGCAATGTTACCGCCGCGCTGCGCGGTGAGAATATTGGAACGGTGGTCTCCGCTCAGGGCGCATAGCCCCGCTAAGCCGGTAAGATATGTCACATCGGGCGCGTGGATGCTGCTGCGTCGTCGTACCACGTAGCTACGCGCCGTGAACGAAACTGCGAAGGAAAAAACATGATTGAAGAAGCTTTGCGCGAAGCCCGCGAAAAGATGGGCAAAACTATTGAAGCAACCAGCGAAGAATTTTCGCATATCCGCTCCGGGCGGGCCAGCGCCGGGATGTTCAACCCGATTCTGGTGGACTACTACGGCACCCTCACGCCGCTCCAGCAGCTGGCCACCATCACCATTCCCGAACCGCGCACCGTGATGATCACGCCGTTCGATCCGGGTGCCAAGCAGGGTATCGACAAGGCACTGCGCGAATCTGACCTGGGCGTCAATCCTTCCGATGATGGCAATGTGCTGCGCGTGAACCTCCCGGCCCTGACCGAGGAACGCCGCAAGGATTACGTCAAGCTGGCCCGTACCCGCGCTGAAGATGGGCGCGTGTCCATCCGTGCGGTGCGTCGCAAGGCGAAGGACACCCTGGAAGCTATTCAAAAAGATGGCGAGGCCGGGGAAGATGAAGTCAAGCGCGCCGAAGACGAACTGGAAAAGCTGACGAAGAGCTTCGTGGAGCAGATCGATAAGCTCCTCGAAGGCAAGGAAAAGGACCTGCTCGAAATCTAATGTCGCGCCCCTCGTTGCGGAGCATGCTCGCTCCGCGTCCCCCGCAACCGCCGCGCCCCACCTCCTCGCGGGCTGGCCGTAATCTCAAAGCCGCCGTCCCCACCGCGCTCATCTTGCTGGCGCTGGTGGCGCTCAGCGTCCTCTGGCGCATCGAGCTTTTTGTGGTGCTCGTGGTGGTGGCGCTCAGCTTCGCTGTATGGGAGGCCGCGGGCGCGTTTCTCGCGCGCCGTATTCGACTCCCGCTCACGATGCTGCTGGCCGGGAATATCGCCATACTGGCACTTGCCTGGTGGCGCGGACTCGGCGCTGCCATGCTGGCTTTCGGGGCGACGGTGGTGGCCTGCGCCGTGTGGCTGGGGATACGCGACTGGGCGCGCGCACAGGTGAGCGACGCCGCCTGCGCAGTTTTCGTGTCCCTGTGGATCAGCGTGCTGGGGAGTTTCGCGGTGGCGCTGTGCCGGCTTGATTCCCCAGCGTGGATGGTGGCAGCGCTCATCCTCCTGCCCGTTGCCAATGACACGGGAGGCTGGGCCGCCGGCGTGCTTTTCGGGCGCCATCCGCTCGCTCCGCGCATCTCCCCGAAGAAAACTTGGGAGGGGCTGGCCGGGTCGGTGCTGGCCTGCCTGGTGGTGGCGCTGCTTCTTGCCACGGTGGCCCTGGGGCACAGCGTGTGGTGGGCGCTGGCCATCGGCATGGCGGCGGTGGTGTGCTGCACCGCCGGTGACCTGCTCGAATCACGCCTCAAGCGCCGGCTCGGTGTCAAGGATATGGGAGCAATTTTCCCCGGGCACGGTGGCATGCTGGATCGTATCGATTCCATCTTGCTCTGGGCGCCGTTCTGCTACCTCTTCTTCGCTGCGGCGCAAGGGGTGCTTTGAAAGAAGCTCTAAATTCCACACGTAGTACCGGTCGGTGCTGCGCTGTGAGCGAGAGCGGCGCGTGGCGTGCGCATATGGCAAAATGAGTGCGGCACATTAAGAGGGAAGGTCGGCATGCTGGCACCGTGGTGCTGGCACAGACAAGTGAGGTGAGTTGTGAGCACGTTTAAGCGAGTGGGTCCGCTCACGCGCGGATACAATACCGAGCAGGTCGATGATTTCCTCGCCCGCGCGAAAGACGCATATTCGCGGGGAACTGGCGATATGGACGAAACGGATGTGCGGCGCGTCGGTTTTTCCCGCCAGCGCGGCGGATACGATCCGGCCCGAGTGGATGCCGCCCTCGATCGCCTCGAAGCCGCCTTTATTCACCTCAAGCGTGCTAATACCATCGGGGCGCGCGGGGAACAGGCTTGGCTCAACCTCGCCTACCAGGATGCCAAAAGTCTCTACCCGCGCCTGCTACGCCCGGCCGGGCAACGTTTTGCCGACGCTGAAGGCTGGGGATACCGCAAAACGGACGTTGATGAACTTCTTGACCGCCTCGCCCGATATTTCGACGGTGAAGAAACCGTAACCTCTGAAGTGGTACGGGATGCTATTTTCCCGGAATCACGCGGAAAAAATGCTTATGATGAGGCCGTCGTGGACGTGTTCCTCGAGCGGGCTGTCAGCGTCTTGCTTGCGGTGGAGTAAACGCACCGCGATGAAACGCTCCATTTGGCCGCATCGAGCCGCATCCTCGCTGCGCCGTCTCACGGGCGCGGATAAATCCCGCGCCCTGGAATTTTTAGCCCGCGACCCGATCAATTCCGTGCTCGCCCGCGTCAATGTAGAACGCATGGGCGTGGGAACATCCTCGGCGCTGGCGGCGATGCACCGCCGCGATATTGAAGCCCTCGCTTGGGACGGCGGGAATATTATTCCCCTTGGCTTTTCCCCAGCGGGGCTGCGCGAACTAGGCGACGACATTCTGTCCCGACATCGGGTAGCCTGCTCCATCCTCGGGCCGGCCGATCAGGTCCTTGGACTGTGGGAACACCTGGAGCGCTCCTGGAGTCCCGCCCGTGAGGTTCGCGCGCGCCAATATTCTCTCTCCCTAACTCACGCCTCTCCGGTGGTGCCCGATCCGCAGGTACGCCCGGCTGAACCCTGGGAATTTGGCGCTGTTTTTCCGGCGGCGGTGGCTATGTTCACCGAGGAAGTCGGATACGATCCCACCGTGTACGGGCCCACCTACGCACGCCGGGTCCGGGAGCTCATCCGCGCCGGCCGCACTTTCGTGCGCATGGGCATCGATCCCGCCACCGGCGTCCCGCGGGTGGAATTCAAGGCGGATATCGGTGCGTTGGCCGGGGGAGTGGCGCAGATCCAAGGCGTATGGACCGCTCCCGACCTGCGCGGGCGTGGGATCGCGACCCGGGCAATGGCCAGCGTCGTCGATCAGGTGCGCGCTCGCCATGCGCCCACCGTCTCCCTCTACGTCAATGACTACAATGCCGCCGCGGTGCGGCTCTACCAGCATGTCGGCTTCAGCCGCGCGGGGGAGTGGGCTACGGTCCTCCTCTAGCTGCGGGGCGCCGTATTCACTCCAGGCACCGTGCTGCGCCCCGTATGCGCCGTGCAGCGCCGTCGCCCCGTCCACCACCAGTCCCGCGCCGTCGCCCCGTCCTCCGCCACCGGTGCCGCGCCGCACACCACCGGTGCCGCGCCCCGTATGCACCGTGCCGCGCCGTTCCCGGCAAGCGGGTAGAATGGCGGGCGTGCTGAGAATGTCTAGTCTTTTTGTGCGCACCTTGCGCGAAGACCCGGCCGACGCCGAGGTCGCCAGTCATAAGCTCCTAGTCCGCGGCGGGTACGTGCGGCGCGTGGCTCCCGGTATTTACACCTGGCTGCCGCTGGGCCTGCGGGTGCTGCGGAAAGTGGAACGGGTTGTCCGCGAAGAAATGGATGCATCCGGGGCTCAGGAAGTACTTTTCCCGGCGCTCCTCCCGCGCGAACCCTACGAGGCCACAAACCGCTGGAGCGAATACGGCCCCACTCTTTTCAAACTGGCGGACCGCAAAGGCAACGACATGTTGCTCGCCCCCACGCACGAGGAAATGTTCACGCTCCTCGTCAAGGATCTTTATTCTTCCTACAAGGACCTGCCCCTCACGCTCTACCAGATTCAAACGAAGTACCGCGACGAGGCCCGTCCGCGCGCCGGTGTGATTCGCGGGCGCGAATTCGTCATGAAGGATGCTTATTCCTTCGACATGGACGAGGCGGGGCTGGACGCTTCCTACAATACGATGCGCGCGGCCTACCAGCGTATTTTTGAGCGCCTGGGCCTGCCTTACGCGATTGTCTCCGCCATGTCCGGGGCGATGGGTGGCTCGCGTTCGGAAGAGTTCCTGTTCCCCACCGCTATTGGGGAGGATACTTTTGTCCGGTCCGCGGGCGGTTACGCCGCGAATACCGAAGCGGTTACGACGCCGCCGCTCCCCGAGCAGGACTTCTCCGACGTTCCGGCACCCGAGCTGGTGGATACTCCCGGGGCGAAAACTATTGCTGACCTGGTAGAGATGGCGAACCAGGTACATCCGCGCTCGGACCGCCCCTGGAACGCGGCCGATACCCTCAAGTCGGTTATCGTGACCCTCACCCATCCCGATGGGGAGAAGGAAGTGGTGGTCATCGCTCTTCCCGGGGATCGCGAAGTCGATATGAAACGCGTGGAAGCCAGCTTGGCTCCGGCCGAAGTGGAGCTTGCTTCTCCTGAGGATATGGAGAAGTACCCGGGAATCGTGCCGGGTTATACCGGCCCCGGTGCGGTTGGCCCGCAAGCCCGCGGTGGCGCCGTTGCCGACGGTGCCGATGACGGTGCCGCAACCGGCGACGGCGCAACGGTGCCGGTGGCGCGCCTTCTCCTTGACCCTCACGTAGCCCGAGGATCGCGCTGGATCGCGGGTGGCAACGCGGTGGATAAGCACGTATTCAACCTGGTGTACGGGCGTGATTTCGAGGCCGATGGCACCATTGAAGCCGCGGAAGTACGCCCCGGCGACGAGGCCCCGGACGGCTCGGGCCCGCTCGATATCGCGCGCGGTATCGAAATTGGCCATATTTTCCAGCTGGGGCGCAAATACGCCGAAGCGCTCGGCCTGACGGTGCTCGACGAAAACGGCAAAACCCGCGTGGTTACCATGGGCTCCTACGGCGTGGGTGTTTCCCGCGTGCTCGCCGCTATCGCCGAGCAGTACCACGATGAGAAGGGCCTGGTCTGGCCGGTGGGCGTCGCGCCCGCGCAGGTACATATCCTTGCCACCGGTAAGGACGACGCCGTATTCTCCGCCGCGGAGGACTTAGCCACGCAGCTAACTGCCGCGGGTATCGAAGTCCTCTTCGATGACCGCCGTAAAGTGAGCGCTGGGGTTAAATTCGCTGATTACGAGCTCCTCGGTATGCCCTACGCGGTGGTGGTTGGGCGGGGCCTGGCCAACGGGACGGTGGAAGTCCGCACCCGCGCCACTGGGGAATCCGAAGACGTGGCGGTGGCGGATGCCGCCGCTCGAGTCCAGGAGATTCTGGCTGCTGCCCAGGCTAGCGAGTAAACGTTCCCACGCTGGGTGACAGTGTGCTCGACTCTGATAACTGATAACTGATAACTGATAACTGATAACCACAAAATGCGCTTCCAGCTACATAAATATGTATGCTCTGGAAGCGCATTTTGTGTGCCCGGGGGGGGGCAGGCCGGATCCGACCGATAGCCGGGTGGCGTTCGGCTAAAACGCTCCTATCACGCCCACTGCGAAGCAGAAAGCCAGGAGAGTCCCCATATCCGCGACGGTCTCAAGATTGAACCCGAAACGGGGCGGTTTGCTGCCGGGCTTACGATATTTCTTGACGATGACGAATAAAATCGTGAAGACGGCGCAGGCGCCCAATAAACGCGGCCACTGGTAGGCGAGCGCCTCGCCATAGCCCACTTTTTTCTCGAGTAGAGCCCGTGAATTATTGACGTGAAAAGCGAGCAACAAGAGAATCCACAGAACATAATCGGCGAGCAGGTTCAAAATGCGGGACATGCGGCGCTCGATGGCGAGATCCTCCTCTGAGCGTGGCAATGGATCGTTGAGGCCGGAGCGGTTCGAATCATCGCCGCGAGAAGCGTTGTGTGCATGCATACAAACAACGTACCTTATTAGTTATTGATTATCGCAGGGATAACGTAATTAGCCTGCCGTGTGCGGCGAAAGCCCGGGGAGTGCTGCGCTGCCAAGGCTCTGGCTGGCATCACCATTGATACCGTCAGCCCCGTCCGCACCGTGAGCCCCGCTTGCACCGGTGCCACTGCCCCCGCTGGGCCCACCGCTAGCATCATCCAAGGCAAGCGCAAAATTGAGAGCTTCCGTGGCCGGAACCGGGCTATGCCACAGCGCACCGATCAAAATGGCATACGCGGCGGATGCGAGTTCATCGTCTGCAACAGCGGGGAGGGGAACGCTGGCGGCTCGGGTATCCGGGGTGCCGGCCCGAAGTAGGGCTTCCTCCAGATCAGCAATGCGCGCGATGCGTTCCATGCGTTCGGCATGCCCGTCCATGCCGCGGCGTGCCGCATCAACTTCATACCATTGGCGGGCCGTATTCGCGGCCGCGAGAAGCTTCTCGTCGCCGCCCGCCGGCACCAGCTGGGCGACGTCGTACCTGGGGCCACCCGCAACCGCGGCACCAAAGGGATCCGGGGCGGGTAACCCGGCAGCCTCAGCCACGGCCTGAGCATCCCACGTTGCCCGCAACGCAATAGCTAAATAAAGCGCGCGCTCCCCAGCTGCGTCCTCGGAGATCTCCTCGCGAGGGCCGGCGCCCTTCGCTGCGCCGCCTGCTGCACCATCTGCGCCGTCTTTCGCCGGAGCTTCCGCTGTGGGCAGTAGCGCATCTGCCGCCGTCATTGCCACCGTGCTGATCTTGGATAATTCCGCGAGTAACTCAGCGGCATCCGGAGCAAGAGGAGAAGGCTCGGGAGAATTCGTATGCCCGGTTGGGGCGCCGCTCGGCCACGCCTGCCACACCCCGCCCAGCTGGTTCTCCCACTCGCTCGCGTGCTCGGCAACATCCTGATATACCTGCGCGGCGTGGCCGCCCGTCTCAGCGGCCAGGTCGGTGGCGGCCGCGGAGCACCGTTGGGATGCTACGGCAAGGCTTTGGCGTAGTTCTTGCGTCGTCGTCATGGGCGCGGGGGAGGGATCGCCATGTTCCCACCGCGCTCCCATAGCAATAAGAATGGCGCCAATAATGAGAATGGCGAGCACGGCGGTGCCCACCAGCTGCACCGCGGTTCGAACCGGCTGAGAGGTGCGCCGATGAGCGAGCGCTCCGCTCCGGGGTGCAGCTGCCATGCTTCTCCGCTTTCTTGACGAGAATAAAACCGCTTATATTGTGCCACCTCCACCGGCCTGGGAGACGGTGCGCGCGCTGATGACGGTGCGCGCGGATAACTGTGCGTGGCGCACCGTGCCACCGTTGGCAACGGCGGGTGATACCTGCACCGTGGGCACCAGCAGCGCTACTTGCGCCGTGAGCACCGTCTGGCACGCCCGTGTACCACGGTGCGGCGCGGAAACTGTAGGATTAGCCCATGAGTCATTCCAAGAGTTCGCGTCCTCCCGCGCGGCGGGACCGCCGCTCTACCGGGCCCCGTAAATCCAGTCAGGCACAGCGGACCGGTGAAATCATCGCCGCGATTGAACCTCTTGTCTCGCAATGCGGACTCTACCTGGAAGGCGTGACGGTGGGCCGTGCCGGCGGGCGCGCCGTCGTTCAGGTCACGGTCGATCTTCCCAGCGGCCCCGGCGGTGTTGGCTCGGATCAGCTCACCGACGTTTCGCGTCTTATTTCCGCGCGTTTGGACGATGTTGACCTCGTCCAGGGTGCCTATAACCTTGAAGTGTCCACCCCCGGTGCCACCCGGCCGCTCGTGGAGCCGCGCCACTTTTCTCGCGCCGTGGGGCGCCTGCTGCGTCTGACACCCTCCGGTGAGGATGAGATCGTGACCCGGCTGCGCGCCGTCGAGGGCGATACCCTCGTTCTCGCATCGGATAACGGGGGAGCGGAACGGCGCTTACCCATTGGCCGGGTGGAACGGGCCCGCGTTGATATTGAATTCCATCGCGACGGCGAGGAAGAGTAGGAGAAATCGTGGATATTCAAATTCACATGAACGAGCTGCGGGCCCTGGAAAGTGAACTTGGCTTGAGCTCCGATGTACTCGTCGAAGCAATTGAAGATGCCTTGCTGCACGCTTACGCGCGGGTACCCGGCGCGATTCGCGGGGCCCGGGTCGATATGGATCGGCGCACCGGCAAAATCGTGGTGTGGGCCCCGGAAATTGACGAAGAAGGCAACGTCGTTGGTGAATTCGATGACACGCCGCACGATTTTGGGCGCATTGCAACGGCGACGGCGAAATCCGTGATCGCCCAGCGCCTCAAGGAAGCCGAAGCGAATCGCGTGCTCGGCTCCTTCAAAAATAAGCAGGGTGACATTATTTCCGGCGTGGTGCAAGGCCGGGCGGGGCGCGATAGCTTCTCCCGCGATCTCCTCGTGGAAGTCGGGGATCACGAAGCTATTTTGCGTGCGGAAGAACAGGTTCCCACCGAGCACCTCAACCGCGGGGATCGCATCCGCGCTCTTGTTTTGGATGTGGTGGTCACCAGCCGCGGTGCCTCCATTCGGCTTTCGCGTACCCACCCGGATTTTGTGCGCCGTCTCTTCGAACTCGAAGTGCCTGAAATTGCTAGCGGCACCGTGGAACTCGTGGCGCTCGCGCGCGAGGCGGGGCATCGTTCCAAGCTCGCCGTGTATGCCGAGGATCCGGAGGTGAATGCCAAGGGTGCGTGTATCGGCCATAACGGTCAGCGCGTGCGTGCGGTCACCACGGAGCTGGGCGGGGAGAAAATTGACATCGTTGATTACAACGATGACCCCGCGGTATTTATCGCCGCGTCGCTGTCCCCCGCGAAGGTAAGCCGGGTGGATATCCTCTCCGCGGAAAAGCGCCAGGCTCGCGCCATTGTTCCCGATGGGCAGGCGTCCCTCGCCATCGGTAAAGAAGCGCAAAATGTGCGCCTGGCTGCCAAGCTCACCGGGTGGTCCATCGATATTCGTAAAGAATCCGATGTGCAAGAAGCCTCCGGTGGCGACGTCGCAGATGGCGCCGCTCCTAGCGCCGTTGCCGCCATCCCCGCCGTTGAAGCAAGCGCCGCTGAACACGGGGAAGATCACGCGGCACAGCCGCATGATGACGTGCGTTAGTAGCATCTTGCCGCTAAAATAGATAGGGTGTGACTTTCGAGGCGGTGGGATGATGGCGAAAAATCCGCGCATGTGCGTGGGCTGCCGTCAGCGTGCTGCCCGGGAGGAACTGGTGCGCTTAGCGCTCACCGATGCGGGAGTCGTTGTGGATAAGGAACGGCGGCTGCCCGGCCGGGGAGCGTGGGTGCATCCCCGCCCTGACTGTCTAGCCAGGGGAATGCGGACGGGACAACTTGCGCATGCCTTTCGCTGCGCCGTCGTTCTTCCTCCGCATGCCGTAACAGAAGTAATCAGTTCGCTCGCGTGAGCGGAGCGAAAACCCGAGACCAAGAAAGCGGGTTGGAAGCTGATGGGCACCCGATGAGTACCCAACGATGAACAACCGGATTTAACGGGTCCGCGCGCACTTTTGCCGGGCCCAACGAAGGAGAACTGTGGCAAAAGTCCGCGTCCATGAACTCGCCAAGGAACTGGGGGTGACCAGCAAGAAGCTGCTGGCCACGCTCAAGGAGAATGGCGAATTCGTCAAATCTGCCTCGTCCACCATTGAGGCACCTGTTGTGCGTAAAGCACGTGAATACTTTGAAGCGCACCCCGAATTGGTTGAATCCAAGGGGAGCGGCAAGCCGGCCCCACGTAAGCCGGTTCGTAAGCACCCTGTGGCCCCCGATGCGGTGGATATGCCCGCCGGTTCGGCCTCGATTGTCGATGTGACGGCGCAGGCGAAGGCCGCCGCGAAATCCGATGCCGCCGGTACCGCTGGCGCCGGTGCACCCAAACCCGGCCCGAAGCCGGCCCCGGCCAAGCAGCATGCGGATAGCGCCGCGGCGCCCACCCCTGCCGCGGTGGCAGGTGGCGTCGGCGCGAACGCCGGAACCGCTACCGGCACCGGTGCACCTAAACCTGGTGCCGCAGCTGGTGCGCACGGCGGGGCAGCCCCGAAGCCCGGCAAGCCCGGCTCGCAGCAAGCCACGCCGAAACCGGCTCCCAAGCCCGGCGCTCCCGTACCCTCCGGCAAGTCCGGGGAAGCGGCTTCCGCCCAGGGCTCCGCTGCCTCTCACGGCGGCGCTAAGCCCCAGGAAACGGGGCACGTCGGCCGTTCCAATATTCCTACTCCGCGCGGCGCGGTGAAATCCGCCAAGGCCGCGCGTGCCGAAGCTGATCAGCGCACCCCGCGCCCCGGTAATAATCCCTACGCCACTTCGCAGGGTATGCCCCGCCCGGGTGGTGGGCGCGGCCCGCGGCCCGGCAATAATCCGTATGCCACGTCGCAGGGCATGCCCCGTCCCGGTGGCGGGCGCAAGAATGCGGGGACTCCCCGCCCCGGTGCGCATCAAGGCGCGCATCAGAACAACCACGGCGGCGGGCAGCGCTCCGGTGGCGGGCGCGGGCACGGTGGTTCGCGTCCCTCACCGGCGATGATGCCCAACCAGATGGCCGGTGCTCCGTCCTCCGGGCGGGGCGGTCGCGGCGGTGGCCGCGGGCGTGGCCCTGCTGGTGGCGGTCAGAATCGTGGCGGGCAAGGCCGGCCCACGGGCGGTTTCACCCGCAGTGGCGGGCGTTCGCGCGGTGGCTCCACCGCCGGTGCTTTCGGGCGTCGCGGAGGCAGCGGGGGCCGCAAATCCAAGCGGACCCGGCGCGAAGAATACGAAGCACAGTCCTCGCCGATGCTTTCCGGCGTCCAGGTTCCTCGCGGGGATGGCTCCACCGTGGTGCGCTTGCGCCAGGGTGCTTCGCTGGCGGACTTCGCCGAACGTATCGGTGCGTCCTCGGCGGCCCTCATTACCGTGCTCTTCCGCATGGGTGAAATGGCCACGATGAACCAGTCGCTGGACGAAGATACCTTCAAGCTGCTGGGCGCTGAACTCGGCTACGAGGTGGAAGTTCTCTCCGCCGAAGATGAGGATCGTGAAATCCTGGAGAGCTTCGATATTAACCTCGAAGAAGAAGAGCTCCTGGAAGACGAAGAGAACCTCAAGCCGCGTCCCCCGGTTGTTACCGTGATGGGCCACGTGGACCACGGTAAAACCAAGCTTCTCGATGCGTTCCGCCATTCGCGGGTGGAAGGTACCGAATCGGGCGGTATTACCCAGGCCATCGGTGCTTTCCAGACTGATATCGAATACGAAGGTGAAACCCGGGCGATCACGTTCATCGATACCCCCGGTCACGAAGCCTTCACCCAGATGCGTGCCCGCGGTGCGGATATTACCGACATTGCGATCCTCGTGGTCGCCGCGGATGATGGCGTGATGCCCCAGACGGTGGAAGCTATCAACCACGCGCAATCCGCGGGTGTGAAGATCATCGTTGCGGTCAATAAGATCGACGTGGAGGGTGCCAACCCGCAGAAGGTGCGCAGCCAGCTGACCGAATACGGCCTCATCGCCGAAGAATACGGCGGGGATACCATGTTCCTCGACGTGTCGGCCAAGCAGCGTATCGGCATCGACGATCTGCTCGAAGCCATCCTTTACGTGGCTGATGCCGAACTGGAACTCAAGGCAAATCCGGATCGCACCGCGCGCGGTGTTGCCATCGAAGCGAAGCTCGATCAGGGCCGCGGCTCGGTGATTACCGCCCTGGTGCAAACCGGTACGCTGCGGATTTCCGATCCCATCGTGGTGGGTATTGCCCACGGGCGCGTGCGCGCCATGTTCGATGCCAGCGGCAACCCGGTCAAGGAAGCCGGCCCCTCCATGCCGGTCCAGGTGCTCGGTTTGGACGCGGTGCCCTCCGCCGGGGATGCTTTCCTCGTGGCAGACGACGAACGCACCGCACGCCAGATTGCCGAACAGCGCGAATCGGCCCAGCGGGCGGCTTCACTGGCGCGGCGTCGTAAGCGTGTTTCGCTGGAGAACCTTGGGGATGTCCTCAAGGAAGGCAGCGTCGAAACGCTCAACCTTATTATCAAGGGCGATTCTTCCGGCGCCGTGGAAGCGCTGGAATCCTCGCTCCTCGATATTGAGGTCGATGACGAAGTGGCGCTGCAGATCATCCACCGAGGCGTGGGCGCCATCACCCAGAACGACGTCAATCTCGCAACCGTTGATAACGCCGTCATTATCGGCTTCAACGTGCGCCCCGCCGAACGCGTGGCCGATATGGCCGAACGCGAAGGCGTGGAGATGAAGTTCTACTCGGTCATTTACCAGGCCATCGAGGAAGTGGAAGCGGCCCTCAAGGGCATGCTCAAGCCCGTTCTCGAGGAAGTTCAGCTGGGCAGCGCCGAAGTGCGCCAGCTCTTCCGCTCGGGCAAGGCCGGCACGATTGCCGGCTCCATTGTCCGCACCGGTGCGATCAAGCGCGGGGCGAAGGCCCGGTTGGTACGCGACGGCGTCGTGGTACAACCCGAGCTCGAAATTGTCTCGCTGCGCCGCGAAAAGGACGATGTTACCGAAGTGCGCGAAGGCTACGAATGCGGCATTACGCTCGGCTACCGCGATATTCACGAAGGCGACATTATTGAAACCTTCGAGATGCAGGAGAAGGCCCGTAGCTAAGGGGCTGTCCTAAGGAACGTTGCGGCCCGCCGGCTCGCCACTGGCGCTGGCGGGCCGCAGCATATCCACCAGCAATAAAGGAGACGAAGATGGCTAATCCCCGTGCGGAACGGGTGGCGAAACGTATCCAGCAGATCGTGGCGCAAACCATTAACACCCGTATGAAAGACCCGCGGCTGAATATGGTGACCATCACCGATACCCGCGTGACCGGCGACCTCCAGCACGCCACCGTATTCTTCACCGCCATCGGGCATGAGCACCAGGTGAAAGACGCCGCCCGCGGGCTGGAGGCAGCCAAGGGTGCGCTGCGCTCGGAAGTGGGGCGCCAGCTCGGCTTGCGGCTCACCCCGACCCTGGAATTCGTGGCCGACGAACTACCCGAAGGGGCCCGCACTTTTGAGGACGTGCTGGCCGCGGCCCTGCACCGTGACGCCGAACTGGCGCGCAACGCGGAGGGGAAGGAATACGCGGGGGAGGCTGATCCTTACCGCAAGCCCCGCGAAGTAACGGAGGACGACGGCGCCGCCGCACCGTCCGGTACCGGTGCACCATCGGGCCCCGTCGCGCCGTTTACTCCCGCCGCACCGTCGGGCCCCGTCGCTCCGTCGGGTACCGCCGCACCGTTAGCGCCTGAGGCATCCCATGAAACCGATGCGCCAGAATCCCTGGCCTAATCTGCCCCGCGCGCAGCATCCAGCGCCGAGCGGCGTCCTGGTTATTGATAAACCAGCCGGGGTTACCTCGCACGATGTCGTTGCCGCGCTGCGCCGTCTATGCGGCACCCGTAAAGTGGGACACGCAGGTACGCTCGACCCGATGGCCACCGGGGTGCTCGTGGTGGGTATCGGCGCCGGTACTCGACTCCTCACCTACCTGAGCGGGGCCGATAAAGATTACCGGGCCACGTTCACGCTCGGCATCGGCTCCGATACCGAGGATTGCACCGGTACCGTCACATCCGCCCCAGGTTTTTCCGGTACGACGGCGCAGCTCGACGCTGCCCTCGCCTCCCTCCAAGGTGATATCTCGCAGGTGCCCTCCGCGTATTCGGCCAAGAAGATCGCCGGGCAGCGTGCCTACGACCTGGCCCGGGCCGGGCAGGACGTGGTGCTCGAAGCGGTGCCAATCCATATTGCCCGCCTGGAACGGAGCGGGGAGCTTCGCTGGCGCCAGGTGCCGACCTGTGGCGCGGCGGTGCTGGACTGCGCGGCTTTGGCTGATGGTGCGGCGCAACTCGATAGTGCAGCGCGGGCCGAAGCTCAAGCAGGAGCTGTGCCGGTTGCGGATGTTGATGTGGAGGTGAGCTGCTCCTCCGGTACTTATGTGCGCGCTCTTGCCCGCGATACCGGGATAGCGTTGGGAAGCGCAGCCCTCATGAGCGCGCTGCGGCGTACCCGCGTGGGTGGTTTCCGGCAAGACGAGGCGGTGAGCGTAGCGGAACTGGCGCAACTGGTGCAAGGCGGGGCGCAGCCCCCCGTTATCCCATTGGCGCAGGTGGCGGCCCGCGCTCTCCCGACGGTGCAGATTGCGGCAGCCGAAGCCGAATCCGTGCGCCACGGCCAGTTCCTTGCGGCACGGGGGAGAGCAGTGGCCCCCGCCGTAGGAACGGCGCAATCGCGTCCTGTAGGCGCAGGAACGGTATCGGGACAAGCACCCGCCGCGGAAAGCGAAGCTGGCACCGTCGCCCTGCTGCACGGCGATGAGCTTGTTGCGGTGGCACGCCGGCACAGGGATACCTTCCGGCCGGCCACCGTCTTCCCGCCCGGCGCATAAATACATAGATACGTAGGCACGTAGGTGCATAAAAATCCCCGCGCCGGCACCTCTCGGGTGACGGCGCGGGGTGATGCACGCGCTAGCGATAATGTGCGGTTAATTCGCTACCGCGGCACGGTGGATATGCTCGAGCATGGCCACGCGCTCGGGCAGGGAAGCATTGGCCGGCACGCAGATCTTGGCACCCAGATACTGCGCCCCGCCCTCGCGAGCGGCATTGGCGCAGCGGGTGATTTCCTCCGCCGTCATAATCGACGTCGGCTCATCAGCCCGCGAGGGGAGATGCCCATCAATCCAGGAGTAGCCGTACTGGGTTTCTGCCGGGCCCGCCCCGGAGAACATGAGGCCGGCGAGCACACCCGCCTGGGCGCAAGCCTCGATATGCGCGAAAGCAGTATCCGCGCTGCGTTCCTCAAGTGCGGAGCGGCCCCAGTTAATGTGGATACCCAGGCCCAGCTCCTGGCAGATGGCGATTTCTTCCTCGAGAGGAAGGAAGCCCTTTTCCGGAGCTTGACCTTCGATATAGCGGTCACAATGCTCAATCACGGGAACTGCCCCGGACCAATCCCACTCCGATAGCTCGGCAAGGGAGGCGCGGAAAGCTGCGCCGTCGGCCTGCTTGGTGGGGGCCGAATGGAGCTGCACCTTCGTGATGACGGGGCGGCCACTGAGCTGAGCGAGAGAAGCAACGGCGTCGCGAATCTCGCGTGCGAAAGCGAGAGCGGCCGCGCGGCCCTCCTCATCGGGGGAGGCCAGTCCGAAAGCCGAGTTCTTGCCGACGTTCTGCATGGTGCCAGGAATCGCGGTAATTGTGTTAAGCGTCCAGTGCGGGGCGATGATGTCCGCGATGGCTTTGGCATCGCTGGCGAGGACTCCGGGGAAAGGAATTTCGATTCCGGAGATCCATTCCTGCTCCGCCAGCAGACGATAGTAGTCAGGTTGCAACGCGGGTTCGGGGAGCGATGCATAAGCCCCAACAACGAAGGGGAGTGTCATTTATTTTCCTTCCAAAATAATTTCGTCGTCGCCGTCCTCGGGACGAACGGCATCGGCATTTACCAATTCTTGCAGGCGGCGCGGAATATTGGCACCGATAGAGATCATGACGATGGCGGCAAAACCGACGGAAAGAATAGCGAGTGCCATACCGAGGGACACCTTGGCCGCAACCGCGGCGCCGAGAACCGGGCCAACCGCACCGCCCAGAGCACCGACGTTGTAGCTAAAACCAAGGCCGGCAGCGCGCTTGTCCACCGGGAAGTAGCTGGATACCCACTTGGGGAGCAGACCGGAAATGCCCTGTCCGAACATCTGCTGGAAGAAGAGCAAGGCAGCGACCAGCACCACATATTCGCCGCCCTGCATGAAGAGCGGGAAGACAATTGCTTGGGAAAGTAGCAGCGAAATAACGTACCAGCGGCGCATCCCGAAGCGATCACCGGCGAAGCCCGCGATAATGTACCCGCACGCGTTACCGAGCCCGGCGAAGGACACCACATTCGCAACCAGCTTCTGATCCATACCCACACCCTGGAGGTAGGTCGGCAGCAGACCCTGAATCGGCCAGGTGTACATGAAGGAGGCGAAAATCGTCACCATAATGGCGATGCCAATAACCCAGCGGTTCGGGTCGAACTGGATAATGAAGTAAATGAAAATAACCGCGCAGATGAGCCCCAGCGCGGTGATGACGACGCCGCCGGACACGCTTTGGGTGAAGATAAGAAGCAGCGCAACGGAGGCAATAATCACCGCGGCGTAATTGACGAACTTGAGCTTGCCACCAAAAAGAACGGAAAGCATGTCGTTCTTTTCAACGTGTCCCTTGTTCTTCGCTTCTTCCCAGTCGTTCGCTTCGGGGAGGGTTTTGCGCATGTAAATCGCGATGGCGATGGGTACCACGCCGGTGAGGAAGAGGGCGCGCCAGCCCCAGCCGGGATGGATGGAATCAACCCAAGTGACGAAGTATTTATCGACCTGAGCTGCCGCAATAACCCCGAACGCGTAGCCGGACAGGAGGAAACCGGAAGCCTTATTGCGCATATGGCGCGGCCAGGATTCGATGACGTAGGCAGCTGATGCTGAGTATTCACCGGCCATCGCAAAGCCGATGATGAGGCGCAAAACGAAGAGAATCCAGAAATTCGGGGCGAGCGCGCATGCAATGGATCCGAAGGCAAACATGAAGATGGAGAGGATCATTGCGGGCTTGCGGCCGTACCGGTCACCAATGGCGCCCAACACCAGACCACCGAGCCACCGGCTAATAAAGGCGGCAGAAATGAGCGAAGCGCTTTGGACCAGGGAAAGGTCAAATGTTTCTTTGATAGCGGGAAGAGCGAAGGCGATGAGCACGAAATCGTAGCCATCCAGAAGTACGCCTAGCCAAGCGGCGAAAAAAGCTTTCCAATCTTCACGCGAAAGATACTGGTACCAGCGCTTTGGTCGGGATGTTGTTGGGGAATGCGGCTCACTCATATCGGTGCCCTTCCTGAGTATTTCATCATTGAAAATAGTTGTTGAACTTCGGTTGTCTGACAACGGGAATAAACTACGCTCATGCTTTGAGCTGCGCAAGCGATGGTTAAGAAATTACTCAGTGCCGTCCTTGTGCAAAGTGAAATGACATTGCTAACCTGTCAGACAATTGGTGAATTAGTCACAGCGTCCCCGCGTTTGCGTTCTCTTTGCCAAGGGGAAAATAAATACGATAAACCCGCGATATTGCGGGATTCCCGCCATGATGTGGTGGAGGGAGAAGGAGACCTTATGGGTCATATGCGAGAAAAAATTCAGAGCCTTGGCGTTGCCGGTGCCCTCGTGGTCGCGGGCGGGCTTGCCGCCGTGGTTCCGGACGCCTTGGCCGATACTGAGGGGGCAGTTTCTGGCGCCATTATTGATATTGACAATCGTTATGAACAAGCTGAGGGTGATCCCGGCCAGGACCTTGGCGCATATATTGGAAAAGTGAAAAATCTCACTGAGGGTGCGGTGGCGGTAACGTTCTCCACAACCCAGGATTCCGGTTCCGCGGCCCTCCTCAGTGCATCGAATTCCACGGAAGAGTCCACGAATCTCACCCTCGCGCTGCGGCACGGCCATCTCTACTGGGAAGTGCGCAATGAACCCGAATCCGGGAAAGGATGGTTGGCCAAAGCCGATGCTGAAGATGCCGGCCCGGTCAATGACGGGCGCGAGCACACGGCAGTGGTGAACGTGACGGGGGAGAATACCGCCCTCTACCTGGACGGGCAGCAGGTCTTTTCCACTACCTCGACGAGTTTCTTCGATGATGTGGACGGCCTGGATTCGCTGCGCCTCGGGGCTAACTATGACTCCCATGGGAAACAGTGGGGATTCGCGGGAACGGTGAGCCGGCTGCGGGTCTTCGATACTCCCGTCACGCCCTCCGAGGTGGCGCAACTTTCCCCCGCACCTGAACCGATCCTGACGGTGGCCGATTCCCGTGCGGAGGTGCCGGAAGCGGTGCGAACCGCCGCAGGTAAAGGAAAAATCACCTACCTCTACGATATTGACCCGCAGACAAGCGCAAGTGCGGCCCTGTGCCGTGGTGAGACCTCCGTTCAGGAACTTTCGGTGAGCGAGGATGATCTCAGCCTGGCCCAGGGAGGGGAGCGAATCTCGATTCCGGGTACGTGGACCCAGTCCGCGCAGACAAGTGTCGCCGTCGTCGTTGATGGTGACGCAAGTAAGGTTTACGCCAACGGAACACTCATCGGACGTAAGAATCTCCCCGCACATTCGTTAAATACGATCAACAACGTGGTGCTGGAACATGCCCGCCTGCGCGTCTTTGACGGTGCTCTCAACGATGCTGAAGTCAAGACTCTGAGGGGGTATAGCAACCCCGGGGAATTCGCCCTTTTTGATAGTGGATATGAGGGTGCGGCGAGCTACCGGATCCCCGCGTTATTGCGCACACGCCAGGGAACTTTGCTCGCCACAGCTGACCAGCGCGTGCCGAATGCCTATGACAGCCCGAATGATATTAACCTCGTGCTGCGCCGCTCAACGGATAACGGGAAAACCTGGTCGCCGCTGCGCACGCTGGTGAATCTTCCTGGAAGCGGGAAGCAAGCGGCCTCGGTTATCGATTCCTCGATGGTACAGAACGAAAAAACCGGAAGGATCACGCTGCTTGTTGATCTTTATCCGGGCGGGGTGGGCCAACCGAATAATCATGTGGGAACCGGAATGAACCCGGATGGTTCCCTCGCGTTGAGCAGCGCCACCGGTACCACTTTTGCCCTCAAAGACGGCGTTGTTACGGATACGCAGGGCGGGCGCACCGATTATGCGGTGGCGGAGGACGGCACCGTTACCCTCAAGGGCGAACGCGTCAATAATGTGTACGATCCGCTGTCGCAGAAGGTCCCCAACGGCTTATATATGCAGCCCACCGCGTACCTGGTGGAGATGCACTCGGATGATGACGGCGCCACCTGGAGCGCACCGCGGCACCTCAACAACCAGGTCAAAGAAGACTGGATGAAATTCATTGGCACCAGCCCCGGGTCGGCTATGCAGATCCACGGTGGGGAACACGATGGACGCTTAGTTGTTCCGATCTACTATTCAAACGCGGTAGCAACGGTGTATTCCAGTGCCGTTGTTTATTCTGACGACGACGGCGCCACCTGGCAGCGCTCCACTTCCCCGAATGATGTGCGGGTCTTCAACGGCGGGGCGATCAACTCCCAGACGGTGCGGCAGGGGAGGGCCTCCCTCCATGAATCCGCCGTGGTGCAAACCGGTGAGAACGAACTGACCATGTATATGCGAAATTCGAATCCGGGCGGGCGTATCGCGGTGGCGCGTTCCACGGACGGCGGGGCAACATGGAGCGCTCCCGAATTTGATAAGAACACCCCCGATATTTTCAGCTTGCCGGCAGCGAAGAACCTGTCTGGGCATACCAACGAGGTGCTCTTCGCTAATGCCTCGGCTCGCTTGCCCTTCCGTGGCCAAGGCGTGCTGCGCTACTCAAATGATGGTGGCCGGACCTGGAAGAATTCGCGAACCTTCCAGGCGGGGCGGTACGTCTACCAGGCCATGGTGGAGCTGCCCAACGGGAATATCGGGCTGCTGTGGGAACGTGAATGGCAGGGCCTCTACTACACGGAAGTTCCGCGAGCGTGGCTGCTCGATTACCCTGCTCAGCTCATCAAATAACGCCATATAACGCAATAAAAATAATAAAGGCGCACCATGTACACGGCAGTGTCGCAATGATGCGAAAAGAAAGGAAACAACATGGATAAGGCGACGGTTGGTGTGAGCTGGATGTTCCAGTTCCGCGCCGGGATGGATGGCGATCTCGTTGCTGTTCGCGGAGCGGAAAAGGGCTGGGTGCTCTCAATCAAGGCCGGGAGCTTATTCCTAGCCGGATCGAATGAGACGATGGAATTTGCCCTGGATATGGAGGATACCGCAACGGTGAGTGACCGTACCTGGCACACCGTGGCAATTACCTCCAGCTCCGCCGGTGCGAAAATCTACCTGGATGGATACCAGTGCTTCTCCACAACCGCGGACCTTTCTCCGGCAGCGGTACCGGGATCAAGCGCCCTCGAGAGCGTGTGCGCTCCGGGAACCGATATTCGCGGACTAGAAAGCTATGACCATGTTCTCAGCAGTGGCGATATTCTGGCCCTCAGTCCGGCCCCCGAACCCCTGATTGAGTTCGCGGCCTCCCACCTCTCCGACTATGACGTGGCCGATGTGGCAGAGCTACGCGCGGGCAGCGTGTTTTTGCGCTACCGGGTGCGCGGGCCGGGGCAGCACGGAACGATGCTCGCGGCGGCCGGTAACGGCGTTGAGCAACTGAATGTATCGGTGACCGAACGCGGTATCGAATATCGGGTGCTAGGCCAACGGGGCGAATGGCGCACCTTCCTCGCCGAAGGCCACTGGGATGAAGGCCGGTGGCATGATGTGGTGCTGCGCGTGGGGCACGGCGCCGTTCAGATTTACGTGGATGGCTTCATGGAGGCCCACCTGCCCGGTCAAGCCTTCTTTGATGCGGTTTCGGCTTGCGATGAGATCGTTATCGGGCAGGACACCGCCGGTTCGCGCCTCTTCGGCGAAGTGCGTAATGCCGCCGTGTATTCTACGATCCTCAATGATGCGCAGATTAAGAAGCTTTCTTCTGTTCCGCCGCTGGAAACCCAGTGTCTGTTCGATGCCGGGTTTCACAACTCGGTAAGTTACCGGATCCCCTCGCTTATCACCTTGCAATCGGGCGTCGTCGTCGCGGGTGCTGATCAACGCGAAACGATTGCTAATGATTCACCGAATTCTATTAACTTCACGATCCGGCGTTCCTTCGACAGTGGGGAAACCTGGGAAGATCTCCAGACGGTGCTGACCTATCCGGGACACGGGGCAAGCGGTGCTTCCGTGATCGATTCCTGCGTGGTTCAGGATAAAAACACCGGGCGCCTTATTGTGCTCATTGATCATTTCCCCGGTGGGATGGGGCAGCCAAACGCGGAAGCCGGAATCGGCCTCGATAGGGACGGGAATTTCATCCTCCACGATGGGAACGGGGCGAGCTTTACCTGGCTCCCCGACGGCAGTGTTATCGATGCCGAAGGCCAGGCGGCACCCTACCGAATTTCCCGCCGCGGCGACGTGACGGTGCTAAGCGACGGGGCGGAGACGCCGGGAGGGAACGTTTTCCTTGCCGACGGCGAAGACCCGCACCAGACCTTGCTGACGAAGCGCACCTGCTACCTTCAGATGATTTATTCTGACGACGACGGCGCCACGTGGTCGGCGCCCCGTAACCTCAGCCACGAGGTGAAAGAAGAGTGGATGTCCTTCTGCGGTACCTCCCCGGGGAATGGAATTCAGTTGGAAGGTAAGAAGCACCGCGGGCGGCTCGTGATGCCGATTTACTTCAACGGTGTGCACACCACGTACTTCTCCGCCGCGGTCGTCTATTCGGACGACGGCGGGGAAACCTGGAAACGCGGCGCATCCCCCAACGACGGGCGCATCTTTGAGGGGCGCCAGATCGAGGGGCGCACGCTGGATACTGAAAAAGCTGCAACCCACGAATCCACCCTTATCGAGCGAGCTGATGGCTCTGTGCTTATGCTCATGCGCAATCAGCATCCGAGCGGGAAAATCGCGGCCAGCATCAGCGAGGACGGCGGGGAAACATGGGGCGACGTCTACTTTATTGATGCCATCCCCGAGATCTTCTGCCAGCCCAATGCGGTGATGTGGCCGACCGTAGATTGCCCCGAACGGGTGATCTTTGCGAACGCTGCTCAGCTGCGCCCCTACCGGGGACGTGGCGTGCTGCGCCTGTCGGAAGACGGAGGCCGAAGCTGGATTGCCTCACGCACCTTCAACCCGGCGCATTATGTGTACCAGTGCATGGCGATTATGCCCGATGGCGATCTCGGTTTGCTCTGGGAACGCGAGATGCAGGGCTTGTACTTCACGAAGTTGCCCCTCAGCTGGATCAACGCGGCGAAGTAAGCGCTGAGTAGGCGCGACGTGGCTGCTACGCAGGCGTGAATAGCCGTAATGTAACGGCTAGCAGTCGCGACGTGACTGCTCAATAGTCGCGAAGTAATAGTTCGGACAATAACGGTGGCGCCCGCCGCTCGGGATATTCCCCGCGGCAGGCGCCACCGTTGTTCTGTTAGCACGCGTGCGCGCCGGTGCGCGCTTTTGCGCACTCGTGCACACTCGGCAGGAGCGCGCTCATATCCGGGATGCCGGCAGTTTTCCTAACGCATTATTTTTATCGCAGCGCCGGATCACCGGTGCGGACGGTGTCAACCTCCGCGGGAGTGGGGGAGTAGGCACCGTCGTGGCTGACGGTTAGCCCCGCCGTAATAACCGCCTGGTGCAGGGCGGGGCGCACGTCGGAGAAGTGGGCGGCGCGCAGGCGCTGCTTGGCTTCCACCGATCCGAGGAGCCCGGCTTCCAGCAGCCCGGCCAACATCCCGGCCATGAAAGAATCACCGGCGCCCACCGTGTCGCCCAGCTCCACATTGAGCGGATCGACGACGAGCATATCGCGCTCCCCGGCCAGCTTGACATAAGCACCCCACGGCCCGCGGGTGACCACCACCATGCCCGGCCCGGAGGTAACCCACCGGCGCATAATTCGCTCCACCGGTTCACCCGGGTAGAGCCATTCAAGATCCTCATCGGAGGCCTTGACCACATCGCACAGCGCCACCAGTTCCTCAATGCTCTCCCGCACCTTTTCGGGAGAACCCATAAGATCCGGGCGGGCATTGGGATCGTAAGAGACCGTGCCGGTCAGTGCCTGGCGCTTGACGGCGCGTAAAATCTTCTTGCTCGAGGCACCCACCACCGCAGAGTACGAGCCGCAGTGCAGGTGGCCCACCGTATCCGGATCCGGGATCTCGGGGAAGTCCGATTCGACGTCGAATTCATAACGCGCCCGGCCCTCCGCGTCGAGGAAGGCGCTCGCGGTAGTGGTGCGGCTGGCGCCGTCCGACCCGGGGACGATCTCCACACCCATAGCGGCGGCCTGCGCGGCAATCCGTTCCCCGCGCTCATCACGCCCGAACCAGGTAGCGAGCTCCACGTGCTGACCGAGCCGGGCGACGCCGGATGCCACATTGAGAAGTGAGCCGCCCACGACCTCGGTGCCGGGTCCGCTTTCTCCCTCACGGATAATGATGTCCACAAGCGCTTCACCGGCGCTCACAAATCGTGCCATTGGTGCCTCCCATCGCCACAGCTGTTCTGCGCGCAGGCCCGGGGCACCGTAACCTGGCTGCCCGACGCTGCGCACGCTTTCTTCGCACACCAGTTTATCTGGAAAATCGCGGTGATTTTGGGGCATACGGGGCGCGGAAGACCCCGCCCCGTGGCATAAAAATGTCAAGTCCGGGTGCGCAAAAAATTCTGGTTTTTGCGCGGGTGGGATAACGGGGCGAATAAGCTACCCTGGAGAACGTGCAGATTTGGACATCTCCTTCAGATATTTCGCCGGATTTTGACCGGAGCGTCGTGACTTTCGGGGTGTACGACGGCGTCCACCGTGGGCACCGTGCCGTGCTCACCCGCGCCGTTGATATTGGCCGGGAACTCGGCTGGCCCGTTATTGTTCTCACGTTTGATCCCCATCCGGCCACCGTCCACCGCCCCGAGGCCCATATTCGCCTCGTTATGAGCCTGCAAGATCGTATTAACCGCATTGAAACGCTGGGTGTGGATGCGCTTTACCTTCAGCATTACGACGCCGCCTACGCCCGCGCCACCGCCGCAGAATTTGTACGGGACCAGCTGGTGGGCCAACTCCGGGCCGGCTTCGTGGTGGTCGGGCATGATGCCCGATTCGGGGCGGGGAACACTGGGGACGAGGCGATACTACGCTCCCTCAGCACGGAGCTGGGTTTCGGCGTGGAAATCGTAGGTGAGCGGTGCGATGCGGCGGGGGAACGGTGGTCCTCCACCCGGGTGCGCGCCGCGCTCGCCACCGGCAACGTTGATCATGCCGCGCAGATCCTGGGGCGCCCGCACCGTATCCACGGCACCGTGGTACACGGGGCGCGCCGCGGACGCGAATTGGGATTCCCCACCGCCAATCTCAGCGGGGAGGACCTGGGTGAAGTTCCGGCTGACGGCGTTTACGCAGGGTGGCTGGTGCGCCGCGTGCCGGGCGGCAGCGCTGAAGAATACCTCCCGGCCGCCATCTCCGTGGGCACCAATCCCCAATTCGATGGCCAGGAACGCACCGTGGAAGCCCACGTGCTCGGGCGTAGCGACCTCAACCTCTACGGGGAGCCCATCAGTATCGATTTCGTCTCCCGCATCCGCCCCATGCTCACATTCGGATCGGTGGACGAACTGCTGGCCCGCATCGACCTTGACGTTTTAGAAACGGCGGATCGTCTGGGTGTTCCTCCCGCCGGCCGCGTCCCACCCGGCGCCGTGCAAGCCTAGCGCCGCCTGCACCGTCAGCAAACAGCGGGCCGCATTCGCTAGGGTAGGTGCATGAGTACATTCGCTCTTCGCGTCGCCATCAATGCTGTTGCGCTGTGGGTGGCCACGCTCCTCATTCCCGGTCTGGCAATGGTGGGGGAGGCCCCCGATACGCTCCGTCTTATCGGATGGTTCGTGGTGGCTGGCCTCATTCTTGCCATTCTCAACGCGGTCATCCGCCCAATCTTGAAATTCCTGTCTTTCCCGCTCTATATCCTCACCCTCGGGCTATTCTCCCTGGTGATTAACGCGGCGATGATCTCGCTTACCGCCTGGGCCTCCCAGGGCTTGGCGGTGCACCTGGTGGTGGGCAGCTTCTGGGCGGCGCTCTTCGGCGGGATTGTGGTCTCCCTCGTCAATATGGTGCTCAGCGGCTTCGTGGACCGCTCGTAGCGCCCCGCCAGCCCCACCGTCGGGTCAGTCCCGTCAGGCCCCACCTCCGACCCGTTGTAAATGCCTACCGCCCGGCCTGCCCCGTCAGCTCCGTCAGTCCCACCGCGCGGTCACCACCACCGACTGGCAAAGGGAAAGCGGGGAAGGCCACACCCGCACTGGCGGATACGCCAGTGCGGGGCGTCGTCGCCGTGTGCTAGAATTTTCAGGCCGTTTACATCGGCCACGGTAGCGTCATGCCTGGGAGAACATGCCCCGGAGCTCCGTGCAACGGAAACTAAGGAGAATCGCATGGCCCTCAAGCCTGAAGAAAAGCAGAAGATCATTGCCGAATACGCCACGCACGAGGGCGATACCGGTTCCCCCGAAGTGCAGGTGGCCCTGCTCTCGGCTCGTATTTCGCAGCTGACGGAGCACTTCCGCTCGCACATCCACGACCACCATTCGCGTCGTGGCCTCATGCTTCTTATCGGCCAGCGCCGCCGCCTTCTCAGCTACCTCGCTGAGGAAGATATCGAGCGGTACCGGTCGCTGATCGCACGCCTCGGCTTGCGTCGATAAGTACTTCAAGCGGCTCGGGTTTCATCCCGGGCCGCTTTCCGTATGCCCGCAGGCGTGAGAAGTGGCTCAGCATCGCCGCAAGTGAACTGTGCGCGGCGCTCAGCTGCTTACTCGGGCATTACGATAGACAGGGTGCGGTGCGCCTACGCACCCCAACATGTGGAGTACCGCGAACGTGGTCTTCGGTGATGGTTGACGAAGGCGGGAACGCTAGGGCCCGTTTTCGTGAATTACCACTGATGGCCGCCTCGCGGCCGAAATAAAAGGAGGTCCCGTGGAGGGTCCCAATATTCATAGTGTGGAAGCCGTTGTTGATAACGGCTCCTTTGGAACACGTACCATTCGATTCGAAACCGGGCTGCTAGCCCAGCAGGCCAACGGCGCCGCCCTGGCCTACCTGGACGGGGAAACCACCGTTTTCTCCGCCACCACCGCCTCGAAAAGCCCGAAGGAACACTTCGATTTCTTTCCGCTGACGGTGGACGTGGAAGAACGTTCCTACGCGGCCGGTAAAATTCCCGGCTCCTTCTTCCGCCGCGAAGGCCGGCCCGGTACGGACGCCATTCTGGCCGCCCGCCTCATCGACCGCCCGCTGCGCCCGCTTTTTACCAAGGGCATGCGTAACGAAGTGCAGATCGTGGAAACCGTGCTCTCCATCCACCCGGATGATGCCTACGACGTTCTTGCGATCAACGCCGCATCCCTGTCCACCTCGCTGACGGATCTGCCCTTCGCCGGGCCGGTTGGCGGCACCCGCGTGTCCCTCGTGGACGGGCAGTGGATCGCCTTCCCGCGTTGGTCGGAAATGGCGCGCGCCACCTTCTCCATGGATATTGCCGGGCGCATTGTTGGGGACGACGTCGCCATCACCATGGTGGAGGCCCAAGCTCCCGAACAAACGGAAGCGAACGTGGCCACCGGTGGTATTGCCCCCACCGAAGAGGTTATTACCCAGGGTCTGGAAGCTGCCAAGGGCGTTATCCGCACCCTCTGCGAAGCGCAGCTCAGCCTCATTAACGAATGCGGGAAGCCCACCGCGGACTACCCCTTCTTCCCGAATTACACTGACGCCCAGTTTGAGGCCGTCGGGAATGTTCTCGGTGATCGTTTCAACACTATCCTCGGGATTGTGGACAAGGTGGAGCGCGATACCGCGCTCAATGACCTCACCGATCAGATCGTTTCCGAACTGACGGTGCCCGCCGATGCCCAGTTCAACCTGGAAGAAGACGGCCCCGGGCTCGCTGCCGCGGTCAATGACCACTTCAAGGAAGTCATGCGCCGCCACGTCCTCACCGAAAACGTGCGTATGGACGGGCGCCGCCCCACCGATATTCGCTCGATATCCGCGCAGGCCGGCGTGCTGCCGCGCGTGCACGGCTCGGCGATCTTCCAGCGTGGCGAAACCCAGATCCTCGGGGTGACCACCCTCAATATGCTCAAGATGGAGCAGCCGCTGGATAATCTTTCCCCGATTACCCACAAGCGCTACATCCACCACTACAACTTCCCGCCCTACTGCACCGGCGAAACCGGGCGCGTGGGCAGCCCCAAGCGCCGCGAAATCGGGCACGGGCATCTGGCCGAAATGGCGCTGGAATCCCAGCTGCCTAGCCGCGAGGAATTCCCCTACGCGATCCGCCAGGTCTCCGAGACGATGGGCTCGAACGGCTCGTCCTCCATGGGCTCCGTGTGTGCCTCCACGATGTCCCTGCTCAACGCGGGTGTGCCGCTCAAGGCCCCGGTTGCCGGTATCGCCATGGGCCTCATCTCCGCTCAGATCGACGGGGAAACCAAGTACGTGACCCTCACCGATATTCTCGGTGCGGAAGACGCCCTGGGCGATATGGACTTCAAGGTGGCCGGCACCCGCGACTACGTGACCGCGCTGCAGCTGGACACCAAGCTGGACGGCATCCCCGCGGAAGTCCTCTCCGCCGCGCTGTCCCAGGCCCGTGACGCCCGCCTGGCCATCCTCGATCTCATGAACCAGGCCATTGACGGCCCCGATGAGATGGCGCCTACCGCCCCCCGTATCCTCACCGTGAAGATCCCGGTGGATAAGATCGGCGAAGTCATCGGCCCCAAGGGTAAGATGATCAACCAGATCCAGGAAGATACCGGCGCGGAAATCACCATCGAGGATGACGGCACCGTCTTCATCGGTGCTGCCGACGGCGCTTCCGCGGAAGCCGCCCGCGACACCGTCAATTCCATCGCCAACCCGCAGCTCCCCGAAGTGGGCGAACGCTACGTGGGCACCGTGGTCAAGACCACCACCTTCGGCGCGTTCATCTCCCTCACCCCGGGCCGCGACGGCCTCCTCCACATCTCCCAGATTCGCCGCCTCGTGGGTGGCAAGCGCGTGGAGAACGTGGAAGATGTCCTCAACGTGGGCGACAAGGTCGAGGTCGAAATCGGCGAAATCGATGATCGCGGCAAGATCTCCCTGGAAGCGGTCGTTCCGGAAGGCGAAGCGAACGCCGAAGCGGAAAGCTCCGATCAGGGCGATAACGGCGCTCACGGCGAAGCGGAGGAGAGCGCCCCGCGGCAGCCCCGTGCGCGTTCCCGTTCGCGCCGGCGCAGTGAGTCCTCGGCGCCCAGCGCGCCCTCGGCAGACGACTCCGATGCTGACTCCAGCTCGAGCCGCGGTTCGCGTGGAAGTCGCGGCTCGCGGCGGCGTCGTCGCACCGTCCACACGGACGAAGACTAAAACCCGCGTCCACGGGCGCTAAGGCATAGTGAACTCCCCGAATGTTTCCGGACGTTCGGGGAGTTTGCGTAACTATCCAGAAAAGTATTCCCATGATGTATAGCGAACTGCCCCTTCCGCTTAACGCGGGCGCCAGTCTCAATATTGACGACGACGGCGCACTCCTACGCCGCACCGTCCTCCCCGGCGGGCTCCGTGTCCTCAGCTACCGCCTGCCCCATATTCACTCCACCTACGTCAGCATGTGGGTGGGCGCCGGGTCTCGCGACGAAGTGGCCGAAACCCAAGGATCCACCCATTTCCTCGAGCACCTGCTGTTCAAAGGCACGAAGCGGCGCAGCTCCCTCGATATTTCGCGAGAAACGGACTACCTGGGCGGGGGATTCAACGCGGCCACCTCGAAGCAATACACCCACTATCACGGCCATATTTTTGACGAGGACCTACCCCAGGCCATCGATATCCTCGCCGATATGCTCACCAGCGCGACCCTCAGCGCCGAAGATTTCGCGGTGGAACGCGGCGTTATCCTCGAAGAACTCGCCATGTATGCCGACGACGCTACCGATACCGCCATGGAAAAAATCCCGCAGTTGGTCTTCGGGGATCACCCGCTGGCGCGCCCCGTTGGGGGAACGGCGCAGACGGTGCGGGCCCTCCAACACGAGGCGCTCCTCGAGCACTATCACGGGGTCTATCATCCCGATGAGGTGGTGGTGGTTGCCGCGGGCGCCGTCGATCACGACAAGCTATGCGAACTGGCGGTGGAGGCGCTGAGCGCCGGAGGCTGGGACCTGAGCACGGAGCGCGATGCTCACCCGCGCCGTATCGCCCCGCCTATCGTCTATCAGGAAGCACGGGAGCTGCACGTTCCGAAAGAAGTGGAGCAGGCGGCGGTTATCGTGGGGATGCCGGGGCTGAGCTTGACCAGCGAGGACCTGCCCACCTTGCTCGCCCTCAATGCGATTCTGGGCGGAGGAACCTCCTCGCGACTCTTCCAGGAAATTCGGGAACGGCGCGCCCTGGCCTACTCGACCTATTCCTTCCCGATCAGCTACCGCGAAGGCGGCATGTTCTGCCTGGCGGCCGGCTGCGCCCCGCATAATGTGGGCACCGTGCGCGAGCTCATGATGACCGAATTGGATCGCCTCGCCCGCGACGGCGTGAGCGAAGAAGAAACGGAATCCGCCTTCCGGCGCCTGCGCGCCGATATTGTGTTCGACGCCGAACGGGTGGGCACCGCCATGACTCGACTCGGCACCTCGGAGCTGGTGCGCGGCAGCCTCATTTCGCATGAGGAACACCTGCGCCGGGCTCGCGCCGTGCGCGCCGCAGATATAAACGAGCTGGCCCGCCGCATTGCGGCAGGCCAGCGTTCGTGCGTAACCGTCGGGCCGGAGAACTAGCGGGCGCTCCGCTGGGCCGCTAATTCTCCGGTCGGTTTCCGGCTATTCGGCGTACTCCGGGCTGGGCGCCGACGGGGCGCTGTCACTCGATGGTGCGGACGGGGCAGACGGAGCACTGGGTGCGGAGCCCGCACTTGGGGCGGACGGCGCGGCCGCCCCAGCCTCCGCGCCGTCCGCTTCCCTCGCATCCGCCGCGGGCTCGCTCGTGGCCGGTTCGCCCACCGGGGCGTGCACCACCTTGAGGGTGCGGTAGCGGTTGAGCGCCGCGGCAATATCCACCGCGCGCGGCCGGGCCAGGAAGGCCGGTTTTTCGCCGGCCCCCAGGGCATCCAGGCCGTGCGTGGCAATGGTCTCCTCCAGCCGCGCAATACCTTCCGGAACGGTGTATTTGCCGCGCAGGCACAGGGCACGGGTGGGGTCGGTCAGGGAGCGAATCGCCCAGGCAATCGCAGCGGTCTGGCCCGGATCCACAATCTGGGGCACATCGCTGAGATCAATATCAGCGCGATCCAGAGAAATAAGATCCACCCCGCGCGACTTCGTTTTCGCCTTGACTCCGTGGGCCTTGAGGGGGAGCGGGTAGCGCGGCGCCGGGTGCGTAAACTCGGCAATATCATTGCGCTCCCGCGGGTGCGCCGCGGCAACCTCCCGGGCCTGCTCCGTAACATCGTGGCACACATAGTGGTCCATGAGGAGCACCCGATCCGCGGCATCCAAATAATCGCCCGAGCCACCCATGACCATAATGGTGGAAATACCGGCGCGCGCCATACCAGCAATCCGATCCACAAAAGGCGTAATTGGTTCCTGGTTTGCCGGCACCAGGGCACGCATCCGCTCATCACGAATCATAAGATTGGTGGCCGAGGTGTCCTCGTCAATAAGCAAGACCCGCGAACCGGCCTCAATGGACTCGGCAATTGCGGCGGCCTGCGAAGTAGAACCCGAAGCATTCTCGGTGGAAAAATCAGTGGTATCTGTGCCATCGGGCAGGGAATTGATGAAAGCGGAAACATCCACACCGGTCACCCAGCGTCCATCGGCGGCACGCACCTTCACCGCGCTGGGATCCATGGCGACCAGCTCGCGCCCATCCCCGGGAATATGTGGGTAAACACTGCGCTCCAACGCGGAGAGCAGCGTGGACTTGCCGTGGTAGCCCCCGCCAACAATCACCGTAATACCCGGAATAACCGGCATGCCGGTCACCTCACCGGCATGGGGCAGCTGCACGCTTTCGCGCAAATTCTCCGGGCTGGAGAAAGCAATGGCGTCACTCAAAGGTAGATCGGAAATACCCGACCGGCGCACCAGTACTGCGCCGTCGTTAATAAAACCAATCCAGCCGCGCTCCCGAATCACGTCCTGAAGGGCGAGATAATCCTCATACGTTTCCACATGTTTACGTAACGCGTCCAGGTGAGCCGCGAATTCTTCCCCTTCGGAGGAGAAATTGAGCGTGGCTTCGATGATCTCGGGAAGGTACTCATCGGCGGTTTGGGCCATGGCATGCCCGAGGATCGTGCGCCCCTGCGCTGGGAAATGGCATTGGAAACGCAGCTCTACGTGATTGGCGAAAACGGTAGCGCTGGAGCGCTCCAGAATTTCTTGCCCCACTTTCGCGATGGAAATATCGCGAGAATGGCGGGCGCGTTCCGCAAAAGTACGGGCCAGGAAATCAGCAACAGCCAGGCGCTGCTCCGGAGTGGTGAGCAAATCAGCGGGAATCCCCACCTTCGCCGGATCGGCCGTCACCCGCAGCGCGGACGGCGGGGCGTAGGGATCGGATTGCACCCGATCAATATGCACCGTGTACATGCCGTAGTCGTAATCGCCGATAACAGACTTGTAGGCAGGGTAATTGCGTCCGTCCAGTTCGTGGAGGCGGTCGATAAGGTCGACGTCGTCTCCTTCGACCCGCGCAAATTCGCGCCGTTCACGGGGCGCCCCGCCCCGCCTACCCCGACGGTCATATTGGCGATCCCGGCTCCCGCGCGGGCCCCGGCCTCCCCGGTAGTCCCGCCCGCCGCGGGCATCGTAACGTTCCGAGCTGTGCTCATATCCAAAACTCATAACACCTAGTCTATCCAGGCCACGTAGCATGGACGGTATGACTATCAACGTAGCTGTGGTGGGAGCGGCGGGACGGATGGGGAGCACCGTGTGCACCGCCGTCACCGCCGCCCCCGATATGAACCTGACCGCCCGGATCACTAAGGACGATCCCATCAACGCCCAGACCCTGGCGGGCGCTACCGTGGGAGTGGACTTCACCGTTCCCGATGCCACGGAAGATACCGTGCGAGCCCTCCTGACCAACGGCTGCCACGCCGTCGTCGGGGCAACAGGATGGACCCCGGAAAAAATCGCGCGTATTGAGGCCGTGGCCAAGGAAACGGGGCGCCATGTGCTCATCGCCCCGAATTTCGGTTTGAGCGCCGTGCTCACCATGATGTTCGCGGAAATGGCCGCCCCGTATTTCGAATCCGTCGAAGTGGTGGAAATGCACCATCCCGATAAAGTGGATGCTCCCTCGGGAACGGCGCGCGCCACCGCGGAGAAAATTGCGGCGGCCCGGGCGGCGGCCGGATGCGCACCCGCCCCCGATGCGACCTGTGGGCCGGCGCCCGCCCGCGGGGAGAAAATTGCAGGCATCCCGGTACACGCGGTGCGCTTACGGGGCCTGAATGCCCACGAAACGGTGCTGTTGGGTAACCCGGGCGAACAGCTCACTTTGCGCCAGGATTCTTTCACCCGCGAATCGTTTATGCCCGGAGTGCTCCTCGCTATCCGCGGCATTGACCAGCATCCGGGCGTGCAGGTGGGATTAGAGCAGTATATGAGCTGGGGACGATAGGCTGAGCCCATGGACGAGCACACTTTGCCTTCACGCAGTTTCGGATCCGTCAGCGTTGCGATGGTGACCCCTTTCCATGCCGACGGCTCCTTGGATGTTGATGCCGCGGTGGCGCTGGCCACCACCCTCGTGGACCAGGGGTGTGATGCCCTGCTCCTCTCGGGCACCACCGGGGAATCTCCCACCACGCACCAGCCCGAAAAAGATGTACTGGTGCGGGAAGTGTGCGCGGCGGTGGGGGATCGCGCCAGGGTCATTGCCGGTGCCGGTTCTAATGACACCGCCCACGCCGTGCGCATTGCCCGCGGTGCCGAAAAAAGTGGGGCGCAGGGGCTGCTCGTCGTCGCCCCGTATTACAACCGCCCCTCCCAAGAGGGCGTGTACCAGCATATTTTGAACGTGACGGAAGCAACCGATCTGCCCGTCATGGTTTACGACATCCCGGGGCGCACCGGGGTGCGGCTCGAACTGGATACGCTGCTACGGCTAGCGGAGCATCCGCGCATCCTCGCCGTCAAAGATGCCACCGGGGACGTGGCGGGCGGTTTCGTGAAAATGGCGCGTACCGGCCTGGAGTATTACTCGGGGGACGACGCCCTCAATTTCGCCTGGCTCGCCCACGGTGCCTCCGGGGTGATTTCGGTGGCCGGGCACGTTATTGCGGCGCGCCTGCGAGCCCTGGTGGAGCAGGTCGATGCCGGGGATCTGCCCGCCGCCCGCCGGGAAGCTGCCGCGCAGCGCCATATTATTTCCGCGATTATGGGCAGCGGCCAGGGCGCCGTTATGGCCAAAGAGGCGCTCAAGCTCCTCGGGATTATCCCCTCGGCAACTCTGCGCCTACCCCTGGTGGGGGCCTCCGCGGCGCAGATCGCGGAACTGGCAGAAGCGCTGCGCGCCGAGGGGCTCCTCGCGGATTAAACGGTGCGGGCACGGCGGCAACGGCGGCGGGCGCCCCGTGCCGCGCCGTGCCCCGCCGCCGCAACAGGGTGGCGGGACCCGTGCCGCGCCGTGCCGTAACGAGGTGGGGCTCCCCGTGCCGCGCCGTGCCCCGCCACCGCGGACTAGCAGGCCGCCAGTTTTACGCCCGGGCATGAAGCACCTATGGAAGCGCCCCGCTTCGTGAGAGAATACAGGGGTGAGTGATGAAGTGAAGAAATCTGTACCACCGCTGCGGAACGCCGTTCGTATCGTCCCCCTAGGTGGGCTCGGTGAAGTTGGCCGCAATTGCAATGTTCTTGAATACCAGGGAAAACTGGTGGTTGCTGATTGTGGCGTGCTGTTCCCCGAAGAAGCCCAGCCCGGTGTTGATCTTATTCTCCCTAATCTTGACTACCTGGAAGATCGCCTCGAGGATATTGCCGCCATCGTGCTCACCCACGGGCATGAGGACCATATCGGGGCGGTGCCCTACCTGCTGAAAATGCGCCCGGATATCCCGGTGATCGGCTCCCAATTGACCATTGCTTTCGTGGAGGCGAAACTCCAGGAGCACCACATCACCCCGAATGTCACCGTGGTGGCCGAAGGGGATTCCATGAGTATCGCGGGCATGGAATTTGAGTTCATTGCCGTCAACCATTCCATTCCGGATGCGCTGGCTCTGTTCATCCGCACCCCGGAGGGCAATATTCTCATCACCGGTGATTTCAAGATGGACCAGCTCCCGCTGGACGGGCGCCTCACCGACCTTCGTGCTTTCGCGGCGGCCGGGGATGAAGGCGTGGACCTGTTCATGTGCGATTCTACCAACGCGGAAATCCCCGGTTTTGTGCATTCCGAATCAGAAATTCAGCCGGTGATCGATTCGGTGATCGGCGGGGCCACCGGGCAGATCGTCGTCGCCTCCTTCGCCTCGCACGTGCACCGGGTCCAGCAGGTCCTCAATGCCGCTGCCCACAACGGGCGCAAGGTTGCCTTCGTGGGCCGCTCCATGGTGCGCAATATGAAAATTGCGGAGGACCTGGGGTATTTGGACGTGCCAGAGGGCACCGTCGTCGATCTCAAAAATATGAAGGACCTGCCCGAAAACCGCCGCATCTATATGTCCACCGGCTCCCAGGGCGAACCCATGGCGGTGCTTTCCCGCATCGCGAATCGTTCCCATCCCAAGGTGGCAATTAATCCCGGCGATACGGTGCTACTGGCCTCCTCCCTCATTCCCGGAAACGAAAATTCGGTGTTCCGGGTGATCAACGGGCTTATCAAGCTCGGCGCGAATGTTATCCACCAGGGAAATGCGCGGGTGCACGTATCGGGGCACGCCGCCCAGGGCGAATTGCTCTACTGCTACAACATTTTGCAGCCGGCCTACGCCATGCCCATTCACGGGGAGGTGCGCCACCAGGTCGCTAATGCCGGTGTCGCGGTGAAAACCGGGGTGCCTGCCGATAATGTGATTCTGGCGGAAAACGGTTCGGTTATCGATATGATCGACGGCGAAGTTCGCCTTGTCGGTTCGGTTCCTTTCCAGAATATTTACGTGGACGGCTCCTCGGTCGGGGATATTACCGAATCCGAACTCAAGGACCGCCAGATCCTCTCCAACGAAGGCTTTATTGCTATTTTCGCGGTGGTGGATACCAATGCGCGGCGCATCGTTACCGGCCCGCACCTCCAGGCGCGCGCCATGGCCGAAGATGAAGCCGTTTTTGACAGCATCACTCCGGAAGTCACGCGTGCCCTGGAAGAAGCCGTGGCGAAGGGCTCGGATAGCTACGGGATGCAGCAGGCCATGCGGCGCGTGGTGGGGCGCTGGGTCTCGCGCAAACTGCGCCGTTCGCCCATGATTATTCCGACCGTCGTGGAGGTGTAGTCCCCCTCGCATGCGGCGCGCCGGGAGGGGCAACTTTTTGCACAAAGGCTAGGCTTTTGATGTGAAGTTTCAGCGACGTGTCAAAAAAACCGAGAAAGAGACGACGGCGCCCGCGCGCCGCCCGTCCCGCCGTACCGCACCGTCCGCCCACGGTGCGGGTACGGAGCGGGCGGAGGGGCGCCAGCTGACGGGGAATGTGCGCAACGCCCTCGTGGCCACGTTCCTCGGTCTCGCGGTTATTGTGGCACTGCGCGAATGGTTCAATATTTCCGGGGTGCTTGGCGGGGTTATTCACCACGCCACCGCCGGTATTTTTGGGTTGCTCTCCGTTCTTATTCCCGCAGTTTTTCTGGCCCTCGCTATCAGGCTGGTGGTCCCGGCGCGCGGGAATGAACACCGGCGGGTACTGCTGGGCGTGTTGATTATCGTGGTGTGCCTGGCCGGCATTATTCACGTTGTGAAACAACCGCGCAGCCCGGCCGACCACTTCGCGGATGTGGAAAACGCCGGCGGCCTGATCGGCTGGCTCGGCGGGGGCGTCCTCGAGATGCTGTTCTCCCCGTGGGGCGCTGTTCCCATCCTCGTCATTATTATTTTGTGGGCCGGGCTCTATATCGCCGACGTGTCCATGGCGGATATTGCCGCCACCATTCGGGAGCGGCGCGAACAGCGCCAGCTTGATGCGGGGGAGGAGATCGCCAACCGCGGGCATTCCGCCTCGGTTCCCTACGATTCCCCGCATGATATTGACGCGGCGGAGAATACCACCCGGCTCCCCAGCGCCGGGCGCACGTCGCGGCGCGGCAAGAAAACCGCGCGCAGTTACTTGGATGCGGCACTGTCCGGGGCTTCTTCTGAGCACGACGACGCCGCTACCGATCCCGCCGCCAGTAATGGCGGGAATGGTGCAGACGGGGCGGCGGGGGCCGCCTGGGCAGACGGTGCCAATGGTGCCAGCGGCGCCAACGGTGCGCAGCCCCAGGGCGCCACCATGGTGCTGCCGCAGGCTACGGCGGGAAGTGGGGCGGCGGGCCGGGCGGCGTCGTCGCCGAAAAAAACGGCGCGCACCAAGAAAACCGACGGCCCGGCAGAGACCCAGGATGCGGCGGCCACGGTGCCTGATCTTCCCGCACCCGATACCGGCGCACCGTTTACCCGCACCCAGCAGCTAGCCCTCGACCCGAGTATTTTGTATGAGCTGCCCTCACCGGATCTGCTCAAACGCGGGGCGGTGCATCCCGAACGCACCGAGGCGAATGATCGCGTTGTTGCTGCGCTCACCCAGGTCTTCACCGATTTCGGGGTGGATGCGCAGGTGGTCGGCTTTTCACGCGGACCGACGGTTACCCAGTACGAAGTAGAGCTGGGGCCGGGCGTCAAAGTTGAGCGCATCACCCAGCTCTCGAAAAATATTGCTTATGCGGTGGCGAGCGCCGATGTGCGTATTCTTTCCCCCATTCCCGGCAAATCCGCGATCGGTATTGAGATTCCCAATGCGGACCGCGAAGTGGTGCAGCTAGGCGATGTTTTGGCCTCCGAGGTGGCGCGCCGTGACCACCATCCCCTCACCGTGGCGGTGGGGAAGAATGTGCGCGGGCAGTTCGTGGTCACCAACCTGGCGAAAATGCCGCATCTGCTGGTGGCGGGCGCTACCGGCGCGGGGAAGTCGTCGTTCATCAACTCGATGATTACCTCGGTACTTATGCGCTGCACGCCGGACGAAGTTCGGATGATCCTCGTGGATCCCAAGCGCGTGGAGCTGACGATTTACGCGGGTATTCCCCATCTCATCACCCCGATTATTACCAATCCGAAGAAGGCCGCCGAAGCGCTGGAATGGGTGGTCAAGGAGATGGATGCGCGCTACGACGATATGCAGTCCTACCGCTTCAAGAACATCACCGATTTCAACGAGGCGATCCGGGCGGGCACCGTTAAGGCGCACGATCCGCACCGTACCCTCCAGCCCTATCCCTACCTGCTGGTTGTGGTGGATGAATTGGCTGACATGATGATGGTGGCCCCGCGCGACGTGGAATCCTCCATCCAGCGCATCACCCAGCTGGCGCGCGCCGCCGGTATTCACCTGGTGCTTGCCACCCAGCGGCCCTCCGTGGACGTGGTCACCGGCCTCATCAAAGCAAATATTCCCTCCCGCCTGGCCTTTATGACCTCCTCGCTGGCCGATTCGCGTACCATCCTTGACCAGGGTGGGGCGGAGAAACTCATTGGCCAGGGCGACGCCCTCTTCATGCCGGGCGGTGCCCAGCCGATTCGTCTCCAGGGTGCCTGGGTGGACGAGGCGGAAATTGAGCGCGTTGTTGAGCATGTGAAAACACAATTGCGCCCCCAGTACCGCGAAGATTTCCAAGAAACGGTGGAAGCCGCCGGGCGCGAAAAGAAGCAGCGCGAAGAAATCGGTGAGGATCTCGATATTCTGCTCCAGGCCGCAGAAATCGTGATCACCACCCAATTCGGATCCACCTCCATGCTGCAACGTAAATTGCGCATTGGCTTCGCTAAGGCAGGGCGGATGATGGACCTGCTCGAACAATACGAAATCGTGGGGCCCTCCGAAGGCTCCAAGGCCCGCGACGTGCTGGTGGCACCGGAGCTGGTGGAGGATGCCCTCGCCATGCTGCGCGGAGAACGCGACTCTATTTACGAGGACGAACCGAGCGAGGCGGAAACCGGGACCGGGGCACCTGGCGCCGGTGCGCCGGGAGCTGGAACTGCCGGCGGGGCAGGCGGCGCGGCAACGGGGCACGGTGCGAACGGCGGGAACGCCGGGAACGGCGCTAACGGCGCCTACGCTGGAAACGGTGCGGGCACAGCGAACGGTGCTAATGGCGCTAACGGTGCCGGTGCTGGCGCCGCGCCCGCGAACCGATACGCCGAAGATCCACTGGCACACGACCCGGAGAGCACCGCCCCCACCTGGTACGACGACGATGACTCCGCCGGCGAATCCGGGGAGGACGCCTGGCAGCTCACGGGGCGGTAAAGTAGGGCCATGTCTCACACGAACGCTCCGGAGGCGAGCGAGCCGCCCCTCCTCAATATTGCCAATGCTTTGACGGTCGCGCGGATCATCCTCATCCCCGTTTTTATCTGGGTGTTCTGGGAGCCGACCGCCACCCGCAGTTTCTGGGCCTGGGTAGTTTTCGCCGTCGCCGCGTTCACCGACCGCCTCGACGGGCAGCTGGCGCGTTCGCGGGGCCTCATCACGAACTTCGGGAAGCTCGCCGATTCCATCGCTGATAAAGGCCTCATCGCGGCGGCCCTCATCATGCTCTCGCTCCATGACCGGCTGTGGTGGTGGGTCACCATCCTCATGATCGCCCGCGAAATTTTCATTACCCTGGTGCGGATGCTCGTGGTGACCAAACAGGTCATGGCGGCCGGCTGGATTGGCAAACTCAAAATGTTTGCCCAGTCCATCGGCGCCGGCATCCTCATGCTGCCGTGGATCGCGTGGCTCGGGCACCCGGGTGGAGACATTTTCCAATGGCTCGGGTGGATCACCCTCGGGGTGGCACTTGTACTCTCGGTGTGGTCCGCCGTCGGATACGTCGGCGACGCGGTGCGGATCGCCCGCGGTGGTGGCCACGAGGCGCACTCATGACGACGGCGCAGCCAGGTGGCGCCGCGGACCTCGCCGCGCTCACGGAAACTTGCGTGAGGAACTTGCACGAACGCGGCCTCAGCCTCGCCTGCGCGGAATCCCTTACCGGCGGGCTGCTCACCGCACAATTCGTCACCATTCCCGGGGTTTCCGCGGTGCTGCGCGGGGGAGTGGTCAGCTATGCCACCGACCTCAAAGCCAGCATCCTCGGAGTGTCCAGCGAGCGTTTAGCCAGTCACGGGCCGGTGGACCGGGAAGTCGCGCTCCAGATGGCCCGCGGCGTATGCGACGTCGCCGGAGCGGATATCGGCATGGCCACCACGGGGGTAGCCGGGCCCGGCCCGCATGATGGACACCCGGCGGGAACCGTGTGGATCGCGGTGAGCACGCGGAGCGGGGCGCATATGGCGCGCGAGCTCCATATTGCTGGGGGTCGTAGCGACGTACGGAGCGGGGCGGTGCGCGGCGCCGTCGAACTTCTTGCCGCGTTGTTGCACGACGGCGCAACCGATCAGTGCGCCGAGTCGGCTGTGTCCTGACTAACTCCTGTTCGCTCCCAGTAAATCTTCAGATTCGCCTGGCTTAATATTTGTGGAACCTTTTGATGGCCTCGTGCCACGAGCCTGGCACCGGAGGCGATGAAGATGTTTCGCTCTGTGGGGAATAAAAACAGGAAGTAGGCGTTGAGGTTAGTGATGACAATTGATACCCGTACCGGCGTAACCCGGAAGAATGATTTCGTAGTGCGTCCTGAACAGCGCCAACCCGCTCTCCTTCGCGAAGAGATTGGCGAGGTTTTGCGGGCCTACCGGCAGCGGCAAGGGCGTACCCTGCGGGAAGTTTCCTCCGATGCACGTGTTTCCCTCGGATACCTTTCCGAAGTTGAACGCGGTCAGAAAGAAGCTTCCTCGGAACTCCTCGCCTCGATCTGCCGGGCGCTCAACGTGCCCATGAGTCACGTGCTGCGCTTGGTTGCTGATCGGATTGACCTGGTTGAAGGTCGCATCCCGGCCCACCTGCGCGTACCGGAAAGCCCGGCAGAACTCATGCGCGGGGAACTTTCCACTACGAAGTAATCCCTATACACCACGTCGCAAACGGCGCGGTCAAGGTAGCGCCCCACTCGTGAAGCGGGAGCGCTCGGAGCTAGCTCACTAGCTTCAGTATCCCTTGATACGCGCCGTTATGCTATGTCGAGCGCTTCTCACCAGGCGCCCTAATCGAAGCCCCACACCAATAAAGGAATGCAAAGCACCGGTGCGTGAATCTGAATTCTGGCTCAATATTGATCGTGCTTTCCCGCACGGGCGCGGGAGAAGCGCAGCCCAAGATCTCGTTCTATCCGCTCTGGGAGACCGCAGCCCGGTCCAAGCCCTCGAAGCCGGGGAAGATCCGCAGCGGATCTGGGATGCCGTCTGTGACACGATGGGCTTCCCGGATTACTACCATTACCTCCACCGGCTCACCCCGGAAGATTTCGCGGCCCGCGAGTAGCTGCGCGAATGCAGTGGGTGACACACCGCCTCCATGCGGTACCGAACAACCGTTCGTATTAGAATAGTCCACAGATCCTCAGGCGTCAGCGTTATCCACAGGAGTTTCGCGGCGCCTAAGTATGTCGTAGGCCGGATATACAGTGATCTCGAGCCTCTCGGAGAGGGAGTGTCTCGCCTAGGCCTGATCTGTAGGAAACGTGAGTAAGGATGGGATATGGCCGCAGCTAAAGCTAGTGCCCGCACCAAAACGGTCGGGCGCCCCGCAGTGGATGATCGCAAACAAGCAATTGATACCGCTCTGGCGCAAATTGATAAGCAATTCGGTAAGGGCTCCGTGATGCGGCTGGGTGACCATGTCCGTCCGCGGGTGGAAGTCATTCCTACCGGATCTATTGCTCTGGATATTGCCCTTGGCATTGGTGGCTTGCCGCGCGGGCGCGTGGTGGAAATTTACGGTCCGGAATCTTCGGGTAAAACCACGGTTGCGCTCCACGCTGTTGCTAGCGCGCAGCGCAATGGCGGGATCGCCGCGTTTATCGACGCAGAACACGCGCTTGACCCAATCTATGCGCGGGCTCTGGGCGTTGATACTGATTCGCTGATTGTCTCCCAGCCGGATACCGGGGAACAGGGTTTGGAAATTGCCGATATGCTCATCCGCTCCGGCGCGATTGACATCATCGTCATCGATTCCGTGGCAGCCCTCGTTCCCAAGGCCGAAATTGAAGGCGATATGGGTGATTCCCACGTTGGCTTGCAGGCACGCCTCATGAGTCAAGCACTGCGGAAAATGACCGGTGCACTCTCGGCCTCGGGCACCACCGCCATTTTCATTAACCAGCTGCGTGAAAAAATCGGGGTGATGTTCGGCAACCCGGAAACTACCACCGGCGGAAAGGCTCTCAAGTTCTACGCCTCCGTCCGTATGGACGTGCGGCGCATTGAGACCCTCAAAAACGGTAGTGAACCTGTGGGGAACCGCTGCCGAGTCAAGATCGTCAAGAACAAGATGGCACCGCCTTTCAAGCAGGCAGAATTTGACCTCATCTACGGTGAAGGGATTTCCCGGGAGGGAAGCCTCCTCGATGTTGGTGTGGAACTGAATATCATCCGCAAGGCCGGTGCCTGGTTCACGTACGAGAGTGACCAATTAGGCCAGGGTAAAGAAAAGGCCCGCCAATTCCTCATGGATAATCCGGATTTGCGTGATGAAATTGAGGATAAAATTCTCCGCAAGGCCGGCCTGCGGGAAGACCCGGAGGAAGCTGAAGCAAGTGAAACTGAAGCTAAGGCCGGAGCAGATAGCGCTACTGCAGGAGCTGGCGGTGCTAAGCAGGCCGCATCGGCGAAAAGCACCGGTAATGCCGCGGAAACCGTTGATTTCTAAGTAGGTGGTTGCGGTGGCACACTACTCGGATACCGATATAGATACCGATACCGGCGGCGGTCGATCGTACGGTGCTGGCTATACGCGGCGCGGCGGCCGTTCACAGCGCGGTGCTAGTAGAGATGGGCGCGGCGCTCGGAGAGGGCCTGACCTCGAATCCTTGAGTGAAGAGGAACACCTGCACCGGGCTCGGGATATTGTTTATCGCCAGCTCGGCATGGTGGATCGTTCCCGCTATCAACTCAGCCAGGCGCTCCACACCCGCCAGGTGCCGGAGGCCGTGGCTGAGCGGGTACTCCACGAATTCGAGGCGGCCGGCTATATTGACGATGCCAAGTTTGCGCGCACGCTCACGGCGGCTCGCCGGCGTGATAAAAACGCTTCCCGGCGTGCTATCGCAGCAGAACTGCGCCGCAAAGGCGTAGACGCAAATATCATCGAGGAAGTGCTTGCTGATATCAAACCGGAAGCGGAACTCGATTCGGCGGTGGAGCTTGCTCTCAAGAAGCTACGCAGCGCCTCCGGGAAACCGGAAACGCTCGCCCAACGCACCTACGCCATGCTGGCTCGGCGCGGCTTCACCGCCGAACAATGCGCCCAGGCGCTCCGCCAAGCCCGCGCGGTGCTCCTAGAAGAACGCGCTGTGGAGGAACGCGCTGCGGAGGAACGCGCCGCGGAAGAACTTGCCGCGGAGCTAACTGATGATGATCAGTACGGTTACGCGGCAGATGAGGCGGTGGCCGAGTGATTATCGCAGTGGTGGGCCCCACCGCGAGCGGAAAAACATCCGTCTCGCTGGAGCTGGCGGAGCTTCTGGGCGGGCCGCAAAAAGTGGAGATCATCTCCGCCGATGCCATGCAGCTCTACCGCGGCTTAGATATTGGTACCGCCAAGCTCCCGGTTTCCCAGCGGCGCGGAATCCGCCACCATCAGATTGATGAGTTAGATATCGCGGAAGAAGCCTCGGTTGCGGCCTACCAAAAGCATGCCCGGCAGGATCTCGCCGCTATTACCAAAGCGGGGAAAATTCCCCTGGTGGTGGGAGGCTCGGGGCTCTATGTATCTGCGCTTCTTGACGAATTGCAGTTCCCTGGAACTGATCCCGGATTGCGTGCCGCGATCACGGAGGAAGCCCGCCGTGATTATCCCCGGCTCCTGCGGGAGCTAGAGGAACACGATCCGCAGGCATACGCCACCATCGATACGCGTAATGAACGCCGCGTCATTCGTGCCCTGGAAGTTATTCGACTGACGGGAAAGCCCTACACCCCGCGTTTCCCGCGCCATACCTCCCACTACCAGGATGTGAATATCTTCGCGATCCACCGGGAATTAGCCGATCTTCATGCTGCAATTAACGAGCGGGTTGATGAGATGATGCGGGAGGGGCTCCTGGAAGAAACCGCCGGCTTGCTACCCCGCGGCTTGCGGGAAGCCCCCACCGCATCACGTGCAACCGGCTACCCCCAAGCCATGGCGATCTTGGAGGGCACCCTTAGCCTCGCTGAAGGAACCGAAGAGATCCGTATCGCCACCCGGAAGCTCGCGCGCCGGCAACGCTCGTGGTTCCGGGCCGATCCGCGCATCACCTGGCTGGACGCCGGTGCGGACACGCCAGCCCAGCTAGCCGCGCGGATCCTCACGAAGCTCGCCCGGTGAGTCCGAGGAATGGCACTGCCGTTATTGAAGGAGCCTTTCTGGCACTACCGGAGTGTTTCCTCGCACACTACCGGGGGGGGAGGAACATCCGTATCACTACCGGCGAACGTACAAGACCCGGAATCCCTTAGAGGAACCGATCTTCTCGCACTGATACCCCTCGTTTACCAGCCAGGAAGCAAGGGAATCAGCACCTAGATTCTTCTGCACAACCAGATACGCTTCCCCGTCCTCACTCAGACGGCCCAACCACGTGGTAAGCAGCTCATGCAGGGCAGCTTTCCCGATACGGATAGGAGGATTCGACCACAGCAACCGAATCGACTTCTCGCCCAAACGTTCTAGAGCCGCATCCGGAGCCAACACCTCGCCTCGCAAGCCATTCGCTTCAAGATTGACGCGGGTCAGCTCGCGCGCCCGCTCATTCACATCCACCGCGATAACCTGAGGTGCCTCGGCGGCCAAAGCCAAGGTGATCGGCCCCCAGCCACACCCGAGATCCACCGCGATATCGCCCGGCTCCAGCTCCGGCTCGGGCACTTTTCGTAAGAGCACCGCGGTGCCTTTATCGAGGCCACCGCCGGAAAAGACGCCGTCGTCGACCGTAACGAAATAGTCCCGCCCGCGGATCGTTACCTCGAGGGTGCGCGCATTACTCGCGGTATCCGGATGCTCTGAAAAGTAGTGCGAAGTCATAACACCAGCTTAAAGGAGCGTGCAGCGGCGCGGAAACTGTCGCGCAAACTCCAGCGAAAACTCTCGCGAAAGATCCCGCGCACATATCCGAAGCACGCGCGCCACTTCCCGGTAGGAAACTCCGGCGCAACGTGAGAAAATAAAAGCGAATACAAAGGAGAACGTGGCCATTAGCAACGAAGTACATGAACACAAGCACCACGTCGGTGATGTCGATATCTCCACCCGCCGCGGCACGGTACTCCAAGTCGATACCGCCTGGCAGGCCAATACCGATAGCATCCACCGTGACCACACCGGCCTTCAGGAAGTGGAAGGCCTGGCGCGCGGTATCGAACGCGAACAAGGCATCGATGTTGAATACCGCCAGGTTCGCCTCGAAAGAGTCATCCTCGTGGGAGTCTTTTCTGAGGACCGCCCCCGCGCCGAAGAATCCCTGCGTGAGCTCGCCGCACTGGCGGATACCGCCGGCTCAACGGTACTGGCCGGGGTTATCCAGCGCCGCGCGCTACCCGACCGCGCCACCTACCTGGGCGCCGGCAAAGCACGCGAACTCGCCGCGATGGTCGAAGCCCAGGAAGCCGATACTGTCATTGTCGATACCGAGCTCGCGCCCTCCCAGCGGCGCGCCCTCGAAGATATCGTCAATGTCAAAGTGATCGACCGCACCGCGCTCATCCTCGATATTTTCGCGCGGCATGCCCAATCGAAAGAAGGCAAAGCCCAGGTCGAGCTCGCGCAGCTCGAATATCTCCTCCCGCGCCTGCGCGGTTGGGGTGAATCGATGTCGCGGCAGGCCGGCGGGCAGGTGGCTGGTGGTGCCGGCATTGGATCGCGCGGCCCGGGTGAAACCCAGCTCGAATTGGATCGACGCCGCATCCGCCAACGCATGGCAAAACTCCGCCGCGATATCAAAAAGATGGCACCGGCCCGCTCCACTCGGCGTGCCGAACGGCGCCGTACCGGGATTCCCTCCGTGGTGGTGGTTGGCTACACCAACGCTGGGAAATCCTCGCTGCTCAACCGGCTCACCGGTGCGAATGTTCTGGTGGAAAACGCGCTTTTTGCTACTCTCGATCCCACGGTCCGCAAAGCCATCACCCCGGAAGGTCGCGAATTCACCCTCTCGGATACCGTGGGATTCGTGCGGAATCTGCCCACCCAGCTGGTGGAAGCTTTCCGCTCCACCCTCGAGGAAGTGGACGGTGCGGATGTCCTCCTCCACGTCGTGGATGCCTCCAACGCTGATCCGGTTGCACAGGTCACCGCCGTACACGAGGTGCTCGCCGATGTGCCCGGGGCCCGCGATATCCCGGAGATTATTGTGCTCTCCAAAGCCGATATTGCTGATCCGGTGGATCTGACCGCGCTGCGTTCGCGCTACCCGTCCGCTATCGCGGTGTCTTCCCACACCGGGGCGGGTATTGATGAGCTCCTCGCGCGCATCGAAGAAGAACTGCCCCACCCCAATATTGAAATCGACGCGGTCATTCCCTTCGAGCGCGGCGATCTTGTTTCACGGATCCTGGAAGAGGGGGAACTTCTGGAGGAACTTGAGTATCTGCCCACCGGAACTCGCATCCACGCGCGGGTGCGGGCAAATATTGCGGGCCAGATTGAGTCCCGCTGGGGTGCCCAAACAGACGTGCCCACCAGGATACGGGCATGAGGAAAGAACTAACCGAGATCCTCGAGCTGGTGGTCGCGGATCTCGGGGGAGCGGTCCGCGAGGGGCAGAATCGCATGGTCGAGGAGACCGCCACCGCACTCGAGGACTCCTCCCACCTGCTGATTCAGGCCGGGACAGGCACCGGGAAATCCATCGGCTACCTGGTCCCGCTCATGGAATGGTCGGTGCGCACCGGCCAGCGCGCGGCTGTTTCCACCGCCACCCTTGCCTTGCAGCGCCAGATCGTGGGGCAGGACGCGCCGCGGGTGGCGCGGGCCGTCAGCGCCGTGACCGGCCACGAACCGCATATTGCCCTGCTCAAAGGCTGGAATAATTACGTATGTTTGCGTAAAGTCCACGGCGGCTACCCGGAGGATGATGCCCTAGTCAGCCGCGCCGAAGGGGAATACGGCGCCAGCGCAACCGGCGAAGAAGTGATGCGCTTGCGCGAATGGGCCGCGGAAACCGAGACCGGGGACCGTGATGATCTTGTTCCTGGTGTCTCGGAGCGTGCCTGGCGCCAAGTCTCCTTGAGTAAACCCGAATGCGTGGGCGTGAAGTGCCCGCTGCGCGAGGTGTGCTTCCCGGTGCGCGCCCGCACCGAGGCTGCCGAGGCAGATATCGTCATTACCAATCATGCGATGTTGGGCGTGCATAGCTCGGGCACCCCGGTGCTCCCGGACGTGGATGCTTTCGTTGTGGACGAAGCCCATGATCTGGCTGACCGGGTCACCAGCCAACTCACCTTCGCGCTCTCCCACGGCGAGATCACGGGATTGGCGCGCCTACTGCGCCGCGAAAAAATCTTGGCTGATGGGATCGAACGGGCCCGTAACGGCGTCGTCGATATTCTTGATGAGCTGGAGGAAGGGCGCCTCACCTCCCTTCCGGCGCCACTGCAGGATGCTCTTATGTTGCTGTTGCGTGAATTGCAGCTGGTGGAAAACGACGTCGCAGCTCTGCCCGGTAGTACCGAATCGGATGCTGCAACGAAAGCGGTGGTGCGTCACCGGCTTTCTACCTGCGTCGATATGGTGAGTGCGATGGTCAGTGACGAGGTGACGAACGGCTCTCTCGTCGTGTGGGTATCCCGTGATCTGGAGGGGCGGTCGAGCTTGTGCGCGGCGCCGCTCGACGTGTCCGCGCCGCTGGCGGATACTCTTTTTGAGGCGCGCCCCGCGATTCTCACCTCCGCCACGCTCGCCATTGGTGGGCGTTTCGACCTGGCCGCTCGGCAGATTGGTTTTTCGTATCCGAGCCAGGGGCCGTGGCGGGGAATCGACGTCGGTTCTCCTTTTACCTACCACCAGCAGGGCATTCTCTATATTGCGCGCCACCTGCCCGTGCCGGGAAAGGACGGGTACGGGGAGGAAACGCTACGCGAGCTCGTGGAGTTGATTGAGGCTTCCCGGGGCGGGGCGCTGTGCCTTTTCACTTCCCGTAAGGCTGCGAATGAGGCCGCGGCTTTCGCTCGTGATCACCTTGACCTGCCGATTTTCGTGCAGGGCGAAGACCAGTTGCCCACGCTTGTTAAGGATTTCGCGGTGGATCCGCATGCCTCGCTTTTTGGCACGCTTTCGCTGTGGCAGGGCGTGGATGTGCCCGGCCTGACGTGCCGCCTGGTGACGATTGATCGGATTCCCTTCCCGCGCCCCAATGACGCATTGGTGCAGGCACGTTCGCGGCGAGCTAACGAGCGTGGATTTAACGGCTTCATGGATGTCTCCGCCGCGCATGCTGCTTTGCTGCTAGCGCAGGGAACCGGGCGCCTGATCCGCAGCGAAGCTGATCGGGGTGTGGTGGCGATTCTGGATCCGCGGCTTGTGACGGCGCGTTACGGCGGGTTCTTGCGTGCTTCCCTTCCGCGTATGTGGGGTACGGCCGACGGTGCCGTGGTGCGTGCGGCCCTGGGCCGGCTCGCGGAACAGCTGGGGTAACGGGAAGTAGTACGACGACGCCGCCTCCCGGCGGGAGGCTGACCTGCCATAAGTGTGGACTTGGCAATAGCTGGGCCCGGGGCCTCAGCCCGGAGACAGCTCAACCCTGGGACTTAGCGCTCAGCCGGCTCAGCCTTAGGCTGCTTAGAGGGTGCGCAGTACCATGACGACGCGGCCGAGCACTTCACTATCATCGGCGGGTATGGGGGAGTAGGCGGAGTTGCACGGGAGTAGCGTGACGTGGCCATCGCGGCGTTGGAGGACTTTGACCGTGGCTTCGCCATCGATCATGGCGGCAACAATTTCCCCGTTTTCCGCAGTGGGCTGGCGGCGCACCACCACCCAGTCCCCATCGCAAATCGCGGCATCAATCATTGATTCGCCCTGCACCTTGAGCGTGAAAAGCTCACCGGTTCCGGTCAATTGGCGCGGGAGCGGGAAAACATCTTCTATGAGTTCTTCAGCCAGAATCGGGGCCCCAGCCGCGATCTTCCCGACGACGGGAACATTAATCGCCTCGCTAATATCAACCGGCACATCGGATTCCAGGCTGCTCTGAGCGGGTTCACCCACGGGGAGTAGTGTGCTTTCCCATGCCGAATCGCTGCGAGAACTACGGGCATGGGCGAGCCCCGCCTCCGTGAGCTCAATCATGCGTGGCCGGCGCGGGTTACGGGAGATATAGCCCTTTTCTTCCAGTGCATCAAGCTGGTATTTCACCGAGGAAGGGGAGGACATTCCTACTTCCTCACCGATTTCCCGCACCGTTGGGGGGACGCGGTGGGTGATGATCCCGTTAATAACAACGTCCAGTATCTCTGCCTGGCGAGCTGTGAGCTGAGGACGATCCATATGCACTCCCGAGAGTTCGTGCCGATTTTTATGTCGTAAGGGCGGGTTTGAATAGTTCTATGAGGGCGAGGCCCGGAACGTTACCGAAGCGAACGGAATCGAACGAACGTTCTAGACAAACCCTCACTGTCGTACTAGTCTAACATACAGATGTTCGGCGAACGAATGTTCGAGGAGTGGAAAATGAGTGTCGCATACCAGGAGATTCCGCGGGAAACTAGCCGTGCTCACACCAGCCGGCGGCACCCGAAACTGCGGGTGGTGGGTGAGCACCCGGCTGCTGTACACCGTGAGCTGCGCGGGGGAGAAGTGCGCTGCGGGGATGATCGTGGCGGTGCCCGCGGAAGTGTCCGCGGGGAAGCTTCAGTCACCGCGCTGCGAGTAGCGCAGGCGCGTCGGCGCTGGAATACTCCGGCCTTGGGTGCGGTGCGCCGTCCGGTGGCTTTTGCGCCGCAGCCGGTTGCCCGGCCAGCCGCTCAATACACAGGGTCAGTGGCGTCATCGCTCGCCCTAGGGGTCGAACGATCCGCTAGTCACGTGCCAGCGCCAGCGGCAGTCCGTTCGCGTACCGCTCCAGCTTCGCTGGATGCCATTGTTCGCCTGGGTGTGCGGGTGGCGCTCACCATCGCAGTCACCCTCCTGCTGGCTAGCTTTGCCATGATCGTGGGTACCACTTTCCTGGAAACGGGAATGGCCACGGTAACCGTGCAAGGCGGGGATACTCTGGCCAGTATTGCTGCCAGCATCCCGGGTGTTCCGGATATTCCCACCGGGGTGGCGGATATTGTGAACCTCAATGGACTCGCTTCTCATGACCTGGTTCCCGGCCAGGTCCTGGAGATTCCAGGCTATTAGTCCCGCGTTACTGGCTAGGTCTAGGCAGTACGGCCGGTGCGGGTAGTACCACGGGTAGCACTAGTGGATCTGTCATAGTTACGCGGTTGGCGTATTATAGCTGAGACATTTAGAATGATTAATGTGCATTGCCCATTTTGTCGCAACCCTGATTCACGGGTGATTGATTCTCGTACCGCTGATGACGGTCTGTCCATTCGCCGTCGTCGTGAATGTCCGAACTGCCACCGGCGCTTCTCCACGCTGGAAACAGCCAGCCTCGTGGTTGTCAAACGCTCGGGTGCTACTGAACCCTTCTCGCGTCAGAAAATCATTAGCGGGGTGGGGAAAGCCTGTCAGGGGCGCCCGGTTACCGAAGATCAACTTGCGCTGCTGGGAGCCCAAGTGGAAGAAAAAGTCCGCTCCTCGGGAAGCTCGCAGATTGATGCGCATGATATTGGTCTTGCCATTCTCGAACCGCTCAAGGCTCTTGACCTGGTCGCGTACCTGCGTTTCGCGTCGGTCTACTCGAATTACGATTCCATTGACGACTTCGAGCGAGCCATCGCAGATCTACGCCAGGATCCGGATGTCCCAGTTGCATCCGAATCGCCGGATTTCTCGAAACCCCAATCCTGAGGGGCCCACCCGCGCAGAAGCAGCGTCAGCTGGAGCTTCCCCCGGCCCTCATACACAACCTCGGTTCCAAGCGCGCAGAAGCAGCGTCAGCGCTGGGTGCCACCGGTGCTATCGGTTCTCCCGGTGATCCTGGCTGCTCCGGTGGTCGGGGCTATGCGGTTTCTTCGGGCTTGGCGCGGTTTTTCTGATCGGTCGCGTCGTCTCCAGTGGCACCCTTGTCTTCCGCTGTGGGTGTGCCGGATCGTGTAGCGCCAGCAACCAGCTCGTGACCAGAACGCACCACCCACGTGGCAAAAGATTCCATCGTGGCTCCCGCGGAGCGTACAAAAGCAGCAATCGTTTCACTACTGGGGGCAGCTTTATCAACCCACTGGCGTACCACATCGCCACTTTCCGCAGCGGACTTCGTGACACTAGACGCCCAGCTTTGAATCTGATCAACAGTCAGGTTATAGGTGGTCTCCAACCCGGCCAAGACCCGCTCGAAAGTCTCACGGGTCATATCGCTCACCGCGGCAGTAGCACTACCCGCAACCGCACCGGCTTTCTTCACCCATACGCCGGCTTTCAGCTCGAAAGTATCCAGCTGTTCGCGCACCGAACGGCGCATCACCTTCCCCAACTGAGACGTGGGAAGCGCATCAAAAAGAGCAATGGAAGAGGGCATCGCGTAATGGGCGAGCTTACCCTCCGCCCAGCGGCGCACCGTCGCCAAATCAACAGTTGATCCCGGCTCCAAAACAAGAGCCGCTACCACCGATTCGCCACGCTCAGCGGCGGGAATCCCCACAACAGCAACATCGCGCACCTCCGGCATCCCGCGCAGAACCTCCTCCACCTCGGAAGGATAAATATTGAAGCCGGAAGAATTAATCATTTCCTTTGCGCGATCCGCCATAACAACGAAAGGCCCATCCCAGCGCCCCAGGTCACCGGTGCGCAGCCAATCCTCGAACATCGCCTGCGCCGTTTCCTCCGGCTCACCCAGGTAACCAGCGAAAACCTGCGGGCCGCGCACCAAAATCTCACCCACATCTTCGGCGTCCTCCGCCAAATTATCGGGATTTGCGATACGCACCTCGGTGCCGGGGAACGGAACCCCCAAAGTGGACGGGCGCCGATCCGGACTCATCGGAGACCCGGAAACCACCGGAGAAGATTCCGTCATCCCGTATCCCTCAATGAGGAAGCCCCCGGTGCGTTCCTCCCAGCGGCGCGCCACCTCATCCGGCAGCGCCATTGCGCCGGACACCCCGAAACGAATCGAGGACAGGTCAATAGTCTCCCCGGCGGCTTCCCGCTTTTCTACCTCGGCAAGGATACGAGAAAACATGGGAGTCACCCCGGGCAGTACCGTTATGGGCCGGCGCTTCTGAGCAGCCAAGAGAGACGAAATATCAAAATTCGGCAAGAAAATAGCGGTAGCCGCCAGATCCAGGGCGCACATCATCATGAGGGTGAAACCGAAGGCGTGGAAGAGGGGAAGCACCCCGGCAATCACCTCGTGATGATCGGCTTCAAAGGGCACCCAGGCAATGATCTGCTTACGGTTGGACACCAAATTCCGGTGGGTGAGCATAACCGCTTTCGGCTTTCCCGTTGTACCCCCGGTGAACATATAGACAGCGACGTCGTCCGCTTGCGGTTTACGGAACGTTGCAAGATCCATCGGGGCCGCCTTCCGCCACTCCCGATCAAAAGAAGCCACATGAGGGGGAACCTCCCCGCGCAAACGAGAGCGCTGGGTGCGGGCCTGAGCCACCGGAAGCTTGAGAAGCATCCGCGACGTCAGCGGCAAATCACGGGAAAGATCAACTGCGAAGTAGTGGCGCGGGTCATCAGCGGCCGGTGCCATCGTGGCAATGGTTTTCTCCCACGCGATAACAACCCGCGCATCGACCATAGCGATCTGGCGGTGCAATTCGGGTTGCGGGGCCAGCGGATTCATCTCCGCCACGGTTGCCCCCGTCAGGATCGCACCCCACAGGGCATACATATGTTGCGGGCAATTCGGTAAAGCCAGGGCTACGGTATCCCCGCGCTGCACCCCTAAATTACGCAGCAGCGTAGCAACCTTGCGGGCACGCTCAACAAGTTCGCGATAACTCGTCGTCGCACCGAGGAAATCCAAGGCCACCCGATTGGGATACCGCTCGGCAGCGCGCAGGAGTGACTCTTCTAAAGTCTCCTCATCCACCGTGATATCGGAAGGCACCCACTCCGGGTAAATATCCAGCCAAGGTTTCACGGTCATTCCTACTCCTTCACCCACCCGAACGGCAGCCTCACAGCATTGACTAATCAATCATAGTGGTAATAATTGGGAACCACGGCCCACGTCTGACGAACGGCCGCTTACGCCCGGCGAGCCTACGCACTACGACCTGCCCTACGAGCCCACGTCCGACGAGCTCACGTCCGGCGAACCTAAGCCCGCCGGCGTTCCACGGTACCGTTAGACTCCTGTATCCGCCGCGCTCGCGGTGAGTCCGGCCGGGAGCTCCCCTTCAGAAACCACGGAGAGAAGCTGGGTGGGGCGCGTCATCGCCACGTAAATATTGCCCGGCCCTTCGGCTAAAATCTCAGCCGGTTCCAGCAGAACAACAGCGTCAAATTCCAAGCCCTTGGATTGGACCGCCGTGAGAACCTGGATACGCGCTGTGACATCGCGCCCCGTCACATCCACAGTCCATTCACCTAGCTCCGGAGCCGCGCCGATAGCCGCCGCCACCTGCGCGACCCGAGCTTCCGGCACAATAACCCCGAGGGTACCGGCCTGCCCGTAGCGGGCATCCAAGCGCTGGCACACCTGCGCCGTCGCCGCAATAGCGCCCGCACCAAGAGTTCCCGGCGCGCAACGTTCAGCGATCTCCACGGCACCACCCTCGGTACGCGCCGCACGTACGGGACGCACCTTCACCCCGGCGGCGCGCTGCACCGCACCGGCAGTATCCAAAATAACGGCCGGTGTTCGGTAGGAAACCGTGAGTTCTTCCACCCGCACCCGATCAGCCAGGCGGCCCAGCAGCCCTTCCCAACCGGCGCGCGGGGAACCATCGGGGCGCTGGTCCAAGTCACCGACCACCGTCATGGAACGCGAGGGATTGCGCCGAATGAGCATCTCCCACTGCATGGGGGAGAGCTCCTGCGCCTCATCAACCACCACGTGCCCGTAAGTCCAGGTGCGATCCGCGGCGGCCCGTTCGGCCAGCGAACTTCCGTCCCCGCGCCCGCCCATGCGTTCGGCCAGCAGCTCCGCGCTCACGATTCCGCCGCCCACGCCCAGGGCCTCCATCGTTTCCCCGGCGTAGCTGAGCCGATTGCGCTCGGCCGCATCGCGAGCCGCCCGCGCGTGGCGCTCCGCGTCGGTGGCAAAAGGCCCGAGAACCTCAGCGAATTCATCAATGAGGGCAATATCCGCGATAGTAATACCGTGGCCGGCCGGGCGCGCGAGCGCGGCCCGCTCGACCGCGCTCAGCTCGGGGGCTACCTCGGCAAGGAGATGCGGCTTAGTGAGCAGGCGCTCGAGCAGCGCTACCGCGGAGGACGGCATCCAGCGCAAATTAATCTCACGGCGCGCGTCAATATTCTCCGCCACGTCCGCAATAATCCACGGATTTTCCGAAAGCTCAACGTCCTGGCCCTCGGCTACCTGGCGGGCTAATACATCCACGAGGTATTTCGCGTAGGTATCGCGAGCCTCATTATGGCGCTTACCGGTGCGGCGGGCCCGCCGCTGCGCATTCTCCACATCCTGCGGGGTCAACCGCACGTCAACCCCGCTGATGCGCATGCGTACGGGGCGGCGTAGCGGGCGCTCCAGGAGGGTGCGCACCGCCCGCGGGGCAATGGTGCGCCACACCAGGCGCCCTTTGATCTCCGCAGCCGGGGCAGTGTCGACGGCGCTGACCGTCACCCCGGGCACCAGTCCGGCGATCGTCGTCGACACCACATCTGATTCGCCCAGCGAAGGCAACACTTGGTCGATATAGCGCAAAAAGACCGGCGAGGGGCCCACAATGAGCACGCCGGAACGCGCCAGGCGCTCGCGGTGGGTGTAGAGAAGATAGGCCGCGCGGTGGAGGGCCACCGCCGTTTTCCCGGTGCCCGGCCCGCCCTGAACCACGAGCACATTATTGGAATCGGCGCGAATAATACGGTCCTGTTCGGCCTGAATCGTCGCGACGATATCGTTCATTTTCCCGTCGCGCGCCGCGTTCATCGCCGCCATGAGGGCGCCCTCACCCGTCAAATTGAGATCCGAGGAGGCCTGCGAGGAATCGAGAAGCTCATCTTCCACGCCGGTCACGGTGCGCAGGCGCGTCTGAATATGGCGCCGGCGCCGCACCTTCCCGGGGTGTGCCGCGGTGGCTCGATAAAACGGTTCGGATTGCGGGGCGCGCCAATCCAGAAGCAGGATGTCACCGGCTTCGTCCTTCAAGCCAATACGCCCGATATGGTCCGTTTCCCCCTCGCGGGTATCGAGCCGCCCAAGAACCAAGCGGTTTTCCACCCGCCGCAATCGGGTGAGATTATCTTCGTAATGGGTGGCGAAGGAATCGCGCTCGGTCATTTCACCGGCGCTTTCCTGACCGCTCTGACTGCGAACCGCGGCCAGGCGCTGGGCGTAAGCCTCGCGCTGGCGGTCAAGGGCACGGTACGCAGTGTCCACGAAAAGCTGTTCTTCCCGTATCGCGTCCTCGCGCGCGCTGTGAGGATCGTTAACCACGAGCGGCTCCTCCTGATGACCGAAAATTATCGGGTGGCGTCCTGCAAAAAAGTAACAATCAATTATTACGGAAAACACCGGAGCGCGCTATAGTGCGGTGACGGGAACGACAGTGATCAGCCGGTGGCGAATACCGGAACCGTGTGTGCTTGCGTCTCGTTGTAGAGATTGCCGTTATGGAGGTACGACGGCGCCCAGGGTACTTGGCCAGGCCGGTAGTCTAGGCTGGAGGGGAAGCTAGCGAGCTGGAGAGGGAGGAGGATTACGGTGAACTATTTCGTTTACCCCTGCGAGGGGAAACATGAAGATTCCTGGGCGAACGGGGAGCGTTTCGAGAGCGTCGTCGTTCATCTCACCGATCCCATCAATGACATCGGTTCGGTTTCCGAACTTATTGCCTCCCAGCTCTACACCCTGGATCTCAGCCCGGTGGCCGATATTAATGTGGACGGGCTGGTCGATTACCGGGCGCAGCGCCCGCGGGTGCACTACCTCAACGGTGCTCTGGAAGATATTGCTATCCCCGCGCTCGGGCTCTTCCACGCCAAAGATATTGAAGGTACCTCTTTTTTGCTTCTGCTCGGTACCGAACCTGATTTTTGCTGGCAGGGTCTCAATTCGGAGCTCATGGCGGTATTCGCGCAACTGGGGGTGAAACGGCTCTACCGGGCCGGATCGGTTGCCGGTGCGCTGCCCCATACCCGCCAGCCGGATATGCTCATCCGCACGCGCAATGCCGATCCGGTGGCTCCCGCCCTGGAAGCCGATGTATGGTACCCGGCTTCTTTCTCTGATTTTTTGGAATACAGCCTCGGGCAAATGGGCGTGGCGACGTTCTCGGTGACGGTGCGGGTGCCCATGTATATTGCCGGGCACCATTACGCGGCCGGGGCGGCTAGCGCGCTGTCCATGCTCGCGAAAACGGCCGGGCTGAGCTTGCCACTGGGAGATCTGGAGGCCAGCGCCGCCGAAGAATCCGAGCAGCTTGCCCAGCTCACCGAGCAGAATGAGCAGCTCGCGGAGATTGTGGCGGCCTTGGAACACGAATATGATCGCGCGGAAGGGCACCCCGGGCTTATCCAGGCCCCGCAGCATACCCTCACCGTTCCTAGCGCTGATGAAATTGGGCGGGCCGCGGAAAGTTTCCTCGCCCGGGTGGATGCCTCGATGGTCAAGCGTAAGGAGCATGCAGATAACGAGCAGGCGCAGCTGACGGAGCGCCTGGAAAATATGCGGGCCGCCTGGCAGCACGCTAGCAGCGGGCACCAGCCCGGCACCGAGGCGAGCGGTGGAGGCGAGGCTCAAACAGGAGCCGAGGCGCAGACTGAGGGTGAGACGCGTAGCGTAGGCGAGCGGGACGCCTACGGCGAGGACGGCGGGGGAGAGGCGCCGCAGCGCCCGCGCGGCCGGCACGCCGCGGATTAGTTTCGCAGGCTCGGATTAGTCTTTGGGCCCGGATTAGCTGTCGATCGCGGTCCCGGGCGCGGAAGCCCCCGCGGGCACGTAGCCAATATCGGCATCGCTCTCGAGGATGGCGCCGCGGGCCCGGCGCCGTAAATCCGCCCGCCCCACCATGCGCGCCGGGAGCGGGAGCCGGCGCACCAGCCTCTCGATCTGCGCGAAAGCAAATTCCCGCTGGGAGGCAGCCAACACAATATTGCCGAAACGGCGCCCGCGTAGCACCGCCGGATCCATAATCGCCAGCACGTGCTCGAAATTCTCGAGGAGAGCCCGTGATTCATTCGCGAAGCGGGTCAGGCCGGTGGATGCCACCGAGTTGAGGAGATACACGCCCTCCGGTTGCAAAACCTGGGCGACCCGCGCAGCGGCGTCGCCGGTACGTAAATGGGACGGGACGTCGCGGTCAGCGAAAGCATCCCGCACCACCACATCCCACCGTGCCGCCGTGGTATCCAAGGTGACGCGCGCATCCTGCACCCGGATGCGCAAACGCGGGGACGGGGGCAGATCGAACCATTCACGCACGTAGGTGGCGAGTTTGCCGTCAATTTCCGCCGCGAGCTGGCGCGAGCCGGGGCGGGCGGCATCCAGGGCGCGCGGGAAAGCACATCCGGCCGCACCCAGGTGGAGCACGCGCAGCGGCTCGCGCTTGGGGTACATGGCCTCGAGAATGCACCTAAACTGTTGCATATACTCGAATTCCAGATACGTGGGATCGTCAAGGTCCAGGGCGGAAGATTCCACCCCGTCCAGGTAGAGCGTCACGAGGGAGGGGCGATCCGAGCGCCGATCCAGTTCGGCGAGGGCATAATCAGTTCGCACGGGTTCTGTAGGCACACTCACAGCTCCAGCCTAATGGAGAGCGCGCCTTCGCGAGGGGAACTCGGAAAACGAAACCACGCGCAAAATTGGAGCGAGAGGGAACGGAGGGCTCATGTCACGTGCACCGCGATCACGCGCCGCCCGCCATTCCTGGGGTGATGACGATTCGGGCACCCCCATCCTCCATATTGATATGGATGCCTTTTTCGTATCCGTGGAGCTCCTCGACCACCCGGAGCTGCGCGGGCGTCCCGTCGCGGTGGGTGGTCAGGAACGGGGCGTCGTGGCGGCGGCATCCTACGAGGCGCGTGCCTTCGGGGTGAATTCCGCGATGCCGGTGGGGCAGGCGCGGCGGCGCTGCCCGAATCTCATTATGCTCACCCCGCGCCTGGGGCTTTACCGGGATGTTTCGGAAAAAATCATGGCGATTTTGCGGGAGGTCACCCCGCTGGTGGAGCAGCTCTCCGTGGACGAAGCTTTTCTGGACGTCGGGGGAGCGCGCCGGCTTTTCGGCTCACCTGTGCATATCGGCCAGCAGCTGCGTGCCCGCATCCGCGCCGAGGTTGGGGTGCCGGCCTCCGTGGGGATCGCCGCCACCAAACACGTAGCCAAAATTGCCTCCGCGCACGCCAAACCGGATGGGCTTCTCCTCATTCCCGCCGCGGCCACCCTCGAATTTTTGCACGACTTACCCGCCGGAGCGCTCTGGGGCGTGGGCGGGCGCACCGAAGAACGGCTTCGTTTGCACGGGATCGAAACGGTGGGCGACGTCGCCGCTGCCGGCCCGGAGCAACTCCGCCGCCTCCTGGGCACCGCTGCCGGGGATCACCTTTTCCAGCTGGCCAGCGGCGTCGACCCGCGCCCCGTCACCCCGAGCCGCGAGGAAAAATCCATCGGACGCGAAGAAACCTTTTTCGATCCTCTGGCTAACCGGGACGAATTGCACCGTATTCTGCTTTTCCAGGCGCATGACACCGCCGCCCGGCTGCGTGCAAAAGGCCTGGTGGGGCGCACCGTCGCCATTAAAGTACGCTTCCCGGATTTCACCACCATCACCCGCTCGGCAACATTGCCGCAAGCCACTCAGGTTGCCGCCGAGATCTACGAACGCGCTCGCGAGCTCCTGGACGGGGTGGAGATGACCGCCGCCGGCTTGCGGCTCCTGGGCTTGCGCGTGGAGAACCTGAGCGAGCAAGGCGGCTACCAGCAGCTCGCTTTCGATGACGATCCACGCCGCGGGGAAGCTGAGAGCGCCATGGATGCAGTGCGCTCGCGCTTCGGGGCCGGGGCGCTCGGCCCGGCAAGTCTCTTACAATCGCCGGGGACGGTGCGCGGCGGCGGGGCTGAACGTGCCGGAACGGGGCGCGACGGCGCGGCTGGCGCGGCGCCGGGAAGCTCCGCACCGGGCGGACGCACGGGGCACCGGGACGGTGTATCGTGACACAACATATCGTGACGCTGGCGCGCCGCGCACGGTAGACTGGCAGCAGTACATTAACAAGGAGGCACAGTGGCCCTATCGGACTACGAGAAGAAGATGCTCGCGGAGCTGGAAGCGCAGCTCACCAACGAGGATCCCAGCTTCGCACGTAATATGAAGCCCGCTGCGCCGGAAGTGGAAGCCATCAGTCGGCAACTGTCCGTGCGCAATCTCGTACTGGGGATTCTCGGGCTGGTCGCGGGCATCGCCATTCTTATCGGTGGGATTTCCGCACCTAAGATGTGGTGGCTCGGTTTGCTCGGCGTCATTATTATGTTCGCCTCGGTGTGGTACGCGCTCGCGGGCGTGCACACGGAGAAAGTGGCGGTGCCTGCCGGCGGTGGCGGGGCGCCAACGTCGTCCGGGCCGGGTGGCGTATCGTCCTTTATGCGGCGCCAGCAGGAAATCTGGGAAAAGCGCCGCCGCGGCGAACACTAGAAACTGCGGTAGCGCCGGCTCGGCTGGTAGCTCAAACTCAGCACCCATAACGGTGAGAGGATATCGATCCTCTCACCGTTTTTCTTTTTCTTTTTTAGGTACGACGGCGCCGCCGGGCAGGGGCGCGCCGGGCCATCCACGGTGCTCCACGAAGCGAGCCAACCGCCCCGCGCCCTCCAGGTTCCACCGTTCCTGCGCCCTACACCACGAATTACTCACCACTGATCACCCCACCACACTCCACCAGCCCTCCACTCGTTTTTCCGTGTTCTGGCGCGCTTTTCTAGGAATCACTAGCGCGACATACCCCCGCCGTGGCAAACTGGTGGAGGAAAGTGGAGTAAAGTGGAGGCAAGCGCCACGAGAGGGGGTGCGGTAGATGTTCCTCGGCACGTATGAGCCCAAATTGGACGACAAAGGCCGAATCATCCTGCCCGCCAAATTTCGTGACCAGCTCCAGGGCGGGCTGGTGATGACGCGCGGTCAGGAACACTGCATCTACGTTTTCCCACTCGCGGATTTTGTGGAATTGCAGCAGACCCTGGCTAAAGCCCCCTTGACGTCCAAAGAGGCGCGGTCGTATACCCGCGTACTGCTCTCCGGCGCCGTGGATGACATCCCTGATAAGCAGGGGCGGATCACCATCCCGGCAATGTTGCGTAGCTACGCGAACCTGGATCGCAACCTCGCGGTTATCGGCACGGGCAACCGGGTCGAAATCTGGGATAGCGCCGCGTGGGCGGCCTACCTAGAGGATCAAGAATCGGCTTTCGCCGATAGGGAGGAAGAGGTCATTCCCGGCCTCTTCTAGGAATCGCGTGATCGCGGTGGCGGTCTTTCGCGAGAGCTCTGAGGCACTTCCCCAGCTTCAGATCGCTCGCGGGGGATCACTATCGCGGGCGCCGCAATGAGAAGGGCACAGGATGGAGACAGCACGCACCCCGGGCGCGCCGCGCGCCGCTGGGAACGCGCTGCACGCCCCGGTGCTCGTGGACACCTGCATTGAGCTCCTCGCTCCCGCCTTCCAGGTTCCCACTCCCGTCCTCATTGACTGCACCCTCGGGATGGGCGGGCACACCGAAGCTTTCCTCGAGCGTTTCGAGAACCTCACCGTCATCGGAATCGACCGCGACCCGGCCGCCATCGCCTTGGCGGGGGAGCGCCTGGCCCGTTTCGGGCAGCGGTTCCGCCCCGTCCAAACCACGTACGACGACGTAACCGCGGCAGCTGGCAATCGCCCCGTGGATGGAATCCTCATGGATTTGGGAGTGTCCTCCCTGCAATTGGATGAAACCGAGCGCGGGTTCTCCTACTCCCATGACGCTCCGCTCGATATGCGTATGAACGCCCAGGTCGGGCGCACCGCCGCGGATATCCTCGCGGGCGCATCGGTGCGGGAACTCACCCGGATTCTGCGCGAGTACGGGGAGGAAAAATTCGCCCATCGCATCGCCACCGCCATTGTGGAACGGCGCGCCAGTGCCCCGCTCACCCGTACCGGAGAACTGGTGGAGATCGTGCGCTCCTCGATTCCCGCTCCGGCGCGGCGCACCGGTGGGAATCCCGCCAAGCGCACCTTCCAGGCCCTGCGTATCGCGGTGAATGACGAACTTGGAACGCTTGAACGGGCCCTGCCGGCAGCCCTCGCCACGTTGCGGGTGGGTGGGCGCATCGTCGTCGAAGCGTACCAATCCCTCGAGGACCGCTTGGTGAAACGGGCCTTTGCCGCCGGCGCCACCTCCCGAGCCCCCAGGGGCTTACCCGTTGAACTTGAAGAACATAAACCCTGGCTGGAACTCCTCACCCGAGGAGCTATTCAAGCCGATGAAGAAGAAATCACCCGCAATTCTCGTTCCGCCTCCGTTCGCTTACGCGCGGCCGAGAAAATTCGCCCCGGAGGTCAGCTATGAGCGCACAGCCCCACGTTGTTGCAGCGCCGCGTACCCGTCCCGTCATCTCGGGGCGTCCCGAGCTGACGCTTATCCCCACTCCGGCGGCGCACCGTGGCTTCCTCGGCACCGTGATCATCTGCCTGGCCCTCTTCTTCGGCGCGTTTGCCACAGTTTTCGCGCTTAATACGCGTATGGTAGGCACGGCGTACGAAATCCGCTCCGTCAAGCAGGAGCTGGCGGTCGCGCAATCGGTGGAGTCCACCCTCACGGATGAAGTGGTGGGGGCCTCCACTCCGCAAGGCCTCAAGGAACGCGCGCAGGCCCTCGGCCTCGTCCCCGCCACGGACGTTCAGCACATGGACCTGGGGTCCGCTACAATTCTTGCTCCGATTCCGGGGGAGTGACACGAAGGACAAGCGCATGAAGGAATTAGCCCGCCGCTGGAAGGCCGCGCAGCCGCACGTACGGCGCGTGCGCACCATGGCGATTATCTTCTTCTTCGCGCTGGGGATCCTCGGGGTACGGCTCATCGACCTGCAATTTATTCGCGCCGATGCCCTGGCTGCCTCGGCGGATGCTTTCCGCACCCGTACTTACACCCTGCAGGCCAAACGGGGCGATATTGTGGATGCTAACGGGGCGGTTCTCGCCACCTCCGTGGAGCGCTATAACGTGGGCGTCAATCAGAATCTCATCGGCTCCTATCGGCACTACCAAACCGATGACAACGGGGACTACGTCCTGGATGCCAATGACCAGCTCATCGTGGAAGGCACCGGGGCGGCAGAAGCCGCGAAAGTACTCGCGCCCCTGCTCGGCGTGGATCGGGCGGAACTGGGAGGCACCCTCCTGGGCGGTGAGAAGAAATCCACTTTCGTGTATATTGCCCGGGATATTTCCCCCGAAAAATGGCGGGAAATCAACGCGCTGGGAATTCCGGGAATCGAACCCGAGCAGTTCATGAAACGCGAGTACCCCAATGGTTCGGTGGCCGGAAATGTGCTCGGCTACGTGGGGGAAACTGCGGATAATCCGGTGCCCACCGGCCAGGCGGGGATTGAGCGCACTTTCAATGATGCGCTTTCTGGCACCGATGGGCGCCTGACGGTGCAAACCGCCGGAGGCGGCGCCGTCGTACCGAATGGGAAAACCGAACGCGTGGATCCGGTCAATGGTGCGAGCGTGAAACTCACCATCGACCGCGATCTGCAAAACGCCCTCATGGAGTCTCTTGATGCTTCGGTGGACGCCAATGCCGCGGATTGGGGCGCCGCCGTTGTTATCGAAGTGGGGACGGGGCGGGTGCTTGCCCTGGCCGATTCCCACGCCCCTGACCCTTCGCGTCTCCAGGAAGCGAATCCGGATTCCTGGGGTTCGCGCGCCGTGCAGGCGCCGGTCGAGCCGGGCTCCTCCGGTAAGCTCCCCACCTTCACGGCGGCTATCGATACCGGCACCGTCACCCCGCTCACTCAGTTCACGGTGCCGGACACTATCACCATGCCCAACGGTGAAAGCATTTCCGATAACGACCCGCATCCTACCCAGGGGATGACGGTGGCGGGGATTCTCGCCCAGTCCTATAACACCGGGCTCGTCCAGATCGGTGACACCGTGGACGATAACGTGCGCTATGACTATATGCGCAGTTACGGGCTGGGAAGCCCCACGGGGATTGAATTACCGGCCGAATCGAGCGGAATTTTGCGCCCGCCGGAGCAGTGGGGCCAGCGTGACCGCTACACCACCATGTTCGGGCAGGGCTGGGCGGCCACTACCGTGCAACTCGCGCAGATCGGGGCCACCATCGCCAACGGGGGAGTCTATATCCCGCTCCATGTAGTGGACTCCACCACCGACGCCAGCGGGCGCACCACTCCCACCGTTCCCGGGGAAAGCCACCGCGTCATGAGCGAGGAATCCTCACGCACCATGATGAATATGATGCAGGCGGTCACCAATAACCAATCCACCGGATGGCGCGGGAAAGTCCCCGGCTACAACGTGGCCGGAAAAACCGGCACCGCCCAGGTTCCGGACGCTAACGGAAACCTCACCCGCCGCGTGGGTACCTTTATTGCGGCCATCCCGGCTGAAGACCCGCAGATTGCGGTGGCGATAGCGGTCTACGGCGGGGCTGGGGCCGGGTACGGTGGGGATACGGCGGTGCCCGTTTTCGCGAACTTCGCGCCCTTCGCGATGCGGCACCTGGGTGTCCCGCCCAGCACCGTCCCCCTCTTCAAATATCCGTGGTTCTCATCGGAGGTAGGCAACTAGTGAGTGACGAATTCCCTCTTCCGCAGGTGCGTCCGGTGGCGCTGCGCGAGCTTCTCGCGCTTCCCGAGGTGGACGGTGCCGGTTGCGAGGCCTCGCAGACCACCGTGACTTCCGTGACCGCAGATTCGCGCGCGGTGCATGAGGGGGCGCTTTTCGCCGCGCTGCCCGGCGCTCACGCCCACGGGGCGCGCTTTGCCCCCCAGGCGGTGCAACGGGGCGCACGCGCTATCCTCACCGACGCGGCCGGGGCCGCTCTTATTGCGCAGGCCGGGGTGGAGCTTCCGCTCCTCGTGGTGGAGGATCCGGCCGCGCACCTGGGCGCCATTGCGGCCCGCATTTATGGGGAACCGGCCGAGCACCTGCGGAGTTTCGCGGTGACCGGCACCAATGGAAAAACGACGACGACGTACCTCCTGGACGGCCTGCTTACCGCGCTGGATCGCACCACCGGGCTGGTGGGAACCGTGGAAACAAAAATTGCGGACCTGTGTGCCCCGGCGCATCTAACCACGCCCATGCCCGCGGATCTGCAAGCACTGCTCGCCCTCCTGGTGGAACGGGGCGGGACGGATGTATCCATGGAAGTCTCCTCCCACGCGCTGGCCCAGCACCGTACCAGCCCCGTGGTCTTCAGCGTGGCTGGATTTACTAATCTCACCCGGGATCACCTCGATTACCACCGCACCATGGAGAACTACTACCAGGCCAAACGCAGCCTCTTCACCCCGGAATGCTCACGGCGGGCGGTTATCACCGTTGATGATGAGTGGGGCAGGCGCCTGGCTAGGGAAACCGAGGTGCCCACTGTGGCCCTCGCCGTGTTCTCTCAACTTGAGGGCAGGAGTGGGTACCAGGTGCGCGATATCGAGCGCGGCCCCGTCACCTCCTTCACCCTGGCTCATAGCAACGGCTGGGAGCTGACGGTGCGCACCGGCCTGCCCGGAGATTTCAATATCGCCAATACGGCGCTCGCCGTGGCCATGGTGCTGGAAAGCGGGGCGGATCGCGGTGCGGTTGGCGCCGTAGTAGGCGCCGGGCTCACACCGCAAGTCCCCGGTCGTATGGAAGTGGTGGGTAGCGCGCCGCGCGTCGTCGTTGATTTTGCGCATAATACCGCGGCGCTGCGCCTAGCGATCAATGCTCTGCGCCCCACCACCAGCGGTCAGCTCATCGTGGTGACCGGAAGCGCCGGGGAGCGCGATGTGGACAAGCGCCCCGAGATGGGCCGGGCGGTCGCCGAACTGGCCGACGTCGTTTACATCACGGACGACGATCCGCACGAAGAAGATCCCGCACCGATCCGCGCCGCACTCCTGGACGGGGCCCGCAGCGCGCACAGCCCCGCCCGCATCGTGGACATCGCTGATCGCGCCACCGCCATGCGCACTGCCATCCGGGAGGCGGCACCGCAGGATACCGTGCTGCTGGCCGGGCGCGGGCACGAAACTTATCAACCGGTGGCCGGGGGGCGTAACATTCCGCTGGACGACCGCGAGGTAGCGCGGGCGGCGCTCGCTGAGCGCGCTAGCTCCGTTGGCCGGGGTGGCCGTGCCGACAGTGCTGGCTGGACTGACCGCGCTGACCGGGGCGATTGTTCTGACCGTACTAACCGGATCGTCCTCGACAAAAACACGCAAGAAGAGAAAGACACGCAATGATTTCCATGTCCTCCGCGGAGGTTATCGCCGCCGTCGGCGGGACCGCGCTCGCACCGTTGTGCGATACCGAGGTCACCGCGGCGGTTATCGATACCCGCGCCATCACGCCCGGTGCGCTTTTTGCCGCCGTGAAAGGCGCGCGCGTGGACGCGAATACCCTGAGCGGCCAGGCGCGCGCGGCAGGGGCCAGCCTCATTCTCACCGAAGATGGCCAGGCCGCCCGCGCCGGCGGTGCCGAAGCTGAACGCATTATCGTGGTCGATGATATTCCCGCTGCGCTCGGACGCCTGGCCCGGCACAACCTTGAGCTGGCCCGCCACGTCAACCCCGACTTGCGGGTTATCGCGGTGACCGGCAGCGTTGGGAAAACCACCACCAAGGATCTTCTCGCCGCCATATGCCGGGAACGGGGGGATGTGGTTGCCCCACCCGGATCGCTCAATAACGAAATCGGCTTACCACTCACGGTGCTCCGTGTGGGCGCGAACACCGCCACCCTGGTGGCGGAAATGGGCGCCGACCATATTGGCAACCTCGCCTACCTCACCTCTATCGCGCCCCCGGATATCGCCGTGGTGCTGGTGGTGGCCCGCGCGCACCTGGGCGAATTTGGCGGCATTGAGAACGTGGCGCGCGCCAAGGCAGAACTCGTGGAAGGCCTGCGCGAGGACGGCATCGCCATCCTCAACGCCGATGATCCGCGAGTGGCGGCCATGGCCGGGCAGGTCGCGAGCGGCCGGGTACGCACCTTCGGGCGCGTGCATCCGGCGGACGTGACGGCAAGCGACATCACCCTCGGAAGCGACGGTCGGGCCAGTTTCACGCTCCATATGAACGATGGCGCAGCTACTGTCAACCTCGGACTCGTGGGAGAACACCAGGTCATGAACGCGCTCGCGGCGGCCACCGCCGCGGCCGCCGCCGGAGTCAGCCTGCCCGCCATCGTGGCGGGGCTATCCAGCGGACCCGCCAGCGCCCACCGTATGGATGTATTCCGCCGCGGCTCCACCCTCATCATCGACGACTCCTACAATGCCAACCCGGATTCCATGCGCGCCGGCATCGCCGCGCTCGGACAGCTCGGAAGCGGGCGCAAAGCCGCAATTCTCGGAGATATGCTCGAACTCGGAGCTGCCTCGCGGGAAGAACACCTCGCTCTCCTTCCGGCCCTGGAAGCCGCCGGGGTGAGCCTCCTCATCGCGGTGGGCCCCCAGATGGCGGCGCTCGCCGAGGCAGCCCGTGACGCCGGTATCACCGCCCGCGCCGTCGGCGCGTGGGAAGAAGCCGAGGCGGAGCTCTCCGATATGCTCAATGAGGATGGGGCACTCCTCATCAAAGGTTCGCACGGTTCGGGCGTGTGGCATATCGCCACCCGCCTCAAGGGGGAATAGTGCTCGCGCTTATTATCGCTTTTGCGGTCTCGCTTCTCGTCACCCTATTCGGGACCCCGCTTCTCATCCGTTTCCTCGTGCGCAAACAATTCGGCCAATTCATCCGCCAGGACGGCCCCACCTCCCACCTCGTCAAGCGCGGCACCCCCACCATGGGAGGCCTGGCCATCGTGGCAGCGGTTGTTATCGGTTACCTGGTGGGCAATATCGGGGCGGGGCGCAGCCCGGGCATGTCCGGGATACTCCTCCTCGGCCTCATGATCGGCATGGCGGGCGTAGGCTTCGCCGATGATTTCACCAAGATTTCCCGCAAACAAAGCCTGGGGCTCACCCCCTGGGCGAAAATCGCCGGCCTGGGGATTGTCGGTGTCGCCTTCGCGGTGCTTTCCCTCATGTTCGCGGATGAAAACAACCGAACCCCGGCATCGATGCGCATTTCCCACGTGCGCGATACCGGCCTGAGTCTCGCCTTCGCCGGTACCGCCGTCGGCATTATCCTTTTCATTATCTGGGCGAATTTCCTTATCACCGCCTGGTCCAATGCCGTCAATCTCACCGATGGTCTCGACGGCCTATCCACCGGTGCCTCCATCATCGCTTTCGGGGTCTACACTCTCATCACTATGTGGCAAAGCAACCACCCCTGCTACGGGCTCGTGGACGCCGCCCCCGGGTGCTACCCCATCCGTGACCCGCGCGATCTCAATATCATCGCGGTGGCCCTCGTCGGGGCACTGATCGGATTCCTCTGGTGGAACACCTCGCCGGCCCAAATCTTCATGGGGGATACCGGCTCCCTCGCCCTGGGCGGCGTCTTCGCGGGGATGTCCATCTACACCCACACCGAATTCCTCGCCGTGCTCATCGGCGGGCTCTACCTGCTAGAAGTCATCTCCGACGTAGTCCAAGTGGGCGTCTTCAAAATGACACGAAAACGGGTATTCCGCATGGCGCCCATCCACCACCATTTCGAACTCAAAGGGTGGAACGAAGTCACGGTTGTGGTGCGCTTCTGGGTGATCCAAGCCCTGTGCGGCTTTATTGCCCTGGGTATTTTTTACGCTGAGTGGTTGATGCAAAGATGAGTGAGTGGCAACATCCGGGCGGGGCGGAACTGGCAGGGCGCCGCATCGCCGTCGTCGGTTTAGGGAAATCAGGGCGGGCCTGCGCGCGGGCACTGACCGAGCTCACCGAGGCACGCGTGAGCGTATGGGACGCCGATATCACTAAGCTCGGGGCGGTCACCGCGCTCCCCGTGGATACTGGCGGCAGTGACCCGACCCCTGCCGAACTGGCACGCAAAGTGCTGGCGTGGCGGCCCGACGTTATTATCCCCGCACCCGCCATACCCGAAATCGGCCCGCTTTTTACGACGGCCGCCGACCACGGTATCGAATTGTGGTCTGAAATCGAACTGGCCTGGCGCCTGCGCACCCATGACGGTGCGGGGCACGCCGCCCCGTGGCTCGCCGTCACCGGCACCAATGGCAAAACCACCACGGTGACCATGGCGGCGCATATTTTGCGCGCCGCGCACCTGGGGGCCGAACCCATCGGGAACGTCGGCAATCCCGCCGTCACCGCCGTGAGCGCCACCGGCCCGGATGCCCCGCGTGCCTTCGCCCTGGAGCTTTCTTCCTTCCAGCTGCGCACCACCCACACCATGGAGCCGGCCGCCAGTATCTGCCTCAATATCGCCGACGACCACCTCGAATGGCACGGCAGCCGCGCCGCCTACGCCGCCGCGAAAGCCCGTATTTACGAACATGTGCGCACCGCCGCGGTATACCCGGTGGGTGATAGCACCGTCCAGAGCATGGTCGATAACGCGGACGTGCGCGAAGGCGCGCGCGCCATCGGCATCACCACCGGCATTCCCGCCGTCGGGCAGATCGGCATCGTGGACGGCCTCATTGTGGACCGTGCCTACGGGAAGCAACGGTGGACTAGCGCCGTGGAGATCGCTTCGTTGCACGACGTCGCCCAGCTGGCTCCCACGACTGCGGCGCTGCCGCGCCACCTTATCTGGGATGCCCTGGCTGCCGTGGCGCTCACTCGGGCCATTGATATTCCCGCGGAGGTGGTGCGCGCCGGCCTCCAGCATATGCGCCCGGGCCACCACCGTATTGAGACGGTGACTGAACGTGCCGGGGTGCGCTACGTGGACGATTCCAAAGCCACCAATGCCCACGCCGCCCTCGCTTCCGTCTCCGCGCTGGCGGAGGGAACCTGCGTGTGGATCGTGGGCGGGCAACCCAAGGGCGCCCGCTTTGAATCCCTCGTGGCACAGGTGCGGGACAAGCTGCGCGCCGTCGTCGTTATTGGCGTGAACCAAGAACCCTGGCACGCGGCGCTGGACGGAGCAAACCTCCCCGTCACCTATATCGATCCGGCGGCTTCCGAACCCATGGCGCGCGCGGTGCTGGCTGCCTCGCGCTACGCACAGGCGGGGGATACCGTGATGCTGGCTCCCGCCAGTGCCTCCATGGACCAATTCACCTCCTACGCGGATCGCGGTGACCGCTTCGCCGCGGCGGTGCGCGCCCTGCCCGCCCCGTCGGAAGGTAGTGCTGTAACGGGGGACGCTGCCCCGGAAGCGGGCAGCACTTCGGCGGGCGCCGGTGCCCCGACGGAGGCGACGGTGCAGGATAACGGTGCACCGGATAGCGCCACGGAGGCACGTCATGCGTGAGCGGACCGAGAAGCCGCAGGCACCGAGTATCCCGGAGGAACGCGTGCGCAACGTCATGCACCGTTCCATCCTCCTTCTCGTGGTGGCCACCGCGATTCTCACCCTCCTCGGGCTCCTCATGGTGTTTTCCGCCATCACCCCCGGGGCGGTACGGGCCGAATACGAAGACGGCCCCAACCTGTTCCGCTCCGCCTACCTCCAGATGGCCTACGCCGCTATCGGCACCGTTTTGGCGGTGATCTGCGCGCGTATTCCCCTCGCTGTTTTCCAGCGCCTGTGGGGCCTGGCCCTCGGCTTCGGGATCCTTTTGCAGCTCCTCGTGCTCAGCCCGATGGGTGCCTCCGTTGCCGGTAACCGCAACTGGATTGCCTTCGGCCCCATCCGGCTCCAGCCCTCCGAATTCCTCAAACTCGCCATGGTGGTGGCCCTGGCCGCGGTGCTCGGGCGCATGGTGCAAGGCGCCCACTTCCAACTCTCCGATTGGAGCGGCCCCATTGCCATCACCGGCGCGTCCATCGGCGCGGTGCTCGTGGGCGGCGATATGGGAACCGCCCTCATCTTCCTCCTCATCGGCGTGGGAATGTTCTGGATGGCCGGTTTCCCGGGCCGCTATTTCCTTATCAGCGGGGCGCTGGGTTTCTTCCTCGTCGTCGTGCTTATTTTCTCCAGCCGGTCGCGCATCACCCGCATCCAAGACTTCTTCCAAAATCTCTTCACGCTTCCCACCGGGCAAACACCCTCCCAGGCTGATTACGCGCTCTGGGCTTTCGGCTCCGGGGGGCCGGGCGGCTCCGGCCTGGGCACCGGAATTGAAAAATGGCCCGGGAACCTCGCCGAAGCACATACCGACTTCATCTTCGCGGTGGTGGGAGAAGAACTCGGCTTCTTCGGATGCGCCGTCGTCATCGTGCTGCTCGGCACCATCGGCTACGCCCTTCTTACCATTTGCATGTACCACCCGCACCGTTTCGGCCGTTTCGTTGCCGGGGGAGCCACCCTGTGGCTATGCGGACAGGCCGTGGCAAATATGTTCGTCGTCACCGGCCTGCTGCCCGTTTTCGGAGTGCCGCTGCCCTTTATGAGTCAGGGCGGCTCCTCTGTCATCTCCTGCCTCATGGCGGTGGGAGTTTGCGTGGCGGCAGCCCTGGCGGTCCCGGGCGTGAAAGAATCGTTCCGGCGCTCCAGCTCACTCGCGGGCCGGGTGCGCGCAGTTATCAGGAGGACTTCGTGACACTAGTGCTCGCCGGCGGGGGAACCGCCGGGCACGTCAATCCACTACTGGCCACCGCCCACGAACTCGCCGGGCGCGGGCACCGTATCCTCGTGGTCGGCACCGCCACCGGTATGGAAAAAGACCTCGTTCCCGCCAGCGGCTTCGATTTCGCCACCGTGGAACGCGCACCGTTCCCGCGCCGTCCCGATAGGGACGCGCTACGTTTCCCCGTGGCTTTCCCGAGGGCAGTGCGCCAAGCCCGCCGTATCCTCACCGCGGCCGGAGCCGAGCTGGCTGTCGGTTTCGGAGGTTTCGCCTCCACCCCCGTCTACGCCGCGGCACGCCGGGCCGACATCCCGGTAGTGGTGCACGAACAAAACGCGCTACCGGGTCTGGCCAATAAACTCGGGGCACGGGGCGCGGCCGCCGTCGCCCTCACCTTCCCCTCCACACCGCTGCGTGCCGCGCGCGGCATCACCCGCACCGTCGGGCTGCCGCTACGCCCCGCCATCGCGGCTCTAGCCAGCGCCGATAGGGCAGCAGCACGCACCGCCGCCGCGGCGCGCCTCGGCCTGGATCCGGGGTTACCTACCCTTGTGGTCACCGGGGGCTCCCTGGGGGCTGCCCACCTCAATGACGTGATGACCGCAGCCGCCCCCCGCTGCGCCGCCGCCGGCGTGCAGGTACTCCATCTGACCGGGCGGGGTAAAGCCGCCGCGGCCCAGCGCACCGCCGCCACTATCCCCAGGTACCACGTGCTCGACTACCTGGAAGAAATGGAACTCGCTTACGCGGTGGCCGACACCGTGGTGTGCCGCGCCGGGGCCGGCACCGTCGCGGAAGTTTCGGCCTTGGGTATCCCCGCGGTCTTCGTTCCGCTTCCTATCGGCAACGGCGAACAGGCGCGCAACGCCGCGGACGTCGTGGCTGCCGGCGGGGCGCTGCTCATCCCCAATTCCCAGTTCACTGCCGATTCGGTGAGCACCGTACTGGGCATCGTCACCGATGCGTCCACCCGCACCCGCATGGCCCAGGCTTCGCGTGCCATCTGCCCGGCCGACGGCGCGGCCCGGCTCGCCGATCTTATCGAGGAGGTTCTCAGGTGACACATATCCATCTCATCGGCATCGGCGGGGCAGGCATGAGCGTAATCGCCGATCTGCTCCACGCCGAAGGCTGGACCGTGACCGGATCCGACGCCCGCGCCTCGGCCACCACGGAGCGCCTGGCAGATTCCGGCATCACCCTGTGGATCGGAACGGAACCGGAACGCCTCAGCGCCGACACCCTCGTGGCGGTCTCTTCCGCCATCCGGGAAGATAACCCCGAGCTCGCGCGGGCCCGCCAGCTCGGTGCCCGCGTCATCCACCGTTCCCAAGCCCTCGCCCTCGCGAGCGGGGATCGCGATTTCGTGGCGGTCGCCGGAGCGCACGGGAAAACCACCACGTCGGCAATGCTGGCGGTGGCACTGGAGGAAGCCGGTCAGGCACCGTCCTGGGCGATTGGCGGGAGCGTGCGCGGGCACGGCTCCGGAGGCCACCTGGGCACCGGGAAGGTTCTCGTTGCCGAAGCCGATGAATCCGATGCTTCCTTCCTCAACTACCGGCCCCGTATCGCCCTGGTCACCAACGTCGAACCCGATCACCTCGACCATTACGGCAGCCGGGAAGCTTTCGAAGAAGCCTTCGCGGAATTCGCGCGCTGCATCGTGCCCGGCGGGCTCCTCATCGTGTGCGGCGACGACGCAGGTGCGGCCCGCCTGGGCGCTCAAGCGGTGAGCGAAGGTATCCGGGTGGTCAGCTACGGGCGTGGCGCCCCGCTCCCTGGCGTGGAATTCCACGTGGCCCTCGAGGACGGGGCGCTACGGTGCGGGGAAAGCCGCGCCCCGCTTTCCCTTCAGGTTCCCGGATCCCATAACGAACTCAATGCGGCCGGGGCGGCCGCCGCCGGTCTGGAACTGGGCGTGAGCCTGGCGGATATGGCGCGCGGCCTGGCGGCTTTTACCGGAACGGGGCGGCGTTTTGAGCTGCGCGGCGAGGCTGGGGGAGTGCGACTCTTCGATGATTACGCCCACCATCCCACCGAAGTGGAAGCCACCTTGCGCGCCGCCCGCGCCGAGGCCGGGCAGGGCAGCGTGCGAGTTCTCTTCCAACCGCACCTGTATTCGCGCACCCGCAATTTCGCGGATCGTTTCGCCACCGCTCTCGAACTGGCCGATACCGCCATTGTTACCGCCGTATACGGGGCCCGCGAAACGCCCTTCGACGGTATCGAAGGCGATATGATCACCTCCCGCATGGGAAACGCCGGGCATTTTATTGCCGATAAACACGAGGCCGCGCGGGTGCTCGCAAAAAGCGCGAAGCCGGGAGATCTGCTTCTCACCATGGGGGCTGGTGATGTGACCGCGCTGGGGCCCGAGATCCTGGCGGCACTGGGGGAGGGGACGGCGCGGTGAAAGAACCATCCCGGCGCCGCTCCGCGCGCGATATCAATCCGCACGCGGAGATCACCTACGTTCCCACCGCAGCCACCGCCCCGGTGGTGTACGACGACGGCGACGCCCCGCTAGCCGACCTAGGGAGCACCACCACGGTATCCCTGGACGAGCGCCTCGAAGAAAAAGCTTCCGAGAAACGCCGGGTACGCTGGCGGCGCCTCGGGGTGGTTGGTGCGGTACTCGCCGCGCTTGCCGCACTGGCCTGGGTGATTTTCTTTAGCCCGCTGCTGGCTTTGCGGGCCAGCGATATTACCGTCTCGGGTATCCCCGCGAACGCGGCGGTGACGGCGGAAGACGTCACCGCCGCCCTCGCCGAACGCTCGGGAATCCCGCTCCCACGCCTGGATACCGAAGCTCTCGCCACTGACCTGAGCACCCAATTCCCACCCATTAAAGAAGCGCAGCTGCGCCGCAGCTACCTCCACGGACTCGAGGTCACCCTCACCGTGCGTGAACCGGTGGCCTGCCTGGTGGGCAAAGGAGCATGCTCCGCCATGGATCGGGACGGCGTGAGCTTCCCGGTCCTCCCCGAGGTGGAAGCCAGCCTCCCGCGCGTGAGCCTGAGCCCCGGGCCGGCCACTCGCTCCGAGGACGGTAGCGACGGCCCGGGTATTCGCATCGCCCTTGATGTGCTGGCCAGCCTCAAGGACGATGTGCGGGCTCAGGTAGCCGGGGTATCGGTGAGCGATAGCGGGCGGGTCGGACTCGATCTCAACTCCGGGCAGAAGGTGATCTGGGGGGATGCTCAGCGCTCCGATCTGAAAGCGGCAGCACTGGCCACCGTGATTAGCGTTCCTGGCCAGGTGTACGACGTGTCAGAGCCCACTGCCGTCGTCGTTCATTGATCCTGAACCACTCGGCTACCGCACCGTTCCACGGCGCCATCGCACCGTTCCATACGATTCGCGCACCGTTCCACGCAATTCCCGCACCGTTACGCCCCGCTGCAGCATCGTTCCACTCGATTTCGATCCAGCAGAGCAAACTACTTCGCAACACACCAGCGCGGGGAATTGCACCGTTGTCATTCACCTACTATCTTTTCCGCGAAGTCAGGAACGAAAAACCTCAAGTTTTACTTGAGGTTCGGGAGGAAAACTCATGGCCGTAGTCAATAACGCCGCCAATATCAAAGTCATCGGGGTCGGCGGGGGCGGTGTCAACGCTGTTGACCGTATGATTCAAGACGGACTTGCCGGTGTGGAATTTATTGCCGTTAACACCGACGGGCAGTCCCTGGTGAAATCCGAAGCGGAAACCAAACTCGATATTGGCCGCGAGGTTTCCAAGGGCCTGGGAGCGGGCGCGGATCCCTCGGTGGGTAAGCGCGCCGCGGAAGAAAACGTGGAAGTTATCCAAAGCGCCCTCGAAGGCGCGGATATGGTGTTCGTCACTGCTGGTGAAGGCGGGGGGACCGGCACCGGTGCCGCCCCCGTGGTTGCCAAGGTGGCTCGGGATCTGGGAGCGCTGACTGTCGGTGTCGTGACCCGCCCCTTTGAATTTGAAGGCGCCCAGCGCGCCAATAACGCCTCCATGGGTATCGCGGAACTGCGCCAAGCGGTGGATACCCTCATTGTTATCCCCAATGATCGCCTGCTGGAGATCGCCGAAGAAGACCTCACCATTATTGAGGCCTACCACCTCGCCGATGAGGTGCTGCGCTCGGGCGTCAAGGGAATTTCGGATCTTATTACCATTCCGGGTCTGGTCAATCTCGACTTCGCGGACGTCAAGGCCATTATGAAGGACGCGGGCACCGCCCTCATGGGTATCGGCTCGGCCTCCGGGGAAGATCGGGCGGTGCGCGCTACCGAGAGCGCCATCTCCTCCCCGTTGCTGGAAGCCTCCATCGACGGTGCACACGGCGTGCTTATTTCCTTCCTGGCCGGTGCGGACTTCGGTATGAAGGAGCTCGCCTCCGCCTCCAAGATGGTCAAGGAAGCGGTGGATCCGAACGCGAATATTATCGTTGGCCAGATTATCGATGAATCCCTTGGCGACGAGGTGCGCGTGACGGTGATTGCCGCGGGCTTCGATGAGGCACGTGACCACCTTTTGCAGATGGATGGCGTGCCCGCCGGGCACGATACCGTGGAACCTATCGAGGACCTCGCCCCGGTCGAATCCGAACCGGAAGTCGAAGCCGTGGCGAGCCCGGCCCACCCGGTGGCCAGCCCGGCTTATCCGGCTGCCCAGCCCGAAGCGCAGCCGGCTGCGCAGCGCCCGGGAACTCACCGCGCCATCCCGCCGCGGGTGGAGGAACCCCAGCGCTCCGATCTGGATATCCCCTCCTTCCTCTTCGAGGAAAACTAGGAAAACTGCGGGAAACCCCGGAAAAGCTCGAAAACTAAGGGAAACACAGGGCATAGGAAACTCAGGCATCAATGACTCGTAGCGCGCTGGTGGAGTGGGTGGCGGATATCTCCGTGCCCGGTGGCCGCATCCGGGCGGGATTCACATCCCGCGCCGGTGGGGTATCCCGCGCTCCTTTTGCGGGCCTCAATGTGGCCCACCACGTCGGAGATGACCCCGCCACCGTGGAGCACAACCGAGCTCTCCTCGCAGAGCACATCGGGCAGCGCCCCGTCTATATGGACCAGGTGCACGGGGACCACCTTGAAGATGCCGGCGTTCTGACTTCCGCCGGCACCTTCGTGGCCCCCGGCACCGACGGCCTCCTCATTGACATCCCGCTTAGCTCGGGCGCCGCACCGGTACCGAGGGGTGCTGCCGCGGTGGTCATGGTGGCCGATTGCCTCCCGTTGCTCCTCGTGGCGCAGGATCGCCCCGCCGGGGCCGCCGTCCACGTGGGCCGGCGCGGGCTGGAGGCCGGTATCGGGCCGGCCGCGGCGCGCGCCCTCGGGCCGGAGCACCTCATCGCCTACCTTGGCCCGTCCATCTGCGGGCGCTGCTACGAAGTGCCCGAGGAGCTCCGTGCCAGCGTCGCGGCGCGCATCCCCGAAGCTGCCGGGCGCACCGCCTGGGGCACGCCCTCCCTCGATATCGCGGCCGGGCTCACCGCCCAGCTGCGCGCCGTCGGTGTGCGTGAGATCCACGTCAGTCCTCAGTGCACCCGCGAAGATCCAGATTTTTATTCTTACCGACGTGCATCGCGCACCGGCCGCTTCGCCGGCGTCATCGCGGTGGACGTCACTCCGCGACCTGCGGGCACGGCGCCGGTGGGCACTGAGCTAGTGGGAACGGCACTAACGGGCACGGCACCGGTGGGTACCGAAGCGCCGTGCATCGAAACCGCCGGCAACGCCCCCGCGGCGCGCCGTGCTGACAAGGCCGGGCGCGTCGCCTAACGTAAAACGAGAACAGCGAGAAGGGTTGGCTGCTATGGGAATGTTCCAGCGTTTTGTCTCCAAGGCAACGCTTAACGACGACGAGTACCTGGATTACCAGGACGACGCCGATTACTACGAAGATGATTACGAGGCCGAAGTGGAAAGCCCCGTCAGCGAAATTCACGCTGTGGAGCAGCCCGTGGACATCGCCCGCATCATCACCGCCAAGCCGCGTTCTTTCACCGAGGTGCGGGGCTTCGCCGAACAATTCCGCGACGGCCTGCCCGTCATTATCAACCTGGCGGAAGCCGACGACGTTGCACGCAATCGCATTGTCGATTTCGCCACCGGGATCTGCTTCGGGCTACACGGGGATCTCAATAAGATTTCCGCGGACGTCCTGCTCATGACCCCGCGCACCGTCCGCATGGAAAACCAGCGCCCGGAGTCGCGTGATTCGTTCTAATGGCAGTACTTGGAATCATTCTTTCCACCCTCATCAGCATCTATCTTCTGGTGCTGCTCGCGCGGGTGATTATTGATCTGGTGACCATTGCGGCGCGTGATTGGCGCCCCAGTGGCGCCCTTCTCGTTATCGTTAATATCGTCTACGCACTCACGGACCCGATTCTCAATCTGGTGCGCAAAATCATCCCGCCCCTGCGGCTGGGAGGCATCGCGATTGACATCGGTTTCATCGTTGTTTTTATCGTGCTTCAAATCCTCAATGGGATAATTTTACGTATCTTTGTCTCGTAGTTCGCCCAGATGAGGTAGGCTTTATCCGAGAGCCGTGTGCTCATAACACAGCCACGTGCTCTTAACACAGTTTCGTTACACTACTTGAGGTGAGAAATGGCAATGCTCACGGCACAGGATGTCATGGATGTCCGCTTTAAGCGCCCGGAAACCGCGGAGACCGGTTACGACGAGGTACAGGTCGACGAATTCCTTGACGCGATCTACGAAACCATCGTCGATTTGTCGAAGCAGCTCCAGGAAGCGGAGAATCGCGCCACCGTCGCCGAAGCGCGCGTGACCGAACTCCAGAACGGTTCGGGTGAAGAACCCGCAGCGCCGGACCAGGCCACAACCACCGCGTCCTTCGCTCAGCCCACCGGCACCGTTGGGGAACAGGCCGCCGCCGTGCTTCAGATGGCGCAGCAGACCTACGAAGAACTCGTGGCCCGCGGTGAAACCGAGAAGGCCCAGAAGATCCAGGATGCGGAAACCCGCAGCGCCAAGATCATCGAGGATGCCGAAGCCCAGTCGAACCGCACCCTGGCCCAGCTGGAGCAGGAACGCGGCCTGGTGGAGCGCAAGATCTCCGAGCTGCGTGACTTCGAGCGTGACTATCGCACGCGCCTGCACAGCTACCTGGAGACGCTGCTCGCCAACGTCGATTCTGGCGCGCAGGAACCCGAAGCTCGTAACTAGTGCGTATGGTGAGGCGAAGCACCTCGTGGTTCCTCATCCTCGTGGGGGCGCTGGCCGTGGTGGCCATCGACCAACTCACGAAGCAGTGGGCCATCGCTAACCTCAGCCAAACGGAGCGCATCGCCATTGTGGGGGATGCCCTCGGGCTGCACCTGGTCTTCAACCCGGGTGCAGCATTCTCACTGGGGGCAAATTCCACCCGCGTCATTACCGCCATCGCGCTTGTCGTGGTGCTCGCGGTTTTCCCCGTCCTCGCAGCACGGGTACGGCACCGCTGGATCGGCGTGGGCCTGGCCCTCATGTGGGGCGGCGCGGCCGGCAACCTCATCGACCGGATCTTCTTCGAGCCGGGCGGTTTCGCCGGGCACGTGGTCGATTTCATCGCCTACTTCGACTGGTTCGTGGGAAACGTGGCCGATATTGCGCTGGTGGCCGGGGCCGTGATCATGATCGCTGTCGCGTTCTTTATGAACGACGGCGCAGCTCGAGCCAGCGCGGACTCCGGCTCCGTATCCGCATCAGCCTCCATGCCCACACCCGGAAAGCCGGAGCGAGGCGAGTAGCATGTGGCGGACCTACCCGGTCACGGAAGAATTTAACGAAGCTCGTATCGATGCGGCCATCGCACGCCTGACCGGCCTCTCGCGCGCGGAAGTGCAACGCCTCATCGATGCCGGGGATGTCCTCCTGGACGGCAACCCGGTAGCGAAATCCCTCCGGCTGCGCGCGCCGAGCATCCTGGAAATCAATATTCCTACCCCGCGCACCGTTGCCCCGCGCGGGGGAGATGTCACCATCCCCATCCTCTACGAAGATGCCGATCTGGTGGTGGTGGATAAACCGGCCGGCCTGGCGGCCCACCCCTCCCTCAATTTCACCGGCCCGGATGTGCTGGGCGCCCTCATGAACGCCGGGGTGCAGCTCTCCGCCTACGGACCGGCCGAACGCAAGGGTATTGTGCACCGGCTAGACGTGGGAACCTCAGGGTGCATGGTGGTGGCAAAATCAGAACGCGCCTACGTGCTACTCAAGGATGAGTTCCGCAACCGCGTTCCCGAAAAGATCTATCACGCCCTCGTGCAGGGGCATCCCGACCCGCTCTCCGGCACCGTGGACGCCCCCATCGGGCGCGATCCGCGCCACCAGTGGAAAATGGGGGTGCGGGCGGATGGGCGCCATTCCATCACCCACTACGACACCCTCGAAGCCATGGCCGGCGGCAGTCTTCTCCAGGTTCACTTGGAAACCGGGCGCACCCACCAGATCCGGGTGCATATGTCCGCCCTCGGCCACCCCTGCGTGGGGGACGCCACCTACGGAGCCGACCCGGGCCTGAGCGAAACCCTGGGGCTCACCCGCCAGTGGCTGCACGCCACCCGCCTCGGCTTTGAGCACCCCGATGGCAGCTGGCGCGAATTCGAGGCACCCTACCCGGAGGACCTCGCCACCGCTCTTGAGCGCATGCGTGCGGGAGTTTTTTCATGACGACGGCGCACGACGGCGCACCGCTGCACGGCGCGCCGCGCCCCGCCGTCCCGCCGCCTGCCGCGCCAGATACCACTGTGCCGCAGCGCGGCGCCACCCAGCTGCGCTGGCTGGAGGGAGACCTGGAGCGGGCCCGCGCCCTTCGTATCGAGGTTTTCTGCGGGGAACAGGGCGTACTGCTAGAAGAAGAACTTGACGATATCGACGAACGCGCCCACCACGTCGTCGTCGAAAATAATGCTGGTGAAGCATTAGGTGCCGCGCGAGTCTACGCAACCACCGAAGGCGTCGTACATCTGGGGCGGGTGTGCGTGACCAGCGCCGCCCGCGGGCTAGGCGTCGGGCGCTTCCTGTGTGAGGCCGCGGCCCAGGTAGCGCTGCGCGAATTTGGACACGCCGGGCAGGTGCGGATCGTCCTCGACGCCCAGGAGGAGAAAATCGGCTTCTACCGGGCCCTCGGCTACGAACTCACCGCTCGCGCACCCTTCCTGGACGCGCGCATCTGGCACCGGGAAATGGCGCGGGTAGTGAGCGCTGGATAGACTAGGCCCCATGGCCGCTCCCTCAGATTTCGTTCACCTCCACACCCATACCGAATACTCCCTGCTGGACGGGGCGGCGAAAATCAAGCCGCTGGTGGCGCAGGCTGTCGCCCAAAACCAAAGCGCCCTGGCCATCACCGACCACGGTTACTGTTTTGGTGCCTACGAGTTTTACCGGGCCTGCAAGGATGCCGGTATCAAACCGATTATCGGGGTGGAAGCCTATATGACCCCGGGGACCTCGCGGTACTCGAGCAACCGGGTGCTGTGGGGGGATGAATCACAGCGCAGCGATGATGTGTCCGCGCGCGGGGCCTATACCCATATGACCTTGCTCGCCACCAATAACACCGGGATGCATAACCTCTTCCGGCTCGATTCGCGCGCCTCGCTGGAAGGCCAAATGGGCAAATGGCCCCGCATGGATATCGAGCTCCTTGAGGAACTGCACGAAGGCCTTATCGGCACCGCCGGCTGTCCCTCCGGGGAAGTACAAACCAGGTTGCGGCTGGGCCAGCACGCCGAAGCTCTCGAGGCCGCCGGGCGCATGCAGGAGATCTTCGGTAAAGAGAACTACTTCGTGGAAATCATGGACCACGATAATGAGATCGAGCGGCGCACCCGCAACGACCTGCTCGAACTCGCGAAGAAAATCAATGCGCCGCTGCTGGCCACCAATGATTCGCATTACGTGCGCGCGGAGGATCACTCCGTCCAGGACGCCATGCTCTGCATTAACTCCGGCTCCACCCTCCAGGATCCCAACCGTTTCAAATTCGACGGGCACGGCTACCACCTGCGTTCCACCGAGGAAATGTACAAGCTCTTCGGGGATCTGCCCGGGGCGATGGAAAACACCCTGATGGTGGCCGAACGCTGCAATATTTCCTTCACTACCGCCGCCGAAGGCGCCAATTACATGCCGGTGTTCCCGGTGCCCGACGGGGAGGACATCACCTCCTGGTTCATTAAGGAAGTAGAACGCGGTCTGCATTCGCGCTACGGGGAGCATATTCCCGATCACGTGCGCCAGCGCGCCAATTACGAAGTGGAAGTCATTGTGCAGATGGGCTTCCCCGGATACTTCCTCGTGGTCTCCGATTACATCCTGTGGGCCAAACGTAACGGCATCCGGGTGGGGCCGGGGCGTGGCTCCGGAGCCGGCTCCATGGTGGCCTACGCGCTACATATCACCGAACTTGACCCCATCGAGCACGGCCTCCTCTTCGAACGTTTCCTCAACCCGGAACGCGTGTCCATGCCCGATATTGACGTGGACTTCGATGAACGCCGCCGCGGGGAAGTCATCGCCTACGTGGAAGATAAATACGGGCATGACAAAGTCTCCCAGGTGGTCACATTCGGCACCATTAAAACGAAGCAGGCCCTCAAGGACGCCTCCCGAGTGCTCGGCTACCCCTTCGAAATGGGCGAACGCCTCACCAAGGCCCTCCCACCCTCGGTTATGGGCAAAGACATCCCGCTTTCCGGCGTTTTCGATGAAAAGAATTCCCGCTATATGGAAGCCGGGGAATTCCGCGATATGGTCTCCACCGACGTGGATGCCAAACGCGTTTTCGACCTGGCCCAGGGCATTGAAGGCCTCACCCGCCAGTGGGGCGTACACGCCTGCGCCATCCTCATGTCCTCCGTGCCGCTCACGGACGTGATCCCGGTGATGAAACGCCCGGCCGACGGCGCGGTCATCACCCAATTCGAATACCCCGAATGCGAGGACCTCGGCATCCTCAAAATGGACTTCCTGGGGCTCTCCAACCTCACCACCATTGAGGACGCCCTGGAAAATATCGTGGCGAATAATAAAGAGCCGCTCGATATTGATAATGTTCCCCTCGATGATGAGCGCACCTTCGAGTTGCTCCAGCATGCCGATACCCTCGGTATTTTCCAGCTGGATGGTTCGGGAATGCGCACCCTGCTCAAGCAGATGAAACCCACGGAATTTGAGGACATTTCCGCGGTTTCCGCGCTCTATCGCCCCGGCCCCATGGGGATGAATTCCCACACCAATTACGCGCTGCGGAAGAACGGGCTGCAGAAAATCGAGGCGATCCACCCCGAGCTGGAGGAGATCCTCGAACCGATTCTGGCCCCCACCTACGGCCTGATCGTCTATCAAGAACAGATCATGCAGATCGCCCGGACGGTGGCCGGGTTCACGATGGGCCAGGCAGATTCGCTGCGTAAAGCCATGGGCAAGAAGAAAAAAGACGTCATGGACAAGATGTACGTCGATTTCGAAGCCGGGATGGTGGCCCAGGGCTTTAGCAAGGACGCGGTGAAAACCCTGTGGGGCACCATGGAGCCCTTCGCGTCCTACGCGTTCAATAAATCCCATTCGGCCTGCTACGGCGTGATTTCCTACTGGACGGCCTACCTGAAAGCCCACTACCCGGTGGAATACATGGCGGCCCTCCTCACCTCCCGCAAAGACAATAAAGACAAAATGGCGGTCTACCTCGGGGAAGCCCGCCGCATGGGCATCAAAGTACTCGTGCCCGACGTCAACGAATCCCTGGCGAATTTCTCCGCCGTGGGGGAGGAGATCCGCTTCGGCCTCTCCGCGGTGCGTAACGTCGGCACGAAAGTTGTGGACGGCATTATTAGCGCCCGCGAAGAGAAGGGCGCTTTCACCTCCTTCCAGGACTTCCTCGACAAGGTCCCCCTCGAGGTCCTCAATAAGCGCAGCGTGGAATGCCTCGTGCGTGCCGGGGCTTTCGACTCCATGGGTTATACCCGCCGCGCCTTGCTCTCCAAAGTCGCCGAGGCGGTAGATGCCGTCGTCGCCCTAAAGAAAAATGAAGCGGTGGGGCAATTCGATTTGTTCGGCGGTTCGGAAATCGCCGGCGGGGTGGAAGTCGATATCCCCGAGCTTCCCGAATGGGATAAACGCGAAAAGCTCAACCTCGAGCGCGATATGCTCGGCCTGTATGTATCCGACCATCCGCTTTCGGGTATGGAACATATTTTGGACCGTGCGGCGGATACCACGGTGGTGCGTCTTTTGGACGACGACGCCGCAACGGACGGGCGGACTGTGACATTGGCCGGACTCGTGACAGCTGTCCAACCGCGCATCTCCAAGAAAAACGGGAAGATGTGGGCGACCATCGTCCTGGAAGATATGACGGGCAGTACCGAAATTAACTTCTTCCCGGCTACCTATCAGACCGTGGCCGGGCTGCTCGCCCCGGACCAGGTGGCGATTATTACCGCGCGCGTCTCGGATCGGGATGGCAATATCCAGCTTTCCGCCCAGGATATGAAAATCCCGAGCGGTGACCTGCTTCCGGATTCGCCCGTGGATGTGCAGCTGGCTGAACGTATCTGCACCCGCGATCTGCTCGGGCAGCTGAGTGACTTGCTGCGCACCTACCCGGGTAGCGCCCCGGTACGCCTCCATATCCAGCGCCCCGGGCGCACCTCGGTGGTGCAGGTGGGTCAGGAGTTTTACGTCAAACCCGAAGCGCGTTTCTTCTCCGATCTCAAGGTGCTCCTCGGGCGTAACTGCGTGGTGTCGTAGCGGCGCGACGGCGTTGCGAGGCGGGGCGCAGCGACTACGCGCCACCGGCGCGGCCGGTGGGCACGGTAGCTACGGGGTGGTGACGGCGCGGCTACGCGCTACTGGCGCGGGCCGCCGCGCCGCGCGGCCGGGCGCGTTGGGTAGACTGGGCGGGTGAAGAAAACTTTGACTCGTATGGTGGCGCTGCTGAGCTGCACGGCGCTGCTAGGATCCACCGCCCTGCTGGCCGGGTGCCAGCCCTCCTCAACCTCACCCGCGGATAGTGCTTCAAGCTCCGCAGCCGCATCAAGCGCGGATGCCGCGCGCATTGGCGTGACGGCATCCTTCACCCCGATCCGGTGGCTTGCCGAACAGATCGGCGGGGACTACGTGACGGTCACCTCCGCCACCCCCACCAATGTGGAACCCCACGATTACGAGTTTTCCCCTAAGCAGGTCGCGGAGCTGGAAAGCACGGATGTTATCTTCTACGTTTCCGGATTCCAGCCCTCCCTCGATGCGGCTATTTCCACTATTGGGGCCGGTAACGCTGTGAACCTGGCCGATGCCGCGAAGCTGGTCCACCACCGCGGCCTGGCCGATAATCACGGGGATGAAGCTACCGAAGCCGGGCGCGTTCTCGACCCGCATTTCTGGCTCGACCCGGTGCGCATGCAAGATGTAGCCGAAGCGATCACGGCGTCGCTCTCCTCCATGGATCCGGAGCACCGCGCTGATTTCGAGGCGAATTTCGCGCGACTCAAGCAAGAGCTCACCGATCTGAATTCGCGCTACACCACCGGCCTGGCCCAGTGCGCCACCACCACGGTGGTCTCCTCCCACGCGGCCTTCGGCTACCTGACCGACCGCTACAACCTCGTCCAGGTGGGGATCGCCGGCATTGACCCGGATCAAGATCCCTCCCCGCTCGATATTTCCGAAGTAAAACGCATTATGGCGGAAACCGGGACCCGCACCATCTTCGCGGAAGCCAATAGCCCGGCGAAAACCGCGGAGGCCATCGCCGCGGAAACCGGCGCGCAACTCTCCACGCTGAGCACCGCGGAAGCCGATCCGGAGGGCGCGGGCTACCTGGCCATTATGGACAGCAACCTCGCCCACCTGCGTGAGGGATTGCAGTGCCAGTAAGCCCGGCCCCGGCCCTCCTCGCCCGCGATCTGTGCATTACCTTGGGCGGGCGCGAAATCGTGCATTCGGCTCACCTGGAGATCGCAGCCGGGGAATCGGTGGGGATTTTCGGGCCCAATGGCTCGGGAAAATCCACCCTTGTCAAAGGGCTTCTCGGCGTCGTACCCCATACCGGAACCGCGCAGATATTCGGGGCGGATACGGCCCGGCCCCGCCAGGTACCCTGGCATCGGGTGGGCTACGTGCCCCAGTCGATGGTGCATGCCGGCAACCTGCCCGCCACCGCACTGGAAGTGGTGCGTTCCGGTTTGCTTTCCGGGCGCCATCTCTTCGCGGATAAAGGGAAAGCGGCCCGCGCCGCCGCCTATGAGGCCCTCGCGGCGGTGGGTTTGGAAAGCCGCGCCCAGGAACCGGTGCGGGTCTTTTCCGGCGGGCAGCAGCACCGCGTCATGATTGCCCGCGCGCTGGTGCGCCGCCCCGATCTGCTGGTGCTCGACGAACCGCTGGCCGGCATCGATGCCCGCGCCCGCGCCGATCTTGCCGAGATCCTCACCCGCCTGCACGGCTCGGGCCTCACCCTCGTCATGGTGCTCCACGAACGCGGGGAACTCGCCCACCTGGTGGGCCGCGATATTCAGGTATCCGATGGCTACGTGCACGGGGGAGTGGCGCAATGATCGCAGATATTCTTTCCTCGCCGCTTATGATGCGCTCGCTGCTGGTGGCGGTGCTCGTGGGGCTGGCCGCACCAATCGTGGGCAGCTACCTCGTCCAGCGCGGCATGGCCCTCATGGGCGACGGCATCGGCCACGTAGCCCTCACCGGGGTGGCCCTCGGCTGGCTGACCGGCACCTGGTTGCACGGGCAACCCGAACGGTTCGCAGTACCCGGCGCCCTCATCATCGCGGTGCTCGGCGCGCTCATTATCGAATGGGTGCGCTCCTCGGGAATCACCTCGGGCGATACTGCGCTCGCGATTCTGTTTTACGGCGGTATTGCGTGCGGGGTACTACTTATTTCCCTCGCGGGTGGTACGACGGCGAACCTCAACTACTACCTCTTTGGCTCGGTTACCACGGTCACGGGGCAGGACGTGTGGTACACCGTGGCCCTCACCGTGGTCATCCTCGCGGTGGGTATCGGGCTGCGCGGCCCGCTCTTCTCCGTAACCAATGATGAAGACTTCGCGCGGGCCTCGGGCCTGCCGGTACGGGCTTTTAATATTCTCATCGCGGTTACGGCAGCCCTCACGGTGGCGGTCTCCATGCGGGTGGTGGGAATTCTGCTGGTCTCGGCCATGATGATCGTTCCGGTGGCCACCGCCCAGCTGGTGTGCTCCTCCCTGGCGCACACCCAGCGCCTGGCCATGGGGCTCGGATGCGGGGCCGCACTTGTCGGATTGGTCATTACCCGCTATGTTTCTGCCTCTCCCGGGGCTATGATCGCGGTGATTCTCATTGCCGGGTACGCAGTTGTGGCAATCATGTCCACACTGGTACGGCGCAACCACAGGAGGGTTCATGAACGCGTCTAAACCGCGGGTAACTGCCCAGCGGATCGCCATTTCGAAGATGGTGGAGACGATCCCGGAATTCGTTTCCGCCCAGGAGCTCCACGAAAAGCTTTCTCGGGAAGGCCAGCGCATCGGCCTGGCCACCGTGTACCGCACCTTGCAGGCGATGGCGGACGAAGGGATTCTTGACACCATGCAGGAGGGCACCGAGACCCTCTACCGTTATTGCGAAACCGAAGAGCACCACCATCACCTCATGTGCCGGCGCTGCGGGAAAACCGTGGAAATCGCGCTTGAAGGGGCTGAAGATTGGGTGCGTTCCATCGCCACCGCCAACGGCTTCTCGGATGTGGACCACACCCTCGAGCTCATCGGGGTCTGCGCCGATTGCGCCGGGCAGCAAACCGCCCGCACTGCGCAGCACACTGGTCGCGCCGGGCAGCGCGGCGACAACCCGGGCCGTACCGGAGAAAGCGCGGGCCGCTAAGCATGGATTCCTTCTCCTTCCTGGCCGGGCGTTCCTTCGCCTTTGTTTACCTTTTCTTTTTCCTCGTGGTGTCCTTGCGTTCCAGCGCTACTTTCTGGCTGGGCCGCTATGCCGCCTACCTGGTAGCCCGGCAGCGCGAACCGCGCAACCGCCTTGCCCACCGGGCCTGGGCCTGGGCGCATGACGAGCGCGTGATCGCGGCCTCGCAGCGGGTGGCGCGGCGCGGCTGGCCCCTCGTTACTCTCTGCTTCTTCACCATCGGGGTGCAAACCGTCATCCTCATCGGTGCCGGGCTCACCCGCATGAGCGGCTGGCGTTTCACCCTGGCCGCGCTGCCCGGCTGGCTGGGCTGGGCGGCGATCTACTCCACGGTTGGCATGCTCGCCCTGCGAGCGGTCTGGGCCGCTATTTTCGGCAACCCGTGGGGAATTGCCGCAGTGGTGGTACTGGGCGTCGTCGTCGCATATTTCCTTTTCGTTTTCCGCACCGGCCGGGACCGCGCGGAAACGGGCGCGGCGGTAGACTAGACGGGCCACGCATCATCCGGATGCGCGCAATAGAAAGGAACAACGTTGGCTAAGCCTGCTCCCTCCCGTCTCGATAACGTTATTTCTTTGGCCAAGCGCCGCGGTTTCGTCTTCCCCGCCGGGGAAATATACGGCGGTACCCGCTCGGCCTGGGATTACGGCCCGCTGGGAACCGAGCTGAAAGAAAATATTAAGCGCCAGTGGTGGCGTTACATGGTGCAAAGTCGCGATAACGTTGTGGGTATCGACTCCTCCATTATTTTGCCGCGGGAAGTGTGGGTTGCCTCCGGGCACGTCGGCGTGTTCAACGACCCGCTTATCGAATGCCTCAACTGCCACAAGCGCCTGCGCATGGACCAGCTCCAGGAAGCGCTGGCCGCCAAGAAACATATTGACGACCCGGATTCCATTCCCACCGCGGAGCTGGGCTGCCCGCATTGCGGGGTGAAGGGCCAGTGGACCGAGCCGCGCGATTTTAATATGATGCTGAAAACCACCCTCGGCCCGGTGGAAGACGAATCCGGCCTGCACTACCTGCGTCCGGAAACCGCGCAGGGTATTTTCGTGAATTTCGCGAATGTGCAAACCACCTCGCGTAAGAAGCCGCCTTTCGGCATCGGTCAGATCGGCAAGTCGTTCCGCAACGAAATCACCCCCGGAAACTTCATTTTCCGCACCCGCGAATTCGAGCAGATGGAACTGGAATTCTTCGTCAAGCCGGGGGAGGACGAAGAATGGCACCAGTACTGGATTGATCAGCGCCTGGACTGGTACAAGGACCTGGGCATCAACCCGGAGCACCTGCGCCTGTACGAACACCCCAAGGAAAAGCTCTCCCACTACTCCAAGCGCACCGTGGATATCGAGTACAAATTCGGTTTCCAAGGTTCGGATTGGGGCGAGCTGGAAGGCATTGCCAACCGTACCGATTTCGACCTCACCACCCATATCAAGCATTCGGGCAAGGACCTGTCCTACTTCGACCAGGCCAGCGGGGAGCGCTACGTTCCCTACGTGATTGAGCCTTCGGCCGGGCTGACTCGCTCGCTTATGGCCTTCCTCGTGGACGCCTACGTGGAGGACGAAGCCCCCAATACCAAGGGCGGGGTGGATAAGCGCACCGTGCTGCGCCTGGATCCGCGCCTGGCGCCCGTCAAGGCCGCGGTGCTCCCGCTCTCGCGTAATGAGAAGCTCACGCCCCTGGCGGCGGATCTTGCTGCGCGCTTGCGGGCCTCGTGGAATGTTGATTTCGACGACGCAGGAGCGGTCGGGCGCCGCTACCGCCGCCAGGATGAAATTGGCACCCCGTACTGCGTGACCGTGGACTTCGACACCCTCGAAGACCAGGCGGTGACGGTCCGCGACCGTGACACCATGGAGCAGGTCCGGATCCCGCTGGAGAAGGTGGAGGGCTTCCTGGCCCAGAAACTGGTGGGCTGCTAGGGCTGTGGGTGCGGCCCGCGGCTGGCGTTTCGCTGTGTGCGGCCGCCGGCCGCCGGGCTGCTAGAGACTAGCTACTAGAGGCTAGCTACCCGCACGCGCAAGGCACCGCGCGGCTGGGCGAGGGCAACCACATCGCCGTCGCTCAGCGCGCTGCCGCGCCGGGTTTCCACCTGGCCGTTCACGCTAATATCGCCCGCTTCAATAAGTTCGCGGGCTTCGGCGCCCGAGGCGGCCAGCGATGCTAATTTCACGAACTGGCCGAGCTTAATCGGCAAACGAACCTCAATGCTGGGGATATCGGCTTCGGTCACGATGGTCCTTTCACGCGGGCGGAGTGCTGCCTTCTACTTTAGTGCGGCGCTGCTAGCATAATGACCATGCCCGCGGCCGGGCGCGGAGGGAGAACACGTATGGATGCACTGCCGGTGATCTTCGGTAATGAGGTGGAAGCCTATAGTTTCGCGCGGCTGTTCCACGAGACCTACGGGGTGAATTCGCTCGTCGTCGCCGAATACCCGCGGGGGCATATTAATAATTCCTCCATCCTCTCGGTGCGCTACTGCGAACGCCATATTATGGAGGACGAAGAAAAATTCGTGGCGCTGCTCAATTCCCTGGCCGCGGAGTTCGCGGATCGCCGCCTCATCTGTCTCGTCAATGTTGATGAGGGCGTGGACGTTATTGTGCGCAACCGGCACCGCCTCGCCTCCAACTGGTTCTTCCCTTTCGCCGCGCCGGATGTGGTGGACCTGGCGAATTCGAAAGAGGCGATGGCGCAGGTGTACGAAAAGGTGGGGGAGGCGGCCCCGCGGCGCGCCGTCGTACATCTCTCCCAACCCGATACCTGGGACGCGGCGCTCGCTACGCTGCCCTTCCCCATCGTCGTCAAACCCGCGCGTGCGGATAACCCCACCTCGCTGTACGCGACGGGCCTGAAAAAGGTGGAGGTATTCGACGACGCCGCGCCGGCCCGCGCGAAATTTGCCACGCTTGCCGGCCGCCAGGTCGATATTGACCTCATCGCCCAGGAACTCATCCCGGGGGATGACACCACCCAGTGGGTTGTCAATGGGTATATCGATTCGCGCGGGCACCTGAGCGCTATTGGCTCGGGGAGGGTGCTCCTCGGGCTGCATGAGCCTTCGCTCATCGGCAATGCCGGGATTATCCTCACCGATCCGGAGGGGTTCCTTACCGACCGCGCCGAGCGGATTGTGCGCGAGGTGGGCCTGCGCGGCTTCTTCTCCATGGACGTGAAAATTGATCCGCGTACCGGTCGGGCCTATTGGCTAGATCTCAATCCACGGGCCGGGCGCGGGCACTACTACCTCAAAGTGGGCGGGGTGAATCTGGCGCGCGCCCTGGTGGCGGATATGGCCGGGGAAACCGCGCCGCTTCAGCGGGTCAATCGCGCCGGGATTTTCGCGATTATTCCCGCCTGGCTGGCGGGGCGCCACTACCTGCGCGATCCGCAGCTGGCCGAGCAGGTGCGGCGGGTGCGGAGGCGCGGCCCGGTGGTCAACCCGATCGCCTACAGCAAGGACCGCCACCCCAAGCGCACCCTCTTCCGGATGCTCTCCGATATTCGCGCGGTACAGAAAATGCGGCGCTTCTACCCGCATCCCACCGAATCTGGATTCTAAGGCTAAGCTCGAAGCATGCGTTTCTTTCCCCCGCGCCGCCCTAGCGGACGGCATTTTGTGGCCGCTGACCGTGCGGATACCCGCCCGGATCTAGCGGAATCCGCGGCCGCTACTCCCGAAACCTCGGCTGCTGCCGGCCTCGAGTCCGCTACCTCCGGCGGCTCCGCGGGGCCCGCTACCTCCGCCAGCTCGAGCGAGAATACCGCGAGCGAAAAAAGCGCGAGCGCCGCGCGGGCCTCCATCATTATGTTCTTCGGCACGCTCGTTTCGCGTATCCTCGGCCTGGTGCGCTCCCCGATCCTGCTCGGCGCGGTGGTGGGCCTGACCTCGCCGGCCGGCAACGCTTTCGGGATCGCCAATAAGCTCCCCAATCTTATTTACATGATTATTGTGGGGGGCCTGGTCAACGCGGTGCTGGTGCCGGCCATTGTGCGGGCCACCAAACGGGGGGAAAAAGAAGGCGCCGCCTTTATTAACAAGCTCCTCACCGTGGCGATTGTGGGCCTGGGCGCGGTGACCGTGCTCATCACCCTGGCCGCTCCCGCCGTGGTCAAAGTCATGGCCGCCACCATGTCCGAGGACTGGTATCGCCTCACGGTGGCCTGGGCCTACTGGTGCCTGCCCCAAATTTTCTTCTACGGCATGTACACCGTGATCGGGCAGATCCTCAACGCCCGCGAAAACTTCGGGCCCTATATGTGGGCGCCGGCTCTCAATAACGTGGTGGCGGTCCTCGGGATGCTCGCCATCCTCGCTCTGTTCGGTTCGGCCACCCCGGAAGACGCCCTGGAAGCGGGGCGCTGGACGGCCTCGCGGGTGGGCTGGCTCGGCGGTATTTCCACCCTGGGGATCGTCGCCCAAGCGCTTATTCTCATCTGGCCGCTGCGCCGCCTGGGCATCCATTTCCGTTTCGATTTCCGGTGGCGCAATTCCGGGCTGGGAGCGGCTGGCCGGGCTTCGTGGTGGATGCTCCTCATGATGGTCACCTCCATTATTCCGACGGCGCTCATCTCCAATGCCGCCGCCGGGGCCTCTGACCGGGCCATTCGCATGGGGATGAACTCCGAGTACGTGGCGGGCAATTTCGCCTACGACACTGCCTACACGATCTACTCCCTGCCCACCTCGCTCTTCGTGGTTTCTATCGCCACCGCGGTCTTCACCCGCATCTCGCGCGCCGCGGCGGACGGCGACCGGGATCGGATGCGCCGCGACGTTTCCCGCACCCTGCGCATCGTCTCCACCATCATGTTCCTGGCCGCCATCGGCCTCATGGTTTTCGCGGTTCCCGTCTCCCGCCTCTTCGCCATTACTTCGAGCGCGGAGCAGGCCGTCACCCTCGGGAAAGTGGTGGCCTCCATGGCCCTCGGGCTTTTCGGCATCGGCGCGGTGAGCGTACTCGACCGCGTCTACTACGCCTTCGAGGACACCCGCGGCGCTTTCCTCATCAGCTTGCCGTTCCAGGGTGCTTCCTGCGTGCTCACGGTTTTTTGCGCGCTACTCCCGCCCCAGCACGTGGTGTGGGCGGTGGGTATCGTGGGCTCGCTCGCCAATATTTTTGCGGTCATCGTGATGCTGTGGCACCTCTCACCGCGGATGGGTGGGGTCGACGGCGCAGTTCTGGCTTCCTTCCATCTCAAACTCTTGGGGATTTCCGGGCTGGCAGCCGCTGCCGGCTACGGGGCGGCCCGCCTGGTGGGCCCCGTCTTCAGCCCCATGAGCCCCGTCCAGGCGCTCCTGGCCCTCATCGTGGGAGGAAGCGTCATGGTGCTCGTGTACGTGGGTGGCATGAAGCTGGCAAAAATGGAAGAAATCGATGTGCTCTTCCGCCCCGTGGGTAGGATCCTGGCCCGCCTACGCCGCCGCTAATCGGCTTGGTGGCAGCTAGCCGGGCTGCGCCGGCGGCGCAGCCCCGTCGTCGTACCCGGTGCGGCGGGGTGGCGTGCCAGAACCGCTAGAATAACGCTCCTGTGAGCTTGGCTTCCGGGCGCAGCGCCAGCGCGAAGGTGCCGATGAATTCCTCCACGTTCCCGTTGAGCTTGCGCTTGTACTCGAGCACCGGGTAATCGGGGCCGGTGGCGTCGAAAATACCGGAAATCCCGAGGGTGTTGTAGGTGGAAATATCGTGGGCGGCCGCCCAGCGCAGCAGGGTCGATTCCACCGGGTAATCACGGTTATAGGTGGTGAAATCCTTATTGAAACCGCGGAGCAACTGCACCAGCTCATCACCCCAGCGGAAAGCCAGAACCCCGGCAAAAGGCACATTATTGCCGTAACGCTGCGCTAAATCGCGGGCCTCGGTTTCCTGCTTGAGGAGGGAAGCGCGCTGGCTGCCGAGCTCCTTGAGGGCGCCCTCCTTTTTGCGGGTGCGCGGCTCGGTGGAATTCTGCGCGATCTGCTCATCGAGGCGAGCGATATTCGCGGTGATTTCCTCCAGGTAGGTGGCCGGATGCGCGTAGGCAATCGCGAGGAAAGCCCGCTCAGGGCCCAGCTTCTCCATCATTCCGGTATACAGCTGCGCGGAATAATCCGAGATCTCAGCCATCTCGGTGCGCTCGCGCGAGGATTCATAAAGCTGGTGGAAGGTACCCCACAGTTCGACCCCGCCGGTATGCACCTCCACGCCGTAGCGCCCTACGTGTTTGACCTGGCGGCGCATCGTTTTCGTGAGGGAATCAGCGATCTCCTCGAAATTCTTCCCGGCAATATCTTTCGTATAAATAAAATGAATATCGGCCGGGTCATTGGGATCGACGGGAATATGCTGGAACCTGGCTGCGCGCAGCTGCTCGGTCACCCGCGCCCCCAGGGGTGAATCCGCAATTTTCGTGGTGTCCTCATAGAAAGCGGCGGGCACATTAGGGGTGATGCGCAGCGCAATCACCCGTTTCTTGGTGGCAAGATACGCGGCGAGCTGCGTGAAAAAGAACTCCACCAGCTCGCCGTCCTCCCAATCCAGGGTGGGGCCATTGGTAATAATGGCGCGGGTAAAAAGCTTTTTCCACGGCTGGTAGGTAATAAGGGCGACGCCGCGCAGCTGTGCGCCATCACGCACCCCCACATAATCAACGGCGTCACCCTGCTCGGTGCGCCACTGGCCGTATTCGGGAAGCTGGGCGAGGAAAAGACGCGGGCTGTGGCGGGTTGCGGAAGCGTATTCCTCGGCGGTCAAGGTGGTGAAATGCATGTATACAGTCTAGCGAGTGAGTATCGCGGCGGCGGGAGGAAACACCTCCCACGCGGTGCCGCGGGAGGAAACACCTGTTCCCACGCGCGGCGGCGGGCCGGTAGCCTGAAGGCGTGCATCATCATTCAGATATTGAGGTCCCGGCGCGGGTGCGCCGCAAGGTCGGGCGCCTGCTTGCCGCTATTGTTGTTCCCCTAGCGCTGCTTACCGCGATTGCGCTGGCGGTGCTGTGGCCGCGCGGGGAGTCCCCGGTGGGCTCCATTCCGCTGAATTCCCCGGGCGTGCAGATGGTGAGCGGGCCGATTACCTCGGTGGGGCAGACGGATCCCCAGGGCCAGACCCCGGTGGAGATGGAGGTCGAGGGCGTGCCGGTTCCCGTGCACGTCCCCGCGGAGGTGGTGGCCTCCGGGTTGGAAGTGGGCGACGTGATCGAAGCCCGTTTCAACCCGGCCATGGCCACCTCGGGCACTGCCCATATTTTCGTTGATTTTGAGCGTGGGATGCCCCTGGCGCTGCTCGCCGGACTGTACGTGCTGGTCATTGTGGCGGTGGCACGCTGGAAAGGGCTGGCGGCGCTCGCGGGCCTGGGGGTGTCCTTCCTGGTGGTCGGATTCTTTATTATCCCGGCGTTGGCCGGCGGCGGAAATGCTTTCGCGGTGGTGCTCACCGGGGCCTCGGCGATGATGTTCGCCTCGATTTATTTGGCCCACGGTATTTCTATCCGCACCACCACCGCGATTATCGGCACTTTCCTCGGGCTTCTTATCACCACGGCGGTGGCGGTGTGGGCGGTGGGCGCCCAAAATCTTAGCGGTACGGGCGGGGAACAAACCGCGATGCTGTCCTGGAGCCTGGGCGGTATCAATATGCGCACGCTGCTGCTGGCGGGGATTATTCTGGCCGGGCTCGGGGCCCTCAATGACGTCACTATTACTCAGGTTTCCACCATTTGGGAGCTGCATGCCGAATCGCCGAGCACGCCGCGCCGCCGCCTCATCAGCCGCGGGATGGCCATCGGGCGCGACCACATTGCCTCAACCGTTTACACGCTGGCTTTTGCCTACGTGGGGGCCTCGTTGCCCCTTCTCATTCTTGCCTCGATGTACCAGCGGTCGTTCCTTGACCTCATGCAGGTGGAGCAGATCGCGGAGGAGATCACCCGCACCCTGGCTGCTTCCGTTGGTTTGGTATTAGCAATTCCTTTGACGACGGCGGTAGCCGCGCTCCTCGCCCCTGTGGCACCGGGGCGGGATCGGGTGAGCGCCTAGCTTGTGGCTCCCCGGGGCGGCTAAACAACAGGCGATACCTTGGTGACCGGGTTCCCGTGGAGATCGGGTTCGCCGTGGAGAGCAGCTTCCCCTCGGAGGTCAGGTTCCCCGTGGAGATCCGGTGCCTAAGCGTTAGTGGCGTGCTCTTTGCCGTCGGCGATATCGGTGAGGGCGAAATGTTCGTAAATACGCTGCTGTTGGTCCTCGGTCAGGCCGTCCTCCACCGACCAGGCCGGAGCACTGGCCACCGCTTCTGCGGAAACCGAGAGGATGAGCCTGCCCTCCACCAGGCGCGAACCGCGCAGCGGAACCAGGGCGGAGCGAAGATTGAATAATCCCCGCCCGATGAGAGCGAAGGTGGGTTGCCCGCTGGCATCATCGAGGAATACCTCGCGCACCGGCCCAATCTCCGCCTCGGAGCGGTCATAAGCGGTGGCATCCATAATGTCGCGGACGGTTACCTCAGCCATTCTTCCTCTTTCCCTAGCTTCGCTGCGCGGCTGACGTGCCCGCGCGGCTCACGTTCCTGTGCGGCTCACGTTCCTGCCTGGCTCTGCCTAGCAGGTCAGGTTTCTCACGAGCCTACTACTTGGTAGAGCGGCCCGTTTCGTCTTCGATTTCGATCTGTTCCTTGGCTACATCTTCGGAGACCGTTTCGGTATCCTGCACGACATCCTTATGGAGAGATACCCGCTCAACGGGTACGGTTTCCTTCTCTACATTGACGCGTTCTTCATGAAGGGTGACAGCGGCGCCCCCTTCAGAAATTTCACCAACGTACTCTTCACCTTCCTTGATAGGGGTGCGTTCCACCCGTACTTCTTCGCGGGTCACGGGTACCTCCACCGTTTCGGTGTCATGCACAACGTACTTGTGCAGCCGCACGGTACCGGTCGCCACATTGTCCTTAGAAACATTGAGGCGCTCTTCAGAACGAACCACGGAATTATCATCCGCGTCAGTTACCGGGGCGGGATGCTCGGCCGCAGTGCGAGGCTCACCGGTACCTACCGGCGGAACCTCGGTGGCGTAGCGGTCGCCTTCGTGAGCATCCGTGAGATGGTAGTGGGCGAGCAGGCGGTCCTGCTCTTCGGGGGTGATGCCCTGTTCCACATCGAAATCAGGGGCATCCTTGATCGCATCCTTGACGAAAGCCAGGTGGAGTTCTTCACCCTCAAGGTGCGAACCGCGCAGCGGAACGAGGCTGGAGGACATACCGAAGAGTCCGTGGCCCACTTCCACGAAGAAGGGTTGGCCCGTTTCGGCGTCAAGGAATACCTCCTTAACTCCGCCGAGCTTATCGTTATGGGAATCAAATGCGGTGGCGTTCAGGAGATCCTGAACATTCTTGTTCTCGGCCATATGTGGTGTGCCTTCCTGATAGAAAATGTAGAACCGAGGCCAGGTAGCCGAAGCTAACTGCTCACGTGTGGTGGTGACACCTCTTCCCAGCCACGGCGGAAGAGCCTAGGCCCCACGCGGCGTGGGCGGTGCGGGAAGAACGCAATCTGCCTGGGAACTCTGGCGAGTTCACTTGTAGCCTACCGTGATGCAGGTCATATAGCTGGGTGTTTAGCTCACGGAATAACTCTCGCTCCTGGCTGTGCGGTACCCTCATCCATGACGCAGGACGGGAAGAAGGGAAGCGTATGGCGGAGAATGCCGCATGGCCGGCGATTCAGCTAGGCGATCTGACTCTGGCCACGCCGGTCATGCTCGCGCCGATGGCCGGGGTGACCAACCCGCCTTTCCGCCAACTCTGCCGTGAAGAAGCCGAAGCGGGAATTCGGCGCGCGATGGGCGCGAAAGACGCGACGGGCACAAAAAACGCGACGGCCGCGAAAGATGCTCCGGGTGCGACCGCCAGCAATGCACCGGATACGCCCTCCCCGCAACCCCACGCGCCCGGATCTTACGCCCCGGCCGGGCTGTGGGTCTGCGAAATGATTACCTCCCGGGCGCTGCTGGAACGCACCCCGGAAACCATGACCATGATCCAGCCCGATCCGAGCGATCCGGTGCGATCCATCCAGCTCTACGGGGTAGAACCCAAGGTGGTGGCCGCGGCGGTGCGGCTCCTCATCGATGAAAACCGCGCGGACCATATCGATATCAACTTCGGCTGCCCGGCCCCCAAAGTTACCCGCAAAGGCGGCGGTTCGGCCCTGCCGTGGAAACTGGATTTGTACGAGGACCTGGTGCGCCAGGCCACCGCAGCAGCGGGTGCCGCGAACCGCGGGCGCGATCACGCCGTACCCATCACCGTGAAATTCCGCATCGGCATCGACGCCGCCCACGAAACTTTCCGGGACGTCGCCCGCATCTCCGAAGATTACGGGGTTGCCGGGCTCACCTTGCACGCGCGCACCACCGCGCAGCATTACGCCGGCCACGCGAACTGGGATTTTATTGCGGAGCTCGTAGACTCCACGGACCTGCCCGTCTTTGGTAACGGTGATGTTTTCGACGCCGCAGATGCCGCCGCGCTGCGCGCCCATACCGGCTGCGCCGGGGTAGCTGTCGGGCGCGGCTGCCAGGGCCGGCCCTGGATTTTCTATGATCTGGCTGCCCTCATGCACGGGGCCAGCGCCCAGCGCCGCCCCACGCTGCGCGAAGTCGCCGCGATGATCGAGCGCCACGCCCGCCTCTCGGTGGAGCATTTCGGAAGCGAAAATAAGGCCATGCGCGAGCTGCGCAAGCACATCACCTGGTATCTCAAGGGCTTCGCGGTGGGCGGGGAAACCCGCCACTCCTTAGGGCTGGTCTCCACCCTGGAGGAACTCCACGAACGCCTCCAGGCCCTGGACTTGGATCAGCCCTATCCGGCGGCCGCGGAAGGTAAACGCGGGCGCGCCGGCGGGGAAAAGCGCCCGCATCTCCCCGAGGGCTGGCTCGATTCGCGCGAGCTTACCCCGGAGCAGGCCGCCCGGATCCACGAAGCCGAACTCGATATTTCCGGCGGCTAAACGGGCAACGGCGCGGAGACCGCGCCGGCCACGGTGTGCTGGCTGCCCCAGCCCCGACGCGGCGCTTGCCTCAGGCCCGGTGCCCTGCCCGTCACGACCGCTCCGCTCGCCGCCACCGCACCGCCCGCGGGCTTGGTACCCTCTAGCTGTGACGGATTTATTTGGGGCGGCCGAAGTTTACGGGCCGGATGACCGCGAGCGCTGGGTGCATGAACCACCCAAATCTCGTTCGCGTACCGATTTTGAACGCGACCGCGCGCGGGTGCTGCATTCTTCGGCGCTGCGCCGCCTGGGCGCGAAAACCCAGGTGCTCGGGCCCGAATCGGATGATTTTGTGCGCACCCGCCTCACCCACTCGCTCGAAGTGGCCCAAATCGGGCGCTCGCTGGCAAAAAACTTCGGTTGCGACCCGGATATCGTAGAAACCGCGTGCTTGTGTCATGACCTCGGGCACCCGCCCTTCGGGCACAACGGGGAGCGGGCCCTCGCGGAAGTGGGGGAGGAGATCGGTGGCTTCGAAGGCAATGCCCAGACCTTGCGGATCCTCACCCGCCTGGAACCGAAACGCACCACCCACACCGGGCGTCCGGCCGGCCTCAACCTCACCCGCGCCACCCTGGATGCCGTCATCAAATACCCGTGGGGCAATAACGAAGGCCCGGGCGGCACCCCGAAATTCAATTACTATCGCGATGATGCCGATGTTTTCGAGTGGATTCACGGCGAGCACGGGCACGACCGCTGTGTTGAAGCCCAAATCATGGATTTGGCCGATGATATTGCCTATAGCGTCCACGATGTTGAGGATGCGATCGCCCGCGGTTTCTTCGACCCGTCCTGCCTGACCGACCCGGGGGAGCGCCAGAAAGTCGTGGAGGATACCCTGGCCTGGTATGGCGAACCGAGCGCGGGGGAGCTTTCCGATGCCCTCGACCGCCTGCTGCGCGAAGAAGCCTGGCCGGTGCACTTCGGTGGCAATTACCGTGATTTTGCCCGCATGAAGGACCTCACTTCCGACCTCATCGGCCGTTTTGTTTCCGCCGTATGCCAGGCAACCTGGGCGCAGTCCGGGCATGGCAAATTGGTGCGCTACAACGGTAACGTCGTCGTACCACCAGAAACTTTTGCCGAAATTACGGTTCTCAAAGGGATCGCGGTGGCCTATGTTATGGCTCCGCGCGAACACGAACCGCATTACGTGGAGCAGCGCGCCATTATTTTCGACCTCGTCGAGGCGCTCTTGGAGAATCCGGATGAGTTGGAGCCGCATCTGGCGGAATTGTGGGCGAGCAGCGATAAGGACGCGCGGCTGCGTTTGGTGATTGACCAGGTTGCTTCGCTCACCGATCT